>JAFGLA010000090.1 GCA_016928295.1 Opitutales bacterium
CAAGACGCTGGATGAGTTCCGGCTGCGTTTCGCTGATTGGCAGGGGCCCGTCCCAGCCTCATCAGCAAAGCCTTGCCGCCTCCTCATTCATCATCTTGCCGATGGAGTCCACCTAACTGCAAAAGGCTCTAGTCCGCAGTTGGGCGTGGCCTTATTATGGCCAGCTTCGACAACTTTGATTTCTGCTGCGAACGGTCTTTCCAGCCCATGCGCCGCTATTCGCAGGTTTGTTTTTCCGGCCCCTCGTGGTTCGGACGCGCTATTAGGTGCGCGTGCGCGTCAGGGGCAAAGAGCTTGTCCGCGTTGCCGTTTTCCAAGAGGCACTCGTCGCAGAGGTTCATTAGCTCGCTCTTGGTTTGCGTAAGGCGCATGGCGCGAAGAAACGCGCCTTCTTCATCCACGCCCAGGGCTATGAAGTTGAGCAGTTTCTTCATTCGCGGGATGTGCTTGTCGTCACTCAAGCCCTTTTCGTCCGTCACTTCCCAGAGCCTGTCCACGTATTCGCGCACATCGGCAAGAGTGGGCTTGAACACGGAAAGACCGGCAAAGTGTTCGCGGCACTGGCGGAATATCCACGGATTGCGCACGGCGGGCCTGCCAATCATGGCTCCGAAGGCGCCGGTTTCTTTGAGAACGCGTGCAGCCTTTTCGCAGCTTCCGATGTCTCCGTTTGCAAGCACGGGGCAGCGCAGGGCCTTTGCCGCGCGGGTGATGTAGCTGTAATCCGGCTGGCCGCGGTAGAGCTGGCGGACTGTTCGCGCGTGCAGGCTGACCAGATCCACATTGTGCCTGTCGATGATTTCGAGAAAGGTGTCGAAGTTGCTGTCGTCCTCGAAGCCGTAGCGCATCTTTACGCTTAGGGTTCCCGGGCTTTCCTCCCGCAGAACGGCCAGAATCTCGTTCACTCTTGCCGGGTCTCTCAGCAGCCCGCCGCCCACGTTCTTGCGGAAAACCTTGGGCGCAGGGCAGCCGAGGTTCAAATCTATTCCAGCGATGGGTAGCGGGGCCAGTTCCCGCGCCGCACGGCGGATGTGCACGGGGTCTTCGCCGATTATTTGCGCGATAATGGGGCGTCCCGTGGTGTTCTCACAAATGCAGCGACGAATATCCACGTCCAGACGGGAGCTGTCGTGTACGCGATAGTACTCTGTGATATAGTAGTCAGGCGCTCCGCATATCGCCAGCAGGTGCATGAAGCTGTGCCCGGTGATGTCCTGCATCGGGGCAAGCGCCGTTGGCGGCTGCCCGGGGATAATCCGGTCGGGCAGGGGGTGGAGAGAGGGCCTGCTTGCTGCGGTGTCCATTGGAAAGGCTGGGTGCTTGTTCACAAATTCGTGAACACGGCCTAGTCTATCTTGATGCGCTTTTCCTTGGACTGGCGGTAGTAGCTGGCTGCCGTACCGGTGGCTCCGCAGAGGCAGGCTCCTGTTTCGTCGGCAATTGCCTGCATGATAGCGGCTCTTGTCTCGCGGTCGTCCGCCACGACGCGGACTTTGATGAGTTCATCGCGATCCAGAGCGGAGCTGATTTCGCGGATTGCGCCCGCGTTAAGTCCGCCGCGCCCGATGTGGACCTGGCTCTTGATTGACATGGCCATTCCGCGCAGTTTGGCGCGTTGGCGACTGTTAAGTTCTGTTGGCATTGATGTTGTGTTAATTGGGCCTTAGCCCCCTCAAAACTGAGTTGTTATACATGGCGCGTCCTCGGCCATGTTCTGTTGCAGATGCCCTTGCCTGTGTGGCTAGGCTCGACGTCCCCTAGTGGTGATGGTGATGCCCATCGTCGTGATGGTGGCCGGAGCACTTGATTACCGGCTTTTCAAATGGGAACTTGAAGCCGCTGCGCTCCTTTTCCGCTATCAGGCGCAGGTATTTGTATGAATAAAAGCCTGTGTTGTGCCCGTCGTTGAATACCAGTTGCAGGGCGTAGTTGCCGATGCATTTCCAGCTGCGAACGCGCACCCCCGGGTAGCTGACACGGGAGTCCCCACCGTGGATGTTGCCGAAAAAGTCAGCTTCGCCGATGTTTTCCGCGCTTGGAGAAAGGGCGCGCAAAAGCTCGTGGTCCAGATAATCCTCGACCCCGTCGCTCCAGCGGATTGCCAGCGTGCGGTCGATTATCTGTACGTTCTCGGGTGAAAGTGCTTTTTCCATGAAACGGTGAACATATATGCGAGGCTGGGGGCCTGTCCAGTGCATTACCTGCCCGGTACGAAAGCGATTATCTCCTTTCGGTGGCTTGTAATGAGCGCGCGTTTGTGGAATTGATAGACGCATGTTCAAGAGCATCGCGGACAAGATTTTTTGCTTCGACATCGAATGGATCCCCGACCCGCTCAGCGGAGAGCTTTTGCACCATGTTGAGCACAACCCTCCGTTCAGCTACGAGGAGAGCTTTCGCGCCATGTGGGCAGAGGCCGGTGCAACGCCCGAAAGACCGCGTCCTTTTGTTAAGACTGCCCTTTGCCGCGTCGTGTCGATATGCGGAGTTTTTCGCGATGCGGGGAGAAACGGGCAGGGGCCGGAGCTGAAGCTCGTCAGTATGCCAAGCGATGCATCTGACCCGAAGTGGACGGAGCGTTACATAATCGAGAACTTTCTCAAGGCCGTTGGGACGAACCACCCGCAGCTCGTGGGTTACAATTCCAACAATTCGGACATTCCCATCGTGGTTCAAAGGTCCATTGTCCACGGCCTCGACAGTCACGGCTTTGCGGAGAGGCCGGACAAGCCGTGGCTAGGGCTGGACTATTTCTCAAGCTCCAGCGACGGTAGTATCGACCTAGGGCAGATAATCGGCATGGGGCGCTGGGGCGCTATGCCGCGTCTTGACGAGATCGCCACCTTGAGCGGAATCCCGGGCAAGATCGACGTTAACGGCGGCACGGTGTGGCAGCTTTGGCTGGAGGGGCGGCTGAAGGATATTGTGGACTACAACGACTTTGACGCGCTGACGACGTACCTTCTCTGGGCGCGTACGGCCCATTTCGCAGGTCTGTTGGACGACAAGGCTTACGCGCTGGAGTTGCGTTGTGCACGTGAGCTTATCGAGCGAGAGATTGCCTCAGGCAAGGCGCATCTTGTGCGCTACCTTGCGCGTTGGGACGAGTTGAAGGCGATTATGCTCGAACGTCGGGGGCATGTATAAGTGCTGTGGTGTGTCTTGTGTTTTTTTAAGTTGTAGTCTGGTGGGCGCATGATTGCTTTGATATGAAGGTAATCGCGGCTTTTTTCTCGTCCGCATCCTGCCAATCCATTTACTGAAGGTCCACAGATGAAGATTTATCCCGCAGTCGATATCAAGAATGGTCGAGTAGTGCGCCTTGTGCAGGGGCGTCTGGATCAGGAGAGCGTGTATTTTGAAGACCCTGCCGAACCGGCTCGCCGCTGGGCGGAAGCGGGGGCCGAGTGGGTGCACGTGGTGGATCTGGACGGTGCTTTCACGGGTAATCCATGCAACTGGGCCGCTATCGAGGCGATTTGCGCCACCGGCATGAAGGTGCAGATGGGCGGGGGAATGCGCGATCTTGGCAACGTGGAGCGTGCGTTTCTTGCGGGCGTGTCGCGCGTTGTCATCGGTACCAAGGCGGTGGACGACAAGGCGTTCATTGCTGAGTTGGTGCGTAAGTATGCCGAAAAAATCGCCATTGGTATAGATGCCAAGGGGGGCAAGGTAGCCGTGCGCGGCTGGGTGGATACTGCGGAGGCCAAGGCTTTGGATCTGGCCAAGGCGGTGGCGGATCTTGGCGTGCAGACAATAATTTATACGGATATTTCCCGCGACGGGATGCTTGTGGGGCCTAACTACGAGGCGCAGGAAGAGATGTGTGTCAGTGTTCCCTGCCGTATAATCGCTTCTGGAGGCGTCGGGGCGATAGCGGATGTGGAGCGTTTCAGGGGAATCGACGAGCGTCAGTCGAATTTCGACGGCGTTATTATTGGCAAGGCCCTTTACGAGGGGCGCGTTGATTTGCCGGATGCCCTCGCGGTTGCGCGGCGGTAGTCGTTGCATACAGCGGCGTTTTTATTCAATGCACTTCGCTGTGCTTGCCCTTGGATGGGCTGCGCTCATAAGCTTTTCCCATGCGTGAACGAATACTCGCCCTTGTCGATGAACTCAAGCGACGCAAGGCCGACGGCGACGAGCTTGTGTACGTTGCGCCGGAGAGTATTGCCGCGCTTAGAACGGCTGTGCGCGCAAAACAGGGCGCGGGGGCAGCGCAGGCTGACGCGGCGCCCTCGCGGCGTTTGGCGGATGCGGCCCCAGCCATAGACAGGCAGGCTCCCGCAGTTTTGCCAGTTGCAGACGAACCAGCTTTTGAGATGAAACCTTATCGCAAGCCTGCTCCGGCAGTCGTGGTTGAGCAGGGACCGGCTCTTCCAGAGCCGCCATCGTTCACTGTTCCCGAAGGGGACAAGCGCATGCGCTGGGAGTGGCTGCGCGATCGGGTGCTGAATTGCCCCGTTTGCAAGGCCAACCTCAACCCGGGCAAGCAGATTGTCTTCGGCAATGGCAATATAGATGCGGACATTTTCTTCTGCGGCGAGGCCCCGGGAGCGGACGAGGAGACGCAGGGGATTCCTTTTGTCGGCAAGGCGGGGCAGCTCCTGATAAAGATTATTAGCGCGATGGGCTTGTCACGCGAGCAGGTCTATATCGGCAATATCATGAACTGGCGTCCGCAGACGGGGCAGGCCACGGGGAACCGTCCGCCGACGGAAGAGGAAATGGCCTTTTGCCTGCCTTACCTCATGGCTCAGGTGGAAGTGGTGCGTCCAAAGGTGATCGTCGCTCTTGGCAACACCGCTGTTACCGGCCTTATGGGGCCGGACAAGAACCGCCGTCTTGGGAAGATTCGCGGCCAGTGGTTCGATTTCAAGGGAACGCCTTTGATGCCGACCTATCACCCCTCATATGTGCTTCAGTATGGCAGCAACGCCGTAAAAAGGCAGATATGGGAGGATATGCTAACCGTGATGGAGCGGGTGGGGCTGCCGATAAGCGAGAAGCAGCAGGGCTATTTCAGGTAGGGTGCTTATATTGAAGCCGTTCTGAGCTAATTATTTTAACAAAAGACTCGTTCTGAGCAGATTTTCTTAACACTTCGTGGAACAACGCCCTGTTCTGAGACAATTTTCTTAACATTTGAGCGTGCTCTCTCGATAAAACAAAACCCCGCAGTGTGCAGCTGCGGGGTTTTGTGCAAAGTTTCGTGTGAATCTGTGTTAGCTTCGTTTGCGGCGTATCAGGGCTATGCCCAAGGCTCCCATTCCGAGGAGTCCGGCATATGTGGCTGGTTCCGGTACGGTGTAAACGCTGAACTGTGCAGCAGCGCTTGTGGAAAGGTTGTACCAAGAGCCGTAGGAGCTAAACTTCAGCCCGTTGTTTATTTCCCAGCCGAAGGTGCTGGTCGATGCTACGTCGGCAACAAACCATCCTGATGTGGTGGTTGAGACGTCATCAGGACTTATTACAAGCCAATAGGTGGTATTGGCATCAAGCTCCGTGTTACCTGAAAAATTGGAGAAATTAAGATTATCAATCGTTCCAGTTGTAAGGCCGCTGATAGACGAGGTGCAGATCGTTGACCCGATTGCACCAGCGTTATTTCGGTGTATGCTGGCAGTGAACGATGTGTTGCTAATCTTGAAGAATGCAGAGATTCCTGCAAGCGTGGCGCTTTCTTCGCCGACAGTGAAAGAGCAGGCTTGTCCTTCTCCTATTTGGTTTCTGCCGGTAACACTTCCGGTGTAGTTTGTCACCAGGGTTGTTTGTGCGGACAGGCTTGTGCCGGTGATGGCAATCGCGGCAAGTATGGCCGCGATGGTTTTGAGATGTAAGTGCATATGGGTGTTTGTAGCGTTTTAGAATAGGTCGATTAATAGTCAAGTTAGAGAATTGCACTTGTGAGACCTTGTTTATTCCTAGAGCCTTGTTTTATACGCAAGCGGTTTGTCGCCGATGGGCATGGCCTCTTGACCGCGGGGGCGAGCTTGTGGCATTGTCGGCAGAATGCCGTCAGAGAACGATGTCGCGGGCCAGTCCATTGCCAAACCTGTCCGTCCGCTGGCTCCAATAAAGGGAGTTGTGAACGAGGATACCATTCTCGACGGTTTCCTGTCGTATGTGCAGGGAAAGGGG
>JAFGLA010000091.1 GCA_016928295.1 Opitutales bacterium
AAATCATCCGTAACGAGGTGGCCCTCACGGGAGACACAAGGGACGTAGTCCTGCAAGAGGGCGACCGCCTTGTTATCGCCGTCCGCCCGGGCGCCCTCTCGCGCACGCGGGGACTGGAGGGCGTTGATGTCGGCCTTGAGGAAGGGCTTGGCATCGAGACCATAGCCGCTCACGAAGGCTCGATAGTGGAAGGCGTCGTAGCGCCCCGCTCCTCGCTCATCGGGCAGACGATCGGGCAGACCAATTTCCGCCAGCGTTACCGCATGATAGTGCTGGCCATTCACAGGCGCGGCATAAACTTGCGTCAGGGCTTCGAGAAGGTGCCTCTCGCCTTCGGCGACGCCCTGCTCATGATGGGGACGGACGAGGCGCGCGAGGCACTGCGCCGCAGCGACGACATACTGCTTCTGGACCGCCCGGGCACGCCTTCGCGCCCGCGAACGCGCACGACGGCCATTGTCCTCGCGACGATGCTCGGCGTTGTGCTGACCGCTTCGCTCAACTTTCTGCCCGTAGTGGTGGCGGCTCTTCTAGGCTGCGGTATCCTTATGGGAACCGGCTGCATAAAGCCCAAGGAGGCATATGCAAGCATCGACTGGGGCATCCTGATACTCATATACGGAATGCTCGCCCTCGGTATGGCGATGGAGGACAGCGGAGCGGCGCGCCTTCTCGCAGAGAGAGTGATGTATGCAACGGCGAGCATCGACGAACCGTTTGTGCGCGGGATGCTGGTTCTGGCAGGTGTTTACGTCATAACCTCCATACTCACCGAGGTGATGTCCAACAATGCGTCAGTTGTCTTGATGACGCCCATTGTAATGGACATTGCAATAAGTATCGGCATGGACCCGCGTCCATTTGCCATCGCCACCACAATCGCCGCTAGCGCCAGCTTCGCTACGCCAATAGGCTATCAGACAAACACCTACGTTTACGGCGTGGGAAACTACAAGTTCGGGGACTTTCTACGCATCGGACTGCCGCTCAACATCGTCTATTTTATCACCTGCATTGTTGTAATACCCATGGTGTGGCATTTCTGACGCGACAATCGTTTCCGATTTCCAATTACTAACTTGTGCCATTTACGGAACCCTGTTCGCATTGAGAGTGTCCACCTTTGCAGAAACAACTCCCTATTGATGAACAAGACACTCTTGATAGCGGCCCTGCTACTGGCTTCGCCAGCGGCATTCGCGCAGGCTGAGACGGCCTCTGGCAACAGCCAGGAAAATTCGGCGATTGCCAGCTTACCTGAAAAGGAAGCGGCGCCTCTTGCTGAAGACAAGACCCCCGCCACGGAAGCCGAGCTTGAGCAAATGCTTGAGAAGCGCAGCCTCGTGGCCCGTCTCGAAGCACCAGCCCAGCCGGATGAAAAGGGTGTTTTGTACATCGGCAATGGGGAGGAAGCCGTCCCCGAGCTGGAAAACAAGCCCCAGACGGCGGCAGAGAAGGCCGAACAGTCTAGCCTTGCCGAGCGCAACGCCATGAATCCCCGAGAGGCTCTGGCGGACAATCCGCTTGCTCGCTACCTTGCGCAAAACCCCGACAACGAGCGCGCCGCGATGTGGCGAGAGAGCGGAGCACTGGAAAACGCAAAGAAGTTTGAAGAGATAGACAGGCTCGAAGAGGCGGGCCACATCAGCAAGGAAGACGCGAAGGCGATTCGCGAGGAGTTGCTGGACCTCGAAGTCGCGGCCCGTAGCGAATACTGGCCGGAAGATTTCCGAAACCCGGATGCGGCAGGCGGCGGGGATGTCGTGGCACCGGCGATACTGCTATTCAGCTCACTTTTCCAGTGGCTTACGCAGTAACTGCGGGGGAATTGCCAGCCTTTGCTTCTTCAACAGGTCCGTCGCAATCTCTTGCGATAAGCCAGCATATGTCCGAGAGACGGTTTACGTAGCGCAAAAGGTCCGTCTCGACCTCGTGCCCGGCGTCCATCGCTGCGACGATTTCGCGCTCTGCACGGCGGCACACGGTACGGGAGTAATGCAGGTGCGCTGTGGCGGGATCTGCACCGGGTAGAACCCAGTCCCGAAACGGCGGAACTCGCGCTTCAAGAGTCTTCACTACCTCGTCAAGGCGCTCGACGTCAGCCTCGACAATCGGCCGGTAACGAGGCCCCATGCGGCTTTTGTCCTCGTTTGCCACGGCGAGCATGGACATTACACGCAAGAGGTCTTTCTGGACTGAGAGGATGATTTCCTTGTGCTCCTGTTTGGATAGAAAGGCGCGGGCAAGGCCGATGGCGGCGGAGAACTCGTCAATCGCCCCGTAGGCGCAGACTCTGGGGTGCGTCTTGGACACGCGGCGGTTGAATGCCAGCGCCGTTGTTCCGTCGTCTCCGCCTCTTGTGCTGATGCTCATGACTGTGTGTTTGGATGGTCCGCAGCAAACGCTTATTCCGCTTTGTAGCTCTGAATATGCAGCCTAAAGCGCCATCATGCGTTTTTCCAGCGTCAAAATGGCAGTTCGCTGCAAATGCTGGCACAAAAAAGCCGTCCCGAACCGGAACGGCCTTTGAAGTAAAACGTTAATTGCACCACGTAGATAGCCGAATCAGCGAAGGGAGGCTCCAAGGGCTGCTACTCGTCGTTCTTGCTTGTCTTGACCTCGATGACGTCATGCGGGGAGGCTTCGCGCATACCTGCGCTGGATACGCGGATGTAGCGGGCGCGTTTGCGAAGCTCCGGCAGAGAGGATGCGCCAAGGTAGCCCATGCCGCTCTGGATGCCGCCTGCGAGCTGGCGAAGCACATCGTCCAAGGAGCCGGACACTTCCTTGAGTGCCTCGATGCCCTCTGCGGCCGCCTTCTGGAAACGCTTCGCGTCGCTTGAGTCGTGCCCGTAGCGGGCGGCGGAACCGGCCTTCATCGCTTCGAGGCTGCCCATTCCGCGGTACTGCTTGTAAATCTTGCCGTTGATTTCCATCACGCGGCCCGGGCTTTCGCGACAACCGGCGAGCAGGCTTCCGCACATGACTGCGTCGGCCAGCGTGAGCGCCTTGACGATGTCGCCGCTCTTTGTGAGGCCGCCGTCTGCAAGAATGCGCACGCCCTTCTTTTCAGCGGCGCGGCTTGCAACATACAGGGCTGTAAGCTGCGGGATACCGACGCCTGCCACAATGCGCGTTGTGCAGATTGACCCCGGCCCCTGCCCCACTTTGATGGCGTCAGCGCCGCAATCTGCCAGATAGCATACGCCTTCGCCGCTGGTGACGTTGCCTGCGATGATGGAGATTTCTCGGCCAAACTCCGAACGGAGCAATTTGACCATCTCGCCAACGCCCTTGGTGTGTCCGTGCGCGGTGGATACCGCCAGAGCGTCCACGCCCTCGCGGACGAGGTTGTGCGCGTGGCCAAGGATGCGGTCTTCATCCAAAGAGCCGTCCGCCTTGCGCGTCGTGCTCATTGCAGCGCCGCAGACCAAGCGGAAATTGCTGTCGCGGGCGGGCTTGCGGTCAAGGCTTGCCTCGTCCTTGATGCGCTCGATGTCCGTCAGGGTGAACATGCCCTTCAGGCGCATGCGGTCGTCGAGCACGAGCAGTTTGTGTATGCCCATGTGCTCGTCAAAGAAACGGTCCGCCGCTGCGATGGGATCTCCCCCAAGCTCCTTCTCGTTCACCCAGAACACCTGATCGGGCGAAATCATCGCATCGCGAACGCGGGTGGCGCGGTAGCGGTCCTTTACAACGCGACCAAGCAAGAGGCCGACGAACACCCCGCTGTCGTCAACGACCGGGAAGGTGTGGAAATTGTAGCCCTTTTGGTCGATTAGCTTGAGAACGTCGGCGATGGTCTCGTCCGGCTTGATCGTAATCGGCTCCTGAATAAGGCCGTGGACGTGGTTTTTCACCCTCGCCACTTCCTTGAGCTGGGCATCCTCGCTCATGTTGTAGTGGATAAGGCCAAGGCCGCCAGCCAGCGCCATGCCTATGGCCATACTGGATTCGGTAACCGTGTCCATATCCGCCGATATTATCGGCAAGTGAAGCTCCAGAGACTCGGAAATACGGGTTTCAAGCCGTGTGTCTCTCGGAAGGACTTCCGAATAACGCGTTGCGAGGCTCACGTCGTCAAAAGTCAGCCCCGTGTGGCTGTTGCGCGTGAAAAAGCCGTCCGCGTCGAGATAAAAACCTGTATCGAGGTTGAAACTACTGTCTTCGGGCACCATCATTCATGAACAAACCTTGTGCGGGCGGCGCGCAAGAAAAAAATCTTTGCTTACAATGAACAACGCGAAAGAAAACGTTGAGAGTGAGACAAATGCGCAAAAATGCGATATTAATGTATCACCGCTTCGGCTAACTTGCAGAGAGGCAAGGCACACCTTTGCGCGGCCCATACTGAACGCCTACGGACGTTGGGACATACGGCGCAGCATAATAGTCCGCCTCGAAGACGCGTCGGGTAAAACCGGCTATGGAGAGATTGCGCCCGTGCCGGATTTCCCCGGGGCAGGGCTGGATGCCTGCGCAAATCATTGCAAGGAGCTTGGCAGCGAAACAACTGAAGCCGCATTGCGAAATCGGGAGCTTCCGCCCAGCATGGGCTTTGCCTTTGGCAGCGCACTTGCGATGATGAAGGGGCTTGAGCCAAGGGGCGGCTCTTGGCCGATGGCAAAGCTGCTCCCGCCCGGACCGGCGGCCCTTTTCGAGATGGGCAAAGCCGTCAAGGCTGGCTGCCGAACCTTCAAATACAAGCTCAACGGCGTGCCCGACGCCACCGAGAGGGAGATTGTCGAGATGCTTCTTGAGAGCCTTCAGGTTTCGCGGGGCAAGCTGCGTATCGACGCGAACGGCAGTATTGCCCCCCACAAATCCGACGAGTGCATGGAGTGGCTGGCCAAGGCATCCGGCGGGGCGCTGGACTTTGTTGAACAGCCTTTCCCGACGGGGCAGGAGGATGCGATGCTGACCTTGATGGAAAAGCACGGCGTCGCGGTTGCGCTCGACGAAAGCGTGGTGACAAAGGGCGGACTGGACACTTGGAAAAACTGGCCTGGGCCACTTGTTGTCAAACCGGCCCTTGCGGGAGACCCGCTCAAGCTGCGCGGCTGGATTGCGGCGCGCAAGGGGCGGACTGTGCTATCCAGCGCCCTTGAGGGGCCGGTCGGCCTTTGGGGCTGCCTTCTTTGCATCGGGGACGCTGCGCCGGAGCCGCTCGGCTTTTCAACCGGCGTATGGGCCGAGGGTGATGCCTGGGGTCAGTACACGGCAGGAGTAATGCTTGAGAGCTATAGCATTGGCTTTGAAGACGCGGAGGCGGTATGGAACTCACTTTCACAATAGATGGCGAAAACAGCGGCAAGCTGGGGCTAAGTAGCCCAAATGCCGCTAAACTGCCTCCGACGGGCAGCACCCTTATCGTCTGCGAAAAGGAGCCTGAACGCTTTGTCCAGCTCTTTGCAGCAGGGCTTGAGCAGGGCTGCTCGATGTGGCTGACCTCGCCCGACTGGGGCAGCTCCCGAATGGCGGAGCTGGACTCGCTTTCGGCTGAATACCACAGGCCCGGGAGCATAATGATCCCGACTGGCGGCACAAGCGGACGACTGCGTTTTGCCGTGCATTCACCCGAAACGCTTCGCGCCGCCGCCGAAGCCTTTCTCGACTTTTTCGGAGAAAGGAAAGGACATCGCAGCCTGTGCTGTCTGCCTTTGCATCATGTGAGCGGGCTGATGCAGCTTTTGCGCTGCGCTCTATCGGGGGGCAGGCTTGTCTTTTCAAGCGGTTCGGACGCACGGGAGGGCCTGCCGAAAGGTTTCGAGCCGGAGGGCGCATTTCTATCCCTCGTACCAACGCAGTTGCGAAGACTTGTGGGAGACGGCGCGGCAGACTGGCTTAGTCGCTTTGAGTGCGTCCTTCTTGGCGGAGGGGCGACAGAAAGCGCGCTTCTTGAGCAGTCTCGCGAGCTTGGCATCCGCCTCTGCCCCAGCTACGGAATGACGGAAACGGCAGCCCTTGTAGCGGCGCTCAAGCCTGACCAGTTTCTCTGCCTTGGCGTAGCGGGCGGCGTTGGCATGGCGCTGCCACACGCCAGCATAGGCATTGAGGAGACCGCTGGCACAACGGGGCGGGGGCACATTAGCGGCAAGGTGCTTGTCAGGGCGGCCTCGCTGTGCAGGGAGTTGATTCCCGGTGGCCCTGTGGATCTTCGCAAGGGACTGGAGACTAACGACAAGGGAAGTTTTGACGCCGAAGGACGCCTGCATCTTCACGGACGCATGGACAGGGTGATCAACAGCGGCGGAGTCAAGCTGGACCCTGCGGAGCTGGAGGACATTGCCTTCGCGAGCGGCTTTGTGAAAGACGTGGCCGCGCTTGGGATGGCCGATGTCGAATGGGGGCAGGCGCTAGTAATGTTCTACGTCCCCTGCGACTGCTATAATTGCGAGATCGAGCAACTGCTTCGCGAACACCTGCGCGAACGGCTCGGGCCGGTGCATGTGCCAAAGCGTTTTGTGGCGCTGCCCGCCCTGCCCCGCAACGCAGCGTGCAAGCTGGACACCAAGACGCTGCTGACTCTCCTTGTGGATTAGGGAGTGTTTGCAAACCGGACTCCCGTCAGAATGCGGGTGTATTTTCGGTGAAAAACCGCCCCATTCGGCTCGGGGAATCCAGATTCACCTTGCCTCATGTTCTGATTTTTCCCTCGAAAATCCATCCAGCCTCCTCGGTCCGCCAATTTCCAAACACTCCCTAGTGCAAATGCCGAAATAAACCCAAAATAAGAGTATTTAACCACAGATTACGCAGATTTACACAGATTGCAGAAGGATAAGGACTCGTATCTCTCGTAATCCACTTTGAATCCTTTTTCATCTGCGGATAAACAACTTTGGTTTCTTGGTTTTCTTTTGAGAAACGCTCTAATTCCTTCCGCGTACAAACAAACAGGCGGACCGCTTGTTGACGGCCCGCCTGCAAATGCGGCGCATGATGGCGCTTTCTGTTCGCCCGATCGCAGGAGTCGCCCGAAGGGCTTTTCAGGCGTCGGACAAGAAAAGCTTACACGACCTTGCTGAAGATGTTCTTGAAACTGGCCACGGCGTAGTCGCGGTGCAGCTTGGCAATGTGGTCGAGCGTGATGCCCTTGGGGCATACGGCCTGACATTCGCCGTAATTGGTGCAGCTTCCAAAGCCCTCCTTGTCCATCTGACTGATCATGAGAAGGGCGCGACGGTCCCTCTCTGGCTGACCCTGCGGGAGGCGGTTGAGCTGGCTGACCTTGGCGCTTGTGAAGAGCATCGCGCTGCTGTTCTTGCACGCCGCGACGCAGGCGCCGCAGCCGATGCAGGAAGCCGCGTCCATGGCCACGTCCGCCACGTCCTTGCCGATGGGCAGGATGTTGGCGTCGGGCACGCCGCCCGTGCGGATGCTGACAAAACCACCGGCCTGAATGATGCGGTCGAAGGCGCCGCGGTCGATGACAAGGTCCTTCACAATCGGGAAGGGCTTGGCGCGGAACGGCTCGATCGTGATG
>JAFGLA010000092.1 GCA_016928295.1 Opitutales bacterium
CGAGGCCCATGTCTGCAACGAGCTGCTCCATCGCCTTGTTTTTGAGCATCATTTCGCTCGGGCCAAGCTCGATTCGGAAGCCTTCGCGCGTTTCGCCGAGCATGACTCCGCCCGGCTCGTCCCGAGCTTCCAGCACGAGAACTTCCGCTCCGCTGCGGCGCAGTTGCCAGGCTGCGGCCAGTCCGCTGATGCCCGCTCCAATGACGATAGCTGTCTTCATCACTGCAAGCTGATTATCCGGCCAGCGCGGGTCAGGCAACACATTCGCGATGCGTTCTACTTAATCATCCAGACAGCGAACGCGAACTGCGCCAGTATGAGCACGCCAAGCGAAGCCCATACGAGGAACAGGAAGGGATCGCGAGCCATGCGGCGCATCTTGCCCGCCTGTACCTTGGCGGCGGAAATTGCCAGAGCCGGGCTTTCTTCAGAGGAGTCCATTTTTATCATACAATATGCCGATGGCACGGACTGGCAACCACATTGGAACAGCCATGCCGGCGAAGAGCATAAGGAACTCTTAGCCCTTGTATGCGCGGCGAACCTTGTCGGGGTCGGCTTTGCGGATGACGGGTGCTGCGCCCATTCGCGCAACGGGCATCGAGACCTTGAGAAGTAGTTGCTCGTTCTCGCGGTCAATCATGAAGATTTTCATCAGCTTGTTTTGCGCTATCTCTATCTGCCTGCGCGCAGCCTCGCCTACAAGAACGCCGCTTTCGCGTATGACGCGCAGCTTGTCCAAGCTCTCGTCAAGACGGGGCAGAAGGGATTTTTTCCGCTCGATGAACTCGGCCTCGGGCACGTTGCCTGTGGACCGCAACACGCGGTTTTCCTCCATTATGACGGCCAGCACCTCGTCGCAAAGGCTGGCATGGGCACGTATTGTTTCCTCCGCATTCACTAGTGTGAGAAAGTATCGCGAGAATCGCCCAATATCAAGCTGCAAGCTGGGCACAGGACGCGCAATTAAGCGCTCGAAGTAATCGGAAAAACTGTCACAATTTCAGCCCATGTCAGAGTGCAGCAAAATCGAATGGGTCGTGCTCGACGCGATGGGCGTAATCTACTCAATCGGGCGCGACGTGGAAAACCTGCTCATTCCATTCCTTCGCGAACGCGGCTGCGAGGCGCCCGACGACCACATTCAGCGCGACTACAAGGCGTGCAGCCTCGGCCACATGAACTCTGACGATTTCTGGATGGCCTGCGGGATGGAAGCCTACGACGGGCTGGACTGCGAATACACTTTTCAACACAACCTTAGCGCGGGACTTCTGCCCACGCTTGCCGCGCTGCGCGAGAGAGGCGTGCACATCGCCTGCCTTTCAAACGATGTGAGCGAATGGGCGCGCCTTTTGCGCCGTCGTTTCAGGCTGGATCGCTGGGTAGAAAAGTGGATTATTAGCGCGGACGTCGGACTGAGAAAGCCCAATTCGCTCATTTACGCCCGCCTGCTTGGCGAGCTGGAATCCAAGGCGGAAAACTGCCTGATTGTGGACGACAACCTGCGAAACATCGAGGCTGCCGCAAAGCTGGACTTCCAAACCATGCACTTCAACCGCGAGGCGGACGGCGGCGCAGTGGGCCAGTTCAACAAGTTGCTGGAAATGGCGGACCTGATCGAAACAAGCTGCCGTTAGGGAGTGTTTACGTTACGTAAGCTGAAAAGCACGCCAAGCGCGGAATCATGGTCTTGTAAATGCTCTAGCCACCCTGTTTTACTAGGTTCATGCCCGTCAGGTCGCTCAAGGTCTTTCGCACGACAAAGCCCACTGCGAACATAGCCTTCCCGTGGGCGAAAACGTTGTCAGCGCACACAGCGTCAATGAGGTCGGACTCGGCCTTTTCGATGCCTTCCATGAGAAAGTCCACGGTCTCCTTGGTAATAAGCCCCGTCCCGAAGTGAAAGACCAGATTCTCAACTCTGGCGATGACGCGCGAAAGCAGCTTCTCATCGTAGCCCGGCATGGCCTCGGCAGGCTTGGCGGTGTACATGCTTATGGCCGCCTTGATGTCGGACTTAAGTTTTTCGGAGTTGAGGTTCATAGAGAACAAGAAGTGGAAGATTTTTTGCAGCAAAGCTTGGCCGCCTGCGTTACAAACGCCGTTATACAAACATACAAAATACTATACAACAAGCACTAAGACGATTCCAGCAACACCTGCACAAAGTATCTGCTCAGACAAACCTCAGAGCTGAATCCTTATGCCGCGACGGAGAAAGGTCGGCACGTCCAAATCCTCGCCTTGATAGAGATTTGCCTCCGTCTTCTCAAAAAAGCCGCGATCCTCGTTAACTTTGAAGTCGAACTCGTCCTGAGCCGCCTTTCTTGCCGCAGCCGAAGCCTTTGAGGGCAGGCGCGATAGATCCGAAGCAGGAGCATCCGGCAGAGGCCTGCGAACCGCTCCGACACCGGAAGCAGCCGCGGCCATTCTGCGCCTCTGCGCGGCGACCCTCGCTGCCTGAGCGACGTTGCTCGCGCTTGCGTTGACCTCCGTGGCGCCGATTACGGTAATCTGTATTTCATCGCGCATCCCGCCGTCCAGCACCGCCCCGATGACGGTATTCTGCCGACTGCCGAACTTGTCGCACACAGCGTCCATAATCTGGTTCACATGGGACATGGCCATTCCCGGGCCGCCGCAAATGTGAATGATGAGGCTGTCGGCCTTGTTGGCGTACTTGTAGTCTGGAAGGTGCAAAAGCGGGCAAAGCTCAAGGTCTGCAAGGGCCTTCTGTACACAGTCCTCGCCCTGCCCCCTGCCGATGCCGAACAAGGTCTTGCCGCCGCGAAAACGGAAGGCGTTGCGAAGCGTGGCAAAATCCACATTCATCAAGCCGCTCTGGAAAAGCATGGACCAGATGGCCTTCACGCCCTGACTGACCCACTCGTCCGCCACTGCAAAAGCCTCCAGCACAGTGGCCTTTTCGTCCACCTGCTGCAAAATCATGTCGTTAGGCAGGGCGATGACCGCGTGGCAGCTTTCGCGAAGCTCCGCGAGCGCCTCGTCGGCCTGCTGCCTGCGCCGCTCCCCCTCGCGAGTGAAAGGCATCGTGACAAAGGCCAGCACGACTGCGCCCGCCTTCTCCGCCTCCCGCGCAAGGACTGGAGCCGCGCCGCTGCCCGTACCCCCGCCTAGCCCCGCAAGAAGAAACACCAGATCCACGCCGTTGACGAGCTTGGCAATCAGCTCCTCGTCCCCCTCTGCGGCACGGCGGCCAATATCGGCCTCGCCACCGGCGGACATGCCGCGAGTAAGCGAACGCCCGATGAGCAGCTTCTCCTGAATGGGCGATGCGGAAAGGGTCTTCGTGTCGGTGTTTACAACAGCAA
>JAFGLA010000093.1 GCA_016928295.1 Opitutales bacterium
GTCTTGAGACCTTCGCGGTAGATGGATTCGGCAAGAACCGTGGCCGTTGTTGTGCCGTCACCGGCCTTGTCGGCGGTCTTGCTGGCAACTTCGCGCACCATCTGGGCGCCCATGTTTTCAAACGGGTCGGCCAATTCGATCTCCTTGGCGACGGTTACGCCGTCCTTGGTGACCTTCGGGGAGCCGAACTTCTTGTCGATCATAACATTGCGGCCCTTGGGACCAAGCGTCGTCTTGACTGCCTTGGAAAGGATCTGCACACCGGCAAGGATCTTGCGACGACCTGCCTCATCAAAAAGGATTTGCTTCTTAGCCATAGGTAAAAGTAGTTAAACTATTGTAGGTTTTGTGGTTGTGTAATATCCGGCTGCAATTAACCGAGGATGGCGAGCAAGTCGTCTTCGCGCAGAAGAACATACTTCTGGCCCTCGTAGGAAACTTCCGTTCCCCCGTACTTGCTGATGAGCACGCGATCGCCGAGCTTTACCTCGAAGGCGATTGCTTCGCCCTTGTCATTGCGCTTGCCCGAACCCAGGGCGACCACTTCCGCTTCCTGCGGCTTTTCTTTGGCCGAATCAGGGATGACGATACCACCCTTGATCTGTTCCTTTTCTTCGAGTCGCTTGACCAGAACGCGGTCACCGATTGGTGTAATCTTCACTGTCTGTGTGCTCATTGCTATGCTTTGAGATTTGTTATGGAAGTATTGTTTTGAAGATGTTTTGTCGCGCCACTGCTTAACTGGACCAATACGGCCCACTGGCGCAGCGTCGCGCAACAAGAGCATATTAAGGCAGTTTCCGTGCCCAGTAAGCATAATTGTGCTAAGTCGTTAATATACAGCGGATAACACGCTCAGCGCCAAGCCGCGCCATGTGCCACTGTGACACAAATAAGCAGCGACAAGAGAATGCTATGTGCCAGCCTTGCACGGGACAAAGCTTACAGTTTGCGCATGTAGCGATGGCTTGGCGCGAGAGCTAGTCGCCGATATGGGACAATCTGCCAAGCGACAATAGCTTAAGAACGGAGCCTACACTGCGTATGTCCATGATTTCAGGCCCCTTTTGCAACAAGAGCCCCTCCCCGCTTCTGGCAAGCGCAAGCCCCTCAAGAGACTTGTCCACTTTGCCAAGTTGCAGCGCACTCCACAGAATGAGCACATCCTCCGGCATCTCGTCCAGCCGCTCCATATAAACAGCTGCCACGCGCGGTGCGTTCGCACAAGTAACGGAGCGAAGCTCTGAAGAAAGCTCGGCGCAGACGGTCTCGCTCTGCCAGCAGTGTAAAGACCAGTGTGCCAAATCCGGCGCGACAGGGCGCGGAGTGATTTGCAGGATTTCGCCACGTCCCTCAATAAGGCAAGGATAGACGACCTTTCGCCCGTCAACAAAAGTCCCGTTTTTGGACGCCTCGACAGCTCCGCCCTCAACGCGCACCCCATCCAGAACGGATGCGTAAGCACCGCTGTTTTCTATAGTGAAATGCCTGCGCCCGATTGTGCGATTGGCAAGAGTTGCATCCCCGCCACGAGCAAGAACACGCACTACGACATCACAACTTGCGGAGCGCCCAAATACCACCGTTTCTGCCGTGATTATATGCAGGCGGCGAACCTGCCCCGCGCGCTTGTATTCGATGCTGAGCCGCGAACACGGCTCTGGAGTAGGCACAACCGGTTTTTGCAGCTCTTCTGTAAACTCGGAGAACTTCTCGCCAATTAGATGCACGTGCGCGCTTTCGGCAGGAAGCATCGCTAGCAGCCTATGCACGAAAGAATGCAGCTTGCGTGCTTCTTCCATATGCTTGCTAGCCAGAAGCTCCATACCTTCGGAAATCCAGCGCATGGCCATAAACTCTGCGGTTTCAGTGGCCTGATCTTCACAACACTCGTGCCATACCGCAGCGTTATCGTCGCCGTCGGGAAGGCTTAACGCAGCATGCAGACAGCTTAAAACCCGTTCTTTGTCTCCGCTCTGCCCTGCTGAAATTGCGTCGGCCAAAGCCCCGTCCACCACCGTTCTAACAGACAGCTCTGCGGAAAGCCTGCGAACAATTCCATCAAGCATTTCAAACTCCGAGGCAAATTCGCTGGCATCGTCCAAGCTGTCTGCCAATTCAAGCGCAGAGGAAAGAGCCGCCCTGCCCTCGTTCAAATCCTGCCTGTCAAGAAGCTCCTGCGCACGGTCCAGATGGGCGACGACTTCTTGATGAAGCTCCTTTTGCCGCAACGCATTTGCCACCTCGACTTCCAGTATTTCCTTGGCCCGGGCAGCCTTCAAGTCGGCATCCGCAAGCGCGGATTTCTCAGCCGCAGCCTTGTCGTCAACAGGACTGGAAGTATCAGGTGCGGCATCATCACCGGATACACATCCGGTCGCCACCTTTTCTTCAGCAACTACTTCAACTGCTCGTTGCGGCGAAGGATCAACAGTGCATTCAGATTCTCCCTGAATGGTGTCATCCACCTTATCCAGATGTGAATACTCGATCTCTGCTGCAAGCTCCTCAATGCGCAATGAAAGTTCATTCGGCAGAAGCGCAACAGGAAGTGCATGTAGATGCTTCAGCGAAACCGCAGCCTGTGGCAGCGCCTCGTTGGAAATATGCTCTTCAGCACGGGCTATTAACTCCCAAGCCTGCTCGATACTGCTCTCGATTTTTACAAACTCCGCAACTGCATCCGCTTTGGCCTGAATGCGAGCGAGGGAGTCTTTTGCCATGCGCCTTTCAACCTTCGAGCCAGCTTGCTCAAGGCTGACTTTGGCATCGCCAAGAAGGCGCGCATAAGTAGTCTCGGCCTCCTTCCATCCGAAACCTTCGTCCAGATTCAGGAATATGCCGATTTCCTCTCTAGTCATCAGAAAACTTTTCGGTTGTCCGGCTGAGTAATTTAGAGTGCGACCTGAATACTCGAACGAATGGTGAACTCCGAACCCATGTCAGTCTGGCCGCTTATTTCCACGTAATACGTGCCCGAAGCGGTGAAATTGACCTCGAAAGGCAAGTCGGCACCACTTGCTATTACAGCGCCCGAGGCGTCCGTAACAGCCCAGTTTGACACCGTGTATTCATCACGCCCACCCTGCTCAACAAGGCGGAACTCCATTACGTAAGCCGTCGCACTCGCCTGCTTCTGCGTGCTCTGAATCGTGAAGTCCCAGTTGCGTGTCGAAACGACCTCGTAGGGAGGATTGGCGTTAACGTCCGTAAGCTTGAGGACGGATTCCGTCTTGAGGCGCTTGCCGGCATAGACGCGCTTGATCGCGTTGCCGTCAATGAACACAAGCTCCTTGCCGCTCTCGTCGGTAAGGACGAGCTTGCCCGAACTCGGCGCCGCGCCGTAAGTAGAGGCCGATGAAGATCCTCCGAAAAGGTTAGCTGTTGCGGGATCGTTCTTCATCTGGTTAAGCGTCGCGTAAGCGCCAGCCATGTTACCGTCCTGAATCTGCTTCTGGATCAAGGCCAACTTCTCGCAAGCGGCCTGATTGCCCGAAGCGCAGGCGTCCTGAAGCGCCTCGACGGCAGATGCGAGTTCGTCCATCTGCGAAGAGGAAATGTTGCTCGTGCCGCCAATGTAGCCAGTCCCGACAGAAGAAGAGGACGAAGCGGCGGGCGCGGAAGGCACCTCGATGGCGGGGTCGCTGTCCTTCACCGCGTCGAGCTTGCCGTATATGCCAGAAAGGATGCGGTTAACCTCGGAAATGTTGCCCGACTCGATGGCAGCCTTGGCCCTCTGGTAAGCGTCGCAGAATGCCTGATCGCCAGTGGATTCGCATGCCGCCTTCAGGGCGGAAAGCATCTGGCGCACCCAGGAAACATCAATGCCAAGCTTG
Organism: Opitutales bacterium; assembly: GCA_016928295.1. Classification (GTDB taxonomy): domain Bacteria; phylum Verrucomicrobiota; class Verrucomicrobiia; order Opitutales; family Oceanipulchritudinaceae; genus Verruco-01. The sequence continues at coordinate 3,837 of JAFGLA010000093.1, forward strand.
GTGCCGACATCCTTCTCCACGGCGTTCATCTTTACGTAAGCCTTGGTGATGTTGTCCTTGATGCGAAAGTATGCGTCTAGGTGCTTCTGGCGCGTTGTCATCGAAAGGCCGAAACCGAAGAAATTACGCGCTTTGGCGATACGCTCCTCGTGCCCCTTGAGCTTGCCCTTGATGCCATCGAGCTTGACGCCACAGTCCGTAATATAGACCCATGCGAGGTTGTTCATATTGCGTGAATACGCAACCGAGGCCTGCTCAAGGTCGTTATTGGCGCTGGAAATGGTGAAGTTGGCAACACGCTGCTCTTCCTTGATTGCCGACTCGTATATCTCCGTGGACTTTGCCTTGTTCTGCGCCTGAGCGACGGAACAGGCAAAAATGGACAAGGCAAAAACGATTAGCGTTCGCAGGGAAGTCTTCATGGCCAATAACGTTATTCGGGTTTGAAAAGAGTAAGGCAGCTAGATATGACAAGCGCTTGAACTACAAGTTCACAATGTGCGCTAAGTAAGCCGTTTTCAATCTTTAATGTTGCCCATTGCCATGCACCGCTTACAAATTGGAACTTGTTCTTGATGATGAAAGAATGCGACATTCCCGGGTTGGCCCAAGGCCTTATCGACTGGTACTGGAACCTTGGCCACAAGCGTTCAGGCAGCTATGAGCTTCCCGCCTCGGGATGGCTCAACCAGCTATGCCGCATGGGCAAGGATTCCGCCGCAGTTGCGGAAGCTCTTGGCAACGAGCGCCCTGCCATGGCCATATGGGGACCGTCCCAAACGGGCAAATCCACCCTCATTTCCGCGTATATCGACGGCGAGGCAGAGATACCGCAGGAGGAACAAAACGCGGGTGACGGCACCGGTCTGCACTGGCCGGGAGCGCAAGGCTTCTATTTCATGGCCCCGCTTGTGGCCGACCCCGAAAAGCTCCCCGCATTTCTCACGCGCAAGGTCTTGAACCCTTACAACAAGGGCATGGACGGCTCGTCCTGCCTGTCCCGCTTTGTCCCGGGCACAACAGACGGGCAGGAGGGAACGCACAGGGTGCCCCGCCCCCGTCATCCCGTTGAGATGAAAATGGTAGTCCCGCGCGAACTCTGGCACGCGCTTGCGAGGGGTTACAGCACGGAGTGTTACGGCCCCGCACAGGGAGACTCCACAAAGTGGAACCTTGATCTTTTGAAGCAGGCAATCAAACGCTTCATCACGCTCAACCCCGCTCCAAGGAGCGCGCAAGCCAGCCGCGACGCATATGAAAGCCTGCACGATTTTTGTGAGATCCTGACAGACCTTGCCGAAAGCGACGACCCGATGTTCCGCGGGCTTGGCGCAGACGCGGGCGAACTTGCCAGCACTCTTCGCGGGCTGCTCGAAGAACCTGCCCTTGTATGCAATCGCGAAGCGGTGCTTTCCTTCGCCGGGCAGATTCTCTGGGACGGCTACGCGCAGATTACGGATCTGTACCGCGCCATGAGCGGTCTTTACCGTTCCCTCATGGGTAAAGATGGAGCATGGGCGGGAAAGAAAGTTTACTGCTCGCTCGAAGCTACGGCCCTGTTTCTCAACATGGGTGCCTGCAACATCAGCTACGCGCCCATGCCCGATAACCCCAAGGCGCCAGAGGCAATACTCAAGACTCTCATCTCCAAACTCGGCTGGCGCGAGGAAGGCGACGACATCATAATAGAATGTGCCGACGGCCTGCCACACCGCCTTGGCGAAACACCCGAAGCCTTTTGCATAATTCAGGGCCTTGTGTGGGAACTGGTTATTCCCATCAACATGGCAAATCTGGCGGATCATCCATTCAGCAAAGCTCCGCAGCGCCCCAACGCCCTCAAGGAATACCTGAAAGTGGCGGACATTCTGGACTTCCCGGGTGTTGGAAACGAGACCAAGTCCATGGACAGCAAGATAGTTCTGGACGCCTCGCTCATTTCGGACATTCAAAGCCGCGCCTCCGCACCGGACGCCAGCGGTCAGGACCGCGAACGGGCAAAGCGGTGCTTCAGCCCTCAGCTTTTCTTCAAGGAAGTATTAAAACGCGGCAAGACCGCGTCCATAGTCTCCACATATGCCAAGCGCCTGAATATCGACGCATTCAGCATTTTCCAGGGCATACGCGGCTACGCCTGCCCGAACGCCGACCAGTTGATCAACGGAGTCAAGGCATGGTGGAAGCACTCCATGCCCGAGTATTACCGCAATCAGAAAGGCGCCTGCCCGCTGCCGCTAAACCTTACCCTCACATGGTGGGCCACGCAGCTCAACAAGGCGGTCAACCCGAACGACTCCAACATTTACGGCGTCATCGAAGACATCGTAGGGAACCTTGGCCCCATCCGCGACCCGGGCACTTGCACCACCTTTGCCATACACAACCACAAAAGCCCCGACAGGGACTTTGCGGAAATAACTCAGGACTTCAACCCGGGGACTGTGCGCTACAACAACCTGATCAAGGAAAAGGCGTTCGCAAAACAGTTCGCAAGCGAGATCAGCCGCAAATCCTTTGACCAGATGATCTGCGACCTCGATACAGGCGGCGCGGAGTTTTTCTTCAACACTCTGCGCGAACAGCTTGAAAAAGCCCGCGAGAACAGCTCGCTAAACCGCATTTCCCGCCTCAGGGCGCGCAACGAGGAAATATCGGCCAGCTTGCAGACCCTCTTCCGCCAGCATGACATCTACCCCAATCCCAAGCCCAGAGACACGCGGCGCGAACAGCTTGATGCGTTCATGGACAGGCTGGAGGCGTTGGCAGGAGAAGCGGAACCAAAGCAGATGCAGGCGATAAACCTCGCACTGCGAAATCTTCTAAACGTAGATTTTGAAACGCTTGAGCAGGTGCCATTCGAGCGCAACCGAATCGGGCAGGACCACATCAGGCAGCAGTTCCAGCAGTGGATAAACGCACAAGTTGCCCGATGCGCTCCAGACGGGGCCGGACTGCGGGATATGGACCCTGACTGGCGCTGCCTTGGCATAGAAAGCCCGGACAAGATGCGCGAAGTCCTTGAAGCCATTGCCAAATCCGTAGCGCCCGATCTGGAGGACTGCGCGCATTGGCTCTCACGCCTTGCCAGCTACAACACTGGGACAGGAAACGCTGCGGACCTTCGCCGCCCCTTGGCAATCCGCATGGCAAACCTGATTTCCTTCGGCAGCGCTGGGGCGCACACATGCACCAATCCGGACGAAATGCGAGACCCGGACAAGGCCCCGTCACATGAAAAGGCCGCGTTTGTGTATTTTGTGGAGCCTGCGCTCAAGCGCCTGCGCGCCCTTGCAAGACGTGACGTAATACCCGTCAAGCGACCGGATCAGGCCGGAGACGCGGAGCTTGTGGAGCTTTGCGCCCGCTACGGAGTCAACCCACTTAAGGCGTCCTAAACATGAGCAAGAACGACAAGCCAGTGCCGTATCAGGTGGCGGTGTTCCCAAACTCGGGCCATCAGTATTTCAATATACCGCTCAAAGACCTGTTGCCGGATCAGGACGAAGCCTTTCTTGAAAAGCTTGCCCTGAACAACAACAACCTCTCGTGGAAAAAATGGAGCGCGTATGTTCCGTGGGTCATATACCGCTACGAAATCCGCGAGGGTGTGCCAACTCTGCGCCTTTGCATCGAGACAAACCTCGGCACCACCAAGCGAGGTCTGCTCTTTGAGGTAAAAGACTCCAAGGCCCCTCCGCCCGACGACAGCGATGCCATCAGTCCTTACGCCTGCGAGGATGAGATGCAGATCGAGGCCGACTACAAGAACCGCCTCCTGCCGCTGAAAAAACTGCCCAACTCGGAAAATCGGGAAATAAACATCGGGCTTCAGATTTACTGGAAACCGCGTAGCGGTATGGACCCCGTGGACGTGGACCTGATCGTGGACCTGGGCAACACGCGCACTGTTGCGCTGCTGCTCGAAAGCCCAAGACCCGACAATCCGTCCAACGAGCTGAACGGGCGCGTAAAAATACTGCGCTTCATCCCCCGCGGGATGCCGTACGAACGCGGCGACCAAGGCGGCAGCAACGCCGTCCTGATGGACGACTGCGCGATTATAGACTCGTGGATGCTGCTGCACCGCACGCAGTTTCACGACATGGAACCACCCAAAAGCGAAGAGAAAATCTGCACCCATTACGATGCCGTCGTAGACAAAGAAGGCAATATCGCAGGGCACCGCGAAAAGAGCATCCTGCCGCACAGCTTCGTAGAACTTTCCCCCGCAATAATCGGCGGAGGGCGCAGCTCTCCCGAAGGAGCGCGGCGAATCTACTCGATGTGCCGCCTGGACAGCGATGCGCGCTTCTACCTTGGCTCTCCCAAGCGCTACGTATGGGACGACGAACTTCAGGGGACCAAAGGCGGGACTTTCTGGAAGCAGATTCCCAACGAGACCGACTCCGACATAACGCCCGATTACTACTGCGAACTCAAGGGCCTGTTCCGCTACTTCATGGATACGGGAGGCAAGGACTGGGACATAGACAACCCGCCAAAGGATGACGAATTCGACTCTCTTCCCTTCCCCAAGTCCGAAGCCACCTACCCGCGCCGCGACGCTGTGTGCTGGTTCGCTCTTTCAATACTCGAAGCTGCGCACAGGCAGATTAACAGCCCGCTTAACGCGATGGGCGAAAGCCTGCCCCGCCGCCTGCGCAACATCCGCATCACCTACCCCGCAGGCTGGACCGGAGAGGAACGCAGACGCTTTTTCGCCCAATGGCAGAGAGCCATCAATCTCTTTACCATGACCCGCTTTGAGAACCACGCGCCGGTGTGCCTCACAACGGACAGGCGCGGAGGCTCCCGCCCCGTGTTGTCGGACAGTCCGATAGACGAAGCGGTTTGCTCTCAACTGCCTATTATTTACTCCGACGTCAAAACCCTCATGGGTGACGGTGAAAGCTGGCTGCGCCTCTACGGAGACGGCGAGAGCGTCACCGTGATGAATATTGACATCGGCGGCGGCACCACGGACATGGCAATAATCCGCTACAGCATGGCCAACGGCGGAACAAGACGCGGCGGAGGAACGGCGCTCAAGACAAAGCTGATATTCCGCGACGGCTGCGCCATCGCCGGTGACATGCTCGTTAAGAAAATCATCGAGAAAGTGCTTTTGCCCGCATGGATCGAAAGCTCAGGCCTCGCCCAGTACGAAGGAATCCCCGATGCGCGCAGGTGGGTGAGCAACTTTCTTGCAAAGCCTTCCAACGCCGAGTTCACGCCCGTGGACCATCGTGCGTCCATGAAGTTGGCACGCATCGTTCGCCTGGTCTTTGTACCGCTTGTAAACCAGTGGCTGAGCCAGCTCGTCAACGCTTCCGAAAACGCAGGCAGCGGCTGGGAAAAGCTGTCCATTGGCGACGCTCTTGCCCGCAATATAATAGACAATCAGGCCCTCAAGGACTTGAACGAACTTGTCAGCCGCGTAATCAGAATGAAGTGCGAAGCGGGCAAGTTGTGGGAAGGCACGGTTTTCAGCGCGGAACGCAATATTTACATCCAGTGCGACCGCTCCGCCATAGAATCCTGCGTGGACGAGGTGTTTGGCAGCCTGTTCGAGCATCTTGCCCAGCTAGCCGGCCGCTTCGACTGCCAGCTCGCCATTGTCTCCGGCAAGCCCTCGGAACTGCCCCGCATCCGCGAAATGCTCGCCAACTGCTTCCCGCTGCTTCCCCAGCGCATTATCCACATGAAGAACTTCCCAGCCGGTGGCTGGTATCCGTTCAGCACATTTACCGACGGGCGCATTGTGGATGCCAAGACCTGCACGGTCGTTGGAGCTGCGCTCTATCAGGATATTTGCAACGGGAACCTGCCGGGCCTTTCCATACGCGAGGAAAGTCAGGACCGGCCCCAGTGCCAGTATTACTGGAGCATACTGCCGGCCAACGGCTTTTACGACGAGGACGGGCCGGAATATCTGTTTACGCCCGCAGACTATCCTTCGCCGGAGCGCGACGAGATTAGCTGCCCTCCGCAACGCTTCGAAGTCGCCCTGCCCTGTCGCATCGGCAGACAGATCGTGCCAGTTGCCGGGGTAATGCCGGACCCGGTTTACGAAATCCGCTACAAGCCGGATTATGAATCGACGACCCCGTTTGACCATGTGTTCGTTACGCTGAAGTGGTCTTCAAGGGTTGGCGACGGCGAAAAGCTCGAACTGGTAAGAGTGGACAAACACCCCGACTGGCCCGACGTTGACACGGATGCAATCGAGATGCGCCTCAACACGATGCTGGAAAAGAGCCACTGGCTGGACGATCCGGGCTTTGTCATCAATTGATCCACATATAAGCAACAGATTGCCGCATTCACTGTCCGAGACGATATGGCGAATATCGCTTCGGAACGAATGCTGACTTCTCATTAATCGGTGCAAGGAGACAAAAACTCATGAACAGCTCATATCTGCACGGAATCCTTGCCGCGGCGCTCCTGGCCGCATGTTCGCTGGCGAAAGCACAGGAAAGCGCGGAAACGCAGACGCTGGCACCGGTTGATGACACGCCTTCGCCGGTTCTTACCCAAGCTGCGCCGACCAATCCGGCAAACTATTCGGAAGTGATCGAACGCTTGGGCCAGATTGAAGACTTGGTTAAGGCGCGGCAGAATATTTCCAGCATCGACGAGAAGTTCATCCTGGACGCTCTCGAAGCAATGAAAGCCGAGCTGCGCGAAGAACTGACCGCAGCCAGAGCCGAAAACGCGGAAAGCGCCCGTGTTCTACGTGAAGCCATACAAAAACTCCCAAGCAAGACGGACATCACCAATGCCCTTGCCGTTGGGGGCGGAGCGCCGGAGGAGGCACCGGTAACAAACTCCCGCATCACTACAATCGGCGCCATAGGCTGCGCCCTTGCCGCGCTATCGACACTTGTCGCGCTCGCAGTTCTGTTGCGCCTAAAGAGCATACAAACAGAGCTGCCGCAACTGCTATCGCGCCCGATGGGCAACGGAAGCGGAGCGTCTTCGTCAGCATCCTTGGTTTCCGGTAACGGAGTCGGATTAAGCCGCCTTGAAGAAAAACTCGGCGCGATCCAGCACGGCATAAGCCAGTTGCGAGATTCACGTCCGGAGCCGAAGCAAAATCCGGCAGAGCTTTCCGAAAGACTCTCCGCCATTGATGCCGCGCTTGAAAAGCTCGCCGCCGTCACAGTGGCATCATCATCCCTTCCCGCAAAAGACGATAGCCCGCCGATCAACGACAGCATCTGGCCCAAGACCGCGCGCGCGTTTGAAACCTTCCCCATCTGGCGCAAAGCACTCGCGGACATGGTGGCAAGGTCAGATTCGGAGGGCTTGAAATTCGCGTCACTCCTTCTTGAATATCAGGCAAAGGCAAGTAGCAAGGATAACACCCTCGACCAGTTCTGCGAGCTTGTCACCAGCCTTGGCAAAGCCGTGTACCGCTTTTGCTACGCATTGGACATCGCCGAAGGCGACCGCTTGGACGCGGCCTCGGCATTGCTGAAACAAGCGAAGGAAGATGCCGCTGCATACCCGGGCCTGGAAATCCGCGCCTTCTTCCCGAACGATCGTTTGAACACTGACCTTATGGAAAAGATGGACTCGGGCAACAGACTCAGCGTCAGCCGTCCCCAGTCCTGGCTCATACAGGATAAAACTCCGGGCAAGGAAAGAATACTAGCCCGCGCCATGGTCATCACTGGATAAACAACCGTGCATCGCAATGAGAGCGGCCTTTTACAGGCGGCACGCACAAGCGGTTGGGCATTTTAACTTTCACATTCCAAGACTCCCACAATGGACGAAGCAACACTCAAGGAACGCCTGCAAAGGAGCATACGCCGCCCCTTCTTTCTCATCTTCACACCGGACAAAACGGGCAGCTATTTCGAGAAGCAGATTTACCGTGTCCTCACGTCCCCAAGGGAACCCATCAGCGAATTTCTTGCCCCTGCGACGCTTGGCGACGCAGGCACGGACAAGCAGGGCAGAACCATCCAGCAGATAAACTACGATCTGTCCGCATGCACGGGTGAAATCGAGCAGATGGAGGCCTTGCCCCTCTCCCTCGTCGATGCCTTTGAACGGGCGGCCAAGGCCTTTATCTCTGGCAACGAGCGAAGCGTGGACCACGAGATTAAGCTGCGTCGCGGCTTTCGCCTGCCAGATCCCGACATCGACCCGCAGGCATACTACGTTTACGGCCCTGCGGAGAACCGGCAGCTAATCATCCTATGGGGTGCTGAAATCAAGCAGGACAGCTCGCTTCCCCTCCTGCCCGAAGCCGGTTACGAAGGTCCGACGATTTTGCAACGCCTACGCGCACGCATCATGGGACCATCCTCCATGCGCAACGAAGCGCTCAAACTTCTGGACCGCTCTTCGCATCCCTTTGCACGCTTCATTGCGGCTGAAGTGCGCGGTGGAGACGGAAAATTGCGCGAACTTGTCAGCATGGGCAAACGCATTCCCGTCAGTAAGCTCAAGCGCATGAAATATCTGCCCAAGGCGGAAATCGAAGCCTTCGAGGCTGCCGCGCGCGAATACATCGAATCCGCATATCCGGAAGCGGAAGGAATCTCCGAATACGAAAAGCAGCTTCGCACATGCCTTCGCCTGCCGGACATACTAAGTTGCCCGCAAGCGTACTACCGCAACGGCAAGAAGCTCCTAATCGCGTGCAGCCCGGGCGACGACTACGACGCCTGCATCCATCCGGTAGTGGATGTAAAGCTTGGCATTCCAACTGAAGGAACCGACGCCAACGGTCACCGCATTGTGCCTCCGACCGTAGCCGAAAGGCTGGACTCTCGCGCCACGCCGGTAAAGCTGTACACAGCCGCTGCTGTTATTACGGCACTGGTAGCCGTGGGGCTTGCCGGCCTTCTAGTCGCAATGCTCGACCACAAGGCACCTGCCCTTGTCGATAACAAGGTCAGCACGATAGAGAAAGTCTCCGCAACAACACACCGGGACACCCCGGGGCGAATCCGCCTCGTGTTCGACGAGGACATCGCCCCCGAATCCCTTGCCCCCGCGAACGCCGATGCTCACAAGACATTCTACCTCATAGACGAGGACGGACGCCCCATCGACATCAGCAAGACCGAGTTGAAGGGCAATGTCATAGACCTGTTCCTGTCCGAAGGACACCTTATGAAGGACGGTCGCCGGTATAAGCTCGAAATGAGCAACCTTAGCGACGCCAGCATCAATAAAAACAAGATAAAGGACGGAACCAGCGTCGAGTTTGAATACAACGACACAGTCCCGCCCCTTCCCGCAAACATCAGCGCAGAGGGCTCCGACTCCCGCAAGCTGCGCATTGAGTTCAGCGAGCCTTTGGACAAGTTCACGGCCGAAAACCCGGGCAACTACCAGATCGACGACTTTACAATTGTTAAGGCCGAATACGACGAGAACGCCCAAAGCGTGATCCTCACCTGCGAACGGCGAAACCAGAATGTTGTGGACCGCGGCTTTGTTGACGGTGGCCAGTACCGCATCACGGTAAACAACGGCATCAGCGACGCGTCCGCTAAACGGAACCGTCAGGAAGCGCCGACGACAGTGAACTTCAAATACGTGGACACTGTTGCCCCGCGCATCGCGGTTGCGAAGGCCGTCCAGCAAACAGAGCTTAACGTCGTGTTTACAGAGCCTGTCGCGCTTGAAAGCGTAAAGGCCGACGCGTTTACAATCACGCACAAGGGAGAGCCTGTCGCAGTTCGCTCCGCAAAGCTGATGGCGGATTCCACAACTGTTTCCGTAACTACGGAACCGCTTTTTAACGGGCGCGAATACCAGCTTGAGGCGCGCATGATTGCGGACCTCAAGGGCAATGCCATTTCGCCCGACGAAGCCTCCACGGACAGCTTCCACTTCGACGGGCGCGAGGATAAAACACCGCCGCAGATAGCTGCCGCCGAGTTCATAAAGGAAGAAGGCAACCGGACGAAGATTCGCGTGCAGTTCAACGAGGGAATCGACAAGGCAAGTGCCGCGGCAGGGAACTTCCAGGTGCAGTCATTCTCGCGCAACCTACCAGTGGCTGATGTGCAGGCGTCCACCTTGGACGAAAGGGAGATGGTGCTCGTTCTTGGCGTACCGGCAAACGACGGGGAGAACCTTTACGTTCGCGCAACAAACGTCGTGGATCTTCTCGGCAACCGCGCCCTGTTGCTCAAGAGCGCGCAGTTCATGCCTCGCGGCACATCGACGCAGATGCTGCCCTCCGATCTTGTCGGCACGGGATGCAGCCTGAACGGACCGGACAGCATTGTGCTCGTGTTCAACGAAAACCTCGACGCACAGAGCGCGAAGAATCCCGCAAATTATTTCTACTCCGGCAATGCCAAGGTGCAGAGCGTGACCTTTGACGCAGCGCGCCCCAACAGGGTTATCCTGACGTTGTCCGAACCTGTCGCGCAAAGCGGACAGACGGTTACGGCACACAGTCTTTGCCTTGAAAACGACGCCCCGCAAAAGCAGTCCGCAGTAGTGTTCAGATTCTAACCAAAGCCTGCAAACGCAGGGCCAGGCATTCACAATCATAACATTACTCCGATATAACTGTATATTAGCACACTCCAGCTATTTGGAGATTTTCCATTACCCTACCCCATGACACGTCTAAGCTTCCTTGGTGCGGCGGGAACAGTCACCGGCTCCCGCCATTTACTAGAAACGCACGACAAGCGCCTGCTTGTTGACTGTGGCCTGTTTCAGGGCACCAAGCCAAACAGACTGAAGAACTGGGAGCAGTTTCAGGTGGACCCTCGCAGCATCGACGCGGTGCTGCTGACCCATGCGCACGTGGATCACATCGGCTACCTGCCGCGCCTTGTAAAAGACGGCTTCAACGGCCCGATTCACTGCACGAGCGCAACTGCGGAACTGGCACGCGTTCTCCTGCTGGACACAGCCCACCTTCAGGAAGAAGAAGCCAAGTGGGCCAACAAGCGCGGTTACACAAAGCATCACCCCGCAGAACCCTTGTTCAAGCGCGAAGACGCCGAAAAGGTAATCCCCATGCTTCAGGGTCTGCCATACGGCACTCACTTTGAACCGGCTCCGGGTGTAAGGGCGAAGTTCCGCGACGCTGGACACATCCTCGGCGCATCATTTCTCGACCTCAAGACGGTGTTGAGCAGACGCGAGCGCAAGATAGTCTTCAGCGGGGACATCGGGCGCCCGACTGACGCCCTGTTGCGTCCTCCGGCGCAGCCCTACAACGTGGACTATCTCGTGATGGAGTCCACCTACGGCAACCGTCTCCACGAGCCGCACAGCCCCGTGGAACATATTGCACGCGCGATCAACGAGGGCCTCGAACGAGGCGGCTGCATCGTGATCCCGGCCTTCGCGGTAGGCCGCTCGCAGACGTTGCTGTACGTATTGCGGGAACTTGAGGAACAGGGCCGCATCCCGAGCGTTCCCGTCTATCTGGATTCGCCGATGGCGGTTGAAGCTCTGGAAATCCACAGAAGACACATCAGCGACCTGAATCTCGAATGTCGCAAAAAGTTCCTGCACGGAACAAAGATTTTCAAGCCCGACAACCTGCGCCTCAGCGTGACGCGCGAGGACTCGCAGAAGATCAACGCAGTCGAGAAAGGCGCGATCATCATATCCGCCAGCGGCATGGTGGCAGGTGGCAGAATCCTGCACCATTTGCACGCCCGCCTGCCTGATGAGAAGAACACCGTTTTAATCATCGGCTATCAGGCCGAGGGAACACGCGGTCGAACCATCGTCGAGGGCCGCCCTACCGTGCGCATGTTTGGTGAAGAGGTGCCGATAAAGGCCCATGTGGAGCGCATCGAGGGCTTTTCAGGCCATGCGGACTACGAGGAAATGATGGCGTGGCTGATGGGCTTCAACCGCCCTGCCGAGCGGGTTTTCTTAGTCCACGGCGAAGGAGAGGCAAGCACGGCGCTCAAGGAGCACATCATCAAGAACAAGGACAAACTGCCAAAGTGGCACGATGCGGAAAGCCCAAGAAAACCCGCGTGGGATGTAAGCATTCCGAGCGAAGGCGACAGCGTGCTTTTGGACTTCTGAGGTTTAATCTCTTGGCCCCTTGTTCTCTCATGGCAAAGGGGGTCAAGTCCTTTGTTGATAATTGTGGCATAAGTCCTTACAAGAGGACTTAATGAAGATTGTAATCGTCGGAGCAGGCGAGGTGGGCAGTTACCTCTGTTCTTTGCTAAGCAGCAGGGGGCATGATGTAACCGTGGTTGACTCATCTGACGAACGCGCTCGCAAAATCGACGAGCAGTACAACGTCAAGGTGATTCACGGCAACGGGTCCAGCGCCCGTATTCTTGTCGAAGCCGGTGTGGAGGACTGCGACCACCTGCTGGCCATGACAAGCGACGACCGCGCGAACCTCATCGCTTCGTCCCTTGCAAAAGCCCTTGGAGCAAAGCGCACAATCACGCGCATACACGACCAAACGTACATAGACAGCTCTTTTGTAAACTATCAGGCGCAGTTCGGCATTGACCACATGATAAACCCCGAGCGCCTCTGCGCGGTGGAGCTTGCCAAACGAATCCGTAACCCGGGGCGTGTGGCGGTGGAGAACTTTGCGCGTGGGCAGGTTGAGGTGCAACAGGTGCGCCTTCGAAACGGCTCCCGAATGATCGGGCGCACGGTTGCGGACACAAAAATCGCCCCACAGGCGCGTATCTGCTACATTCAGCGCGAGGGGCTTAACGAAGTGCCCACTGCGGATACCGTCCTTCAGGAAAACGACCTAATCACGCTGTTCGGCGACCCTGAAAACCTGTTTGAAATTCGCTCCCGCTTTGAACCCGGCAAGGCTGACGGACATGTGAAAGTCGTCCTCTTTGGCGGCGGAGAGATCGCCTTGGCGCTCATACGCCTGCTCATCCACCCGCGCTTCAAAGTACGCGTGATTGACAAGAACCCCATCGTTTGCCGCGAGCTTGCCGACAACTTCCCGCACATCACGGTAATTAACGGCGACGCCACTTCGCTGCGCGTTCTGGAAGAAGAGCAAGTGGGCAGTACGGACTACTACGTAGCCTGTACCAAGGATGATGAAAACAACATCGTTACCTGCCTTCAGGCCGCAAAGCTTGGCGCACAGCACGTGCAGGCCGTTATAAACAAGAGCGACTACGAGGAAGTGCTCGACAGCCTGCGCAGCACCATCGGCATTGAGCAGATAGTGTCCCCCCGGCTCGCAACTGCGAACGAGATATTGCGTTACATATCCCCTGCCCCCTGCATCGAACTTGGCCAGCTCCAGGAAGGAGGCGGCATGATTGTCGAAATCCGCGTCGGGGAGAAAAGCAAGGCTGCCGGTCTTTCGCTAAGGGAGATTTCATGGCCCCAGCACTGCGTAGTGACGGCGATTCAGCACAAGTTCGAGGCCAAGCTGGCAACGGCTGACGAGATCATACTCGTTGGCGACAGAGTTCTCCTCATCACCCGACCGGAAAACGTCCCCACCCTGCGCGAACTGCTTAACGGCGTCCGCTAAAAAACTGCCCGGGCACGAATACAGCAACTGTGGAAACAACACACGCCGCTCATAAATGAATTACCGTATCCTGGCACGTCTTCTGGGCGTAATAACGGCAGCTCTCGGCCTTGCCTTCGTGTTGAGCATCTGTGTGTCGGCCTACTACCTTGAGAGCGACCCCAAGGAAGCGGTCGCACTTAGAGGCTTCGGCATCAGCACCATAATTGCGGTGGCTTTGGCCATCACGTTCCATATTTGCAGCCGCAATGCCAACAAACGCATTTTCGGGAAGGAGGCTCTGGCCACCATCGGTACAGGCTGGCTGCTTGCAACCGCAGTCGGCGCCCTTCCCTACCTTTTCATAGCCGAGGGCATTAATTTCGCGGACGCGATATTCGAGTCCGCCTCCGGTTTTACGACGACGGGTGCCTCAATTTTTGGCAACGTCGAGGCACTTCCGCGCAGCCTGCTCTTCTGGCGCTCGCTCAGTCAGTGGATTGGCGGCTTGGGCGTGGTGGTGTTTTTCGTGGCGATACTCTCCTTTCTCGGAGCTGGTGCAAAGATATTGTTCTCGCGCGAATCCAGCGCCCAGGCCGCAGACCTTGGCAGCGAAAGGGTGCAGATCGGCGTATGGCGCATAATGCGCCTGTATCTTCTCTTATCATTTTTCTGCGCTATGGCATACTGGGCGGCTGGCATGAGCCTGTTCGACGCAGTGAACCACATGTGCGCGACCCTCTCAACCGGCGGATTCAGCACCCACAACTCCAGCATGGCGTATTTTGACAGCGCCCTCATCGAGTGGATCGCCATCGCCTTCATGGCCCTTGGCGGAACCAGCTTCGTATTGATGCTAAAACTGATGCAGGGAGAGTATAACGCCGTTCGCCAAAACAGCGAGTGCAAGGCCTACTACCTTATCATACTCTTGGCCAGCGGCCTTTGTGTGGCGTTCAACCTTGGCCATGCGGACATGGCGGGCTGGCACACAAACATTCGCCACAGTATCTTTCAGGTTGTGTCCGTAATGACGACAACTGGCTTTGCCACGCGCGACTTTGACAAGTGGGTACCTGCCCTGCACGTGGTGCTGCTCCTTCTCATGGTGACAGGTGGCTCTTCAGGCTCGACCGGCGGCGGCGTGAAAGTCGTCCGCATCGTGACTGCCCTTCGCTACGCGGCGCAGCTATTGGAACGCTCCTACCGCACAAACGTTGTTCGCAGTATTCGCGTTAACGGTAATCCCATGAGTCAACAAGCCTGCGAAGACAGCAATGGCTTTCTTGTAATAATGGCCCTTATCGCTGGCGCGTCCGCTTTATTCGTGGCAGTACTGGACCCCGGCCTAAGCATGGAAGGCAGCCTGTCGGCCACATTCGCCTGCTTGTTCAACATAGGCCCTGGATTTGCTGAAGTAGGTCCGACACAGAACTTTGCGCATTTCAGCATCGGCGGGAAACTATTTTTAAGCCTCTTGATGATAATGGGCCGCGTTGAACTTTTCGCCGTTCTTGCCCTGTTTTCTCCCCAGCTCTGGAAGAAATACTAGTAATGCCGCTTCCCATTGTGTATTCGTACAAGCCTGTACGTAACGATGGGAGACCTTGGCAAAATGGGTAATGATAGTCAAAAATCTGAAAATGGAATACTTGGGGCGATATTCTTCACGATTTTCATAGACTTAATCGGCTTCTCGATAATTTTTCCCCTCCTCCCGTCCATTCTTCAATGGTATCTGCCCCAAGGCTCTGAAGCCAGTTTGTTGGGCCGCATGGAAGCCTTGCTCCAAAGCATCAGCCCTGCGGGAGACGGCAATCAGGTTCTTACGCTAGTCCTTTTCGGCGGCTTCATCGGATCTCTCTTCAGCGTGTTGCAATTCTTGTCTTCACCCGTATGGGGGCGCCTGTCCGACCGGCTTGGCAGGCGCAAGATACTGCTGATAACTACGTCGCTAACCTGCCTTGCATACGTGATCTGGTTCTTTAGCGCCAACCTGTGGCTGTTCATTCTCGGGCGCATGACTTGCGGTCTCATGGCGGGGAACATCTCGGTTGCAAGCGCCGCAGTCGCCGATGTCACAAACAAGAACGCACGCACCAAAGGCATGGCCGTCATTGGCATAGCTTTCGCGACCGGCTTCATGATCGGGCCGGCCATCGGCGGCGTGGCAAGCATGTTGGACCTCACGCGCTTCTTCCCCCAGCTTGTTCCCTACGGACTGAATCCATTCTCGGGAGCCGCTCTGGTATCCATACTACTCTCTCTGGCAAACCTTCTATGGATCGCGTTTTATTTCCGGGAAACGCTGGACGTAAAACTGCGAAAGAAGCAGCCCCTGTCCATAAACCCGCTCGCCAACCTGCACCTCGAAAAAGGCCCCGCACGCGACGTCACATTCGTCAATTTCGCCTTTCTGACAGCATTCAGCGGCATCGAGTTCACGCTGACCTTCCTCGCCCTTGAAAGGCTGGGCTTCGGCCCCAGAGAAAACATCTCCATCTTCGTTTTCGCGGGAGTGGTCATGAGCCTTGCGCAAGGCGCCCTGACACACAGGCAAAGCCGCAGATATAAAGAAAAAGCCATCGCCTGCACCGGCATAATACTTGGGCTTGTGGGGATGCTGATTCTGGCGTTCGCATACAACATCCCGCTCTTCTTTTTCGGACTGTTCCTCAAAGCGATTGGCATGGCACTTTTCGCCCCCACGTTGACATCGCTTCTATCGCTTTATACTCCGCCGGACCGTCAGGGTGCCGCAATGGGTTCTTTTCGTGCGTTTGGCTCTCTGGCAAGAGCCTTCGGACCGATGTTTGCCGCCATCCTTTACTGGTTTAGCGGTTCGCAGATAACATATGCCTTGTGCTCGCTCATGCTGATTATTCCTCTTTACTTGGCCATGAAGCTGCCGCAACCAGACAAAATCACAGAAAAAAACTGATACCTAAATCGCTCGTACCGCTTGTACAATGCGATTCAGGGCAAGTGCCGGACCGCTCTTGACAAAGAGGCCATAATTACGGGTTAATCAGCCTTCGCTCATACCGATTCAACAATCGTAACCATTATTTGATAAACATAAGCTGCAATGGACATTTGGGGCAGATCCATGCTTTCGTCCCGTAGGGCCGCCAGCATCAAGCCGAACACGCGCGCAATGATTGCGTTCGTGGCCGGAGAGTTGATACTGCGCAAAGGCATGACGAAAATCTACGACTACTCGTCCGGCCAAACCCTTAACTTCAGGGCCAGGTTCAGCGAGTTCGACGTGGATGTGACAGAGCTTGGCTCCAAGGTGCAGCTATCGGGCGGCGCTTTCGGAAAGCATTTTTCACTTACCCATTACGGTGAGGATTCCCGCATAGAGCTGAACATCGCCGGGATGAACTTTGACGGCGAGCACAGCAAGGGGCCGCATTTCAAGGGCTTTGTCAGGGACAATCTGGTAACCATCAAGGAAGGCACAAGCCAGTTTGTTTTCGGAATGATGTAAGCGCCTGAATTGCAAAGCCCTTCCCCGATATTTCGGTGGGTAAAACAAGCGTTTCTTTTAACGTTTCGCCCGTCCGCATTCAGGCACGCTGGAATATGCGTAGAAAATAAAGACTCGGACCATGTGAGTGCCGGTCATTGTAAAAGAACGCTGTATTAGTTCTGCTTAATTCCTCCTTCGCGGGTCAACAAATGTGGTACGTTCTTGGCAGCGGAGCAAAGCTGGGTTACATTCACATAATCAACAGCAATCATCCTGATTTTCTCATATGAAGAACATGGAAATTTTCTGGCCGCAGCGGATTATCCCCGTTGCCTTGATGAATAACGCCGACAACGCTATCCCGCTGGCCAGAGCCTTGATGGATGCTGGTCTTAACGTGGTGGAGATTACCCTGCGTACAGACGCGGCCATGGAGTCTCTGCGCCGCATTCGCGAGGAGTTCCCGGATATGATTCTCGGCGCCGGAACGGTGCTTAACCGCCGTCAGGTGCACGAACTTCAGGAGCTGGATGTGAACTACATCATGACTCCCGGCATGAGCGAGGACGTAGTCGGCGCTGCCAAGGAGAGGGATCTGCCGATCCTTCCGGGCGTAATGACTATTACCGAAATCGAGCGCGCGCGCACGCTTGGTCTGAAGTATCTGAAGTTCTTCCCCGCCGAGGCCTCTGGCGGAGCACGCCTTCTTTACGCGATGACCCGCCCCTACGTGCAAACAGGGCTGCGTTTCATACCCACGGGTGACATCACGCTGGAAAGCATGCCCGGTTATTTCGATGTGGACTGCGTAGCGGCCGTAGGCGGCTCGTGGTTTGTATCTCCCGAGCTTATCGATTCAGGCAAGTTCGCGGAAATTACCAAGCTGGCCAAAGAGGCGATAGAGGTCGCCGCCAAATATGCCAAGCCTCTTCCGCCTCTGCCCAAGAACGCAAAGGAAGATTTGCTGTAATAGACTTTGTCAGCACACAAAAACAGCCCGTGGAGCGAATCTCACGGGCTGTTTTTGTTTTAAGAAGAAACAAGCGTTGTTAGAGCATCTTGCAGTTAGGTGGACTCCATCGGCAAGATGATGGATGAGGAGGCGGCAAGGCTTTGCTGATGAGGCTGGGACGGGCCCCTGCCCATCAGCGAAACGCAGCCGGAA
>JAFGLA010000094.1 GCA_016928295.1 Opitutales bacterium
ATCGACCGCTGGATCATCAAGATGGGCATCGGCTACTTCTCGGCGGCGGAAGGCATTGTGGGCGACAATATCATCCACGTAGTGCGCGAGCTTGTGACAGCGCCGGAGCTGAAGCTGGTCCTCGGGCGCCACGCGCATGAGGAGAACATCCACGCGGACAGTCTTGTTTACATGTTGGCTAGTCTTGGCATCAATCCGCACGAGAACGATGCGATGCTGGAGGATATTCCGACGATTCAGAAGAAGACGGATCTTGTCGTGTCGAACAGCAGGCAGATGCGGCGCGATATAGACCTCACGGCTACGCGCAACAAGCAGGACTTGGCGAAGAACATGTTCCTTTTCGGCCAGTGCATGGAGGGGACGCAGTTCTACGGGCTTTTCGGGATGATTCTATCGCTCTACCGGCAGAACAAGTTCCCGGGCATAGGGCAGATGTTCCGCTACACCTTGCGCGATGAGTCGAACCATATCGAGAACTTGCGGAGTCTTTTCTGCGGTTTGGTCGAGGAGAATCCCGATGTGTGGACGGCTGAGTATCAGCAGGAGCTTGTGGATTTGATGAAAGAGGCCGTGGCGCTGGAGAAGGAGTTTATCCGGGACTGTCTGCCGCTTAATGCGGTGGGGCTTTCGCCGGAGGAGTTCATTGGCTACATCGACTACATTGCGGACCGGCGCCTGGAGAGTTGCAATTTGCCTACGATTAATGGTGGCAAGTTGACGAATCCTTTGCCGTGGCTGGCCGAGATGATGGACATTAAGAAGGAGCAGAATTTCTTCGAGGGTCGCGTTACAGAATACAGAAAGTCCAGCAGCCTGGACGCTGTAAGCGACGACGACCTCTAGGCAGGGGCTAGGGCCGGAAGGCCCTAGGACCCGCGCCTCCTTTCGGAGGCTCCGATGGGGGCGCCGCCCCCAAGCCGCGCATTTCATGCGCTCCCCCAAGAGGCGCGCCGCTCAAACCAATCTCTTCGCACGCGCACCCCGCAAAAATTACCGATCGGTTTCAAACACACCAACCACAACCCCTCTTCAGGAGATGCGCAAGCATCTCGGGTGCAGGGGTTACCCCCCTGCCATCTCGGATGAAGGGGTTATCCCCCTGCTTTATCCAATGATTTCCACTGTCACAACAACACCCCGCGTCACCCGCCGCAACGGCGACCTTGCACCCTGGGACGCATCCAAAATCGAAGTCGCCGTCCGCAAGGCATTCATCGCCACGAACGCCGACAGCGAACCCGCCGTCGAAATTGCCCGCGCCGTTGAAGAACGCGTGTTCAACGCAGGCAAAACACCCGTCGCAATCGAGACGATCCAAGACCTCGTGCAGGAAGAAATGATGCGCCGCGGCCACTTCAAAGCCGCCGAAGCCTTCATCGTCTATCGCACACAACGCGCCTTCGAACGCGCGGAAGCCGCCCGCGCCGCAGCCGAAGCAGCCGCGCAGCCGCTCACGCAGGAAGCGAACGTCCTTGTCACCCGCAGCGACGGAACGACCTATTTCTGGACCGGCGACGACCTGCGCGCCCGCATCGCCTTCGCCTCGAACGGGCTGGACCTCTGCCTCTCCTCCGCGCAAATCGAAGCGGAACTGCGCCGCAGCGTCTATGCCGAGATGAAAGACGAAGACCTGCGCCAGACCATCATCCTGAACGCCAAAGCACTCATCGAGCACGACGCGGACTTTGCCACCTTCGCAGGCCGCATTCTCCTATCCTACATCTACGAGGAAGTGCTGGGCTGGAACATCGTGGAAGACGGCATCGCGGCCCTTGCCGAAGCGCACCGCCGCGCCTTTGCCGACTACGTTAAAAAAGGCATCGAAATCGAGCGCCTGACGCCGGAGCTTGCCACTTACGACCTCTCGCGTCTAGCCGCCGCACTCGACCCGCAGGCAGACTTGGCCTTCGACTATCTGGGCATCCAGACCCTCTACGACCGCTACCTGCTCATCGACAAGACGGGCAACCGCGCCAGACGCCTTGAAACACCGCAGTTCTTCTGGATGCGCGTCGCCATGGGCCTCTTCCTGCGCGAAGGAGCGAAGAAGGAAGAGCGCGCCCTTGAACTTTACAAGCTGTACAAAGACAGGCGCTTTTGCTCGTCCACACCCACGCTCTTCAACAGCGGCACCCTGCACAGCCAGCTTTCGTCCTGCTACCTGTACAAGGTGGACGACTCCATCGAGAGCATCATGATTCGCGGCATCGCGGAGAACGCCTTCCTTGCCAAGTGGGCGGGCGGCCTGGGCGGCTCCTGGACTGCGGTACGCGGCACGGGCAGTTACATCAAGGGGACAAATGGCGAAAGTCAGGGCGTGATTCCCTTCCTCAAGATGCACAACGACCAGCTCGTGGCCGTCAATCAGGGCGGTAAGCGCAAGGGCAGCGGCTGCGCCTATCTGGAGCTGTGGCACAACGATATCGAGGACTTCCTGGAACTACGCCGCAACACGGGCGACGAGCGCCGCCGCACGCACGACATGAACACCGCGAACTGGGTACCCGACCTGTTCATGAAGCGCATGGAGGCGAGGCAGGACTGGAGCCTGTTCCGCAGCAACGAGGTGAAGGACTTGCACGAGACCTACGGGCAGGACTTTGAACGGCGTTATGTGGAATACGAGCGCAGGGCAGCCGTTGGCGAGATTTGGACGCGCAAGGTGTCGGCAATCGAGCTGTGGAAGAAGATGCTCAAGATGCTTTTCGAGACGGGGCACCCTTGGATTACCTTCAAAGACCCCTGCAATGTCCGAAGCCCTCAGGACCATGTGGGCGTCGTCCATTCGTCGAACCTCTGCACGGAGATTACGCTCAACAGCGGCGCGGATGAGACGGCGGTGTGCAATCTTGGCAGCGTCGTTTTGGAGAACCACTTGCGCGAGGACGGTTCGCTGGATCTGGAACGGCTGCGCTCGACGGTGCGCGTGGCGGTGCGGGCGCTGGACAACGTCATAGACATCAATTTTTACCCCACTCAGGCGGCGAAGACGGCGAACGCACGGCACAGGCCGGTTGGTCTTGGCGTGATGGGCTTGCAAAATGCTTTGCACGCAAAGGGCTTGCGTTTCGCCAGCGAGGCTGCGGTGGAGTTTAACGACGAGTTCATGGAGGCGATTGCATACTTCGCCTACGAGGCGTCGAGCGATTTGGCCGCCGAGCGCGGCACGTATGAATCGTACAGGGGTTCCAAGTGGGATCGGGGCGTTTTGCCGCCGGACACCTTGGAGCTTCTTGAACGGGAGCGAGGGGTCGCGATAGACGTGCCGCGCGGCGGTCATATGGATTGGAACGCGCTTCGTGAGCGGATTGCGCGTCAGGGTATGCGAAACAGCAATGTGCTGGCCATCGCGCCGACGGCCACCATTGCCAACATCATGGGGTCCACGCCCTGCATCGAGCCGACGTACAAGAACTTGTTCGTCAAGAGCAACTTGAGCGGCGAGTTCATCGTGCTCAACGCCCATCTTGTGCGCGATTTGAAGCGTTGGGGTCTGTGGAACGAGCGGGTGCGCGAGTTGTTGAAATACTACGACGGGGAGTTGGTGGGTATAGACATAATTCCCAACGAGTTGAAGGAGCGTTACGCCACTGCGTTCGGCATTCCCTTCGAGTGGGTGATCAAGGCGGCAGCGCGGAGGCAGAAGTGGATTGACCAGTCGCAGAGTGTGAACTTGTGGCTGGCCGAGCCGGATTTGAAGAACCTGAGCCACATGTACCGCAGTGCGTGGCGGAGCGGGTTGAAGACGACTTACTATCTGCGCACTCTTGGGGCCTCGAATATCGAGAAGGCCACGGTGACGATCAAGAAAGGGGCCGCTCCCAAGGCGGTGGGATTAGCGTCGGCGTTCACGCCGGAGTCCGCTGCAGCGGAGCCTTCAGGCGCTGGCACTTCTGAAGGTGAACAGCGTATGATGTGCCGCCTTAATGCCGAGAGAACAGGGGAGGAGTGCGAGGCTTGCCAGTAGTGCCATTTCTCAAAAAAAGATCCGCTCAAGGCTATCTGGTCTCGCCACTCGAACATGGGTGCGTGCCTCTACCTGTAAGGCAGTCAATAAGTTATGGCTGCACGGGTAGGGGCGCCTCCACCGAGGCGTCCGTCTGCTCTGTTTGGTAAGCAGGCCAAGAACTGCGTTTCGCGATCGCTCTTGCTTACGAAAGCTTGTCGAAGTGCTTCCAGAGCTGCTGTTCGTATTGGGCCAGATTGCTGCGGAAGTCGGTCCCAAGCTCTATTCTGGGCATCCATCTTTTGCCGCCTAGTTTTTCGAGCAACATGTCGAGGTTTCTTCCGCATGCGCAGAAGTGTTCGTAATGCTCGTCCCCGAGGGCGATTACGGCAAAACGCAGTGTATTCATCGCAGTCTTGCCTGCTTCAATATCGGCATAGAAGCGGCGTGCGAAAAATGGCGGCTTGCCTCTGTTCCAGGTGGAGATGATGACGAGTGCTGGATCGGAGTCGCGGGATAACTGCTCCGCCGATATGTTTACAAGGTCTTGAACCGTGGCGGGGACGCTGCGTGCAGCTGACATATTGGCAATAGCCTCAGCTACCCAACGACTGTTTCCCGTTTCAGTACCAAAATATATGGAGAGTGTATTGCCAGCCATTCTGCTTTGCCCCTGCGTTCTGCCCATTAACCATACTCCAATACCTGAAGAATGGCAAAAGGAGACAAAAAGAAGAAAATGGCCCTTAAACGCAACAGAAAGTTTTAGGCAATTTGTTTTACGATAATTTTACGTAAGTGAGGGGATGATCTAAGTCGTTGGAGCAAATCAGGCTTGCGGTCCATTCCCGAAAGACCTGTGCCCGTTGTGGCGGTTTCTGCATTGTCTTCCGTGTCCCCACGTCTCGCCTTGCGGGGCGGAATTGATCGTGCTACTGTCCTGTTCCTCGATGCTGTCCAGACGTATTGCGATTCCTTGCGTAAGGGCGTGGGCGACTTTCTCCCGAGCTCTTTTGAGGATGCGCTCGAAGGTTTGCCTTGATACGCCCATTTCCTTGGCGGCGTCCTGATTGTACATGCCTTTGGCGTCTGCGAGGCGTATGCTTTCCAGCTCGTCCGCCGCGACGACTATTTCTTCAAGGTCCGACAGGGGGATGCCTGCCGGTTTGTAGTAGCCAGACGGGGGGCGGTGGCTGATTCGTCTAGGACATATGGGGCGTGGCATACTGGTGGATTATGCACAGGGTTTGGAAGATGACAATTCGTCATATTCTGTTACACAATTTCAAGGTGACGCCTCCTTTCTGGCCGTGCAGTGGCGCATTCGCCCTTCTCTCAAGCCTCTCGGTCCAGATATACGCGACCTTTGACGGCTGCGGGGCCTACTGCGTTGAATGTATGCTTGGATCGAAGCCCGGTGTCCAGAAGCCTTGCTCAATCGCGTAGCGCATCAGCGACGGGGTGTCGTGGATGCCCAGTTTGCGGAAGAGGTTTCGCCTGTGTGTCTGAACTGTTGCAGGGCTTAGCTTGAGTTGGGCACCAATATCCTCGTTGTCCATTCCAGCGCCGATGTAGGCCAAAATCTGCTGCTCGCGAAGGGAGAGCAGCCTCGCAAAAGAATGGTTGCTGTTGTACAGAATGTTCTGGATGCGGCAGGTCTGAGCGCAGAAATATGCGTTGCCGCCCTGAACGTTTTCTATGGCTTCTTTGAGCGTTTTGATCGTGTTGCTGTTTTTGCACACGCTACCGTGAAAGCCAGAGCGTTGGATTTGATCTACAAGATACGGCTTGCCCTCAGGATATATTGCGATCATTCGCAAGCCCGGCATGTCCTCGGACAGCTCTCTGGCTATGTCAAAACCGGACCTCTCGGGGATGAGAGGATCCATAAGCAAGAGATCTGCTTTGTGTTCCTTGATCAGTTGATGAACTTCGAGTCCGGAACCTGTCTCGGCTGCAAGGCCGATGCCTGGTTCAGATTCCATCCAGAATTTCAAAAGGCTTCGGAACAGATCATGGGCGTCTGCGATAACGACTTTCACTTGGTAAGGGGCTGATAATAGGCGAGAATAGGGATGTGAGAGATTCTTGCAATAACACAAAACATGAAAAATGGGGTCTTCCATTCACAGCTTGTGAGAGCATTCCTTGCATAACGGCGGATGCCTTCCCCTCATTAGCTTAAAGCATGTTTTTTACAAAAAAACCTCGGGGAACAAGTCCCCGAGGCTTTTTGAAGTCGTTGTGTTTCCAAGACTAGCAGTCGTAGTACATCTGGTACTCGATGGGGTGCACGCGCAGGCGGACCTGATCGTATTCGTGCATCTTGATCGCGCAGAAGTTGTCGATGAAGTCCTTGCTGAACACACCGCCCTTGAGGAGGAACTCGTGGTCGGCCTGAAGAGCCTCGACGGCGCCCTTGAGGGAGTCCGGCACTGTCTTGAGCAGCTTGGCCTCTTCGGGGGGAAGGTCGTACAGGTTCTTGTCCATGCCTTCACCCGGGTCGATCTTGTTCTGGATACCGTCCAGACCTGCCATCATGATGGCCGTCATGCAGAGGTAGGGGTTCGCGGCCGGGTCGGGGCAGCGGAACTCCACGCGCTTTGCCTTCGGGCTGGCGGAGTAGGTCGGGATGCGGCAGATTGCCGAGCGGTTGCGGGCGGAGAGGGCCAGAATCACCGGTGCTTCAAAGCCCGGGACGAGGCGCTTGTAGGAATTGTTGGTCGGGTTGGTAATGGCGCAGAGGGCGGGGGCGTGCTTCAGGATGCCGCCGATGTACCAGAGAGCCATTTGCGAGAGGCCGGCGTAACCGTCGCCAGCGAAGAGGGGCTTGCCGTCCTTCCAGAGGGAGCTGTGCACATGCATGCCGCTGCCGTTGTCTCCATAGAGGGGCTTGGGCATGAAGGTGGCAGTCTTGCCGTGGCGGAAGGATACGTTCTTTACGATGTACTTGTAGAGCACCATCTTGTCGCCCATCTCAAGGAGAGGGGAGAAGCGAAGGTCGATTTCGGCCTGACCGGCGGTGGCTACTTCGTGGTGTTGACGCTCAACCTGAAGACCGAGGTCGTTCATGATGTGCATCATCTCGTCGCGGATGTCGTGCAATTGGTCCGACGGGGCGCAGGGAATGTAACCTTCCTTGCTGCGGATCTTGTAGCCTTGGTTGGGATACTCTTCCTTGTCGGTGTTCCAGATGCCTTCGCAGGAGTCCACAATGAAGTGACACTCGTTCATGCCGGCGCTGTAACGGACATCGTCAAAGATGAAGAACTCGGCTTCAGGCCCCATGTAGCAGGTGTCGGCAATGCCAGTGCTCTTGAGGTATTCTTCCGCACGCATGGCTATGCCGCGCGGGTCGCGGTCATAGGGTTCGCGAGTCAAAGGCTCGGAAATTGTGCAGTTGAGTACCAGTGTGGGATACTCGGTGAAGGGGTCGATGAACGCAGTGTTCGGGTCCGGCATGGCGAGCATGTCGGAGGCTTCGATGCTTTTCCATCCGCGGATGGAGGAGCCGTCAAAGCCAAGACCTTCTTCAAAGATGTCCTCATTCAGCTCGTGCACCGGAATGGTGAAGTGCTGCCAGGTACCGTGCAGGTCGGTAAAGCGGATGTCTATCGACTTCACGTTCTTTTCCTCTGCGAGCTTCAATACATCTGACGGTGTCATGGATTTCAGTTAGTTGGATTTTCTTTTGGCCTTGCAGGCCAGTCGATTAATAAGGTTTTCTGAGGGAGGATTCTTGTAATAGTACAACAGGCTCCCACCGCAGCATCAAATAGCAAAGCAAATGCCAACGTCATCAAAACGCACAAGTGTGTTCAAAAATGCTCCTCTTTTGTCAGAGCACGCCGCCCGAGTCATGGAATGGCTGATACCGGCGGTCATATTTTGTTCATGCATTCTAAGTGCAGGTCATTTGGGTCTATCTTACATAGCTCCGCTTTCCGGGGATATCAATTCGATTGTGGTGTCTGTTGGCATCCTTTGTTTCGGAATCTGGTTCTGGGGGCAGCCTTCGCCGCGCAGGATAATGCCCCTTTCGCTGATTTTTTTCCCGTGTCTGATCTGGCTTTGCGTGGACAGATACTTTTTTAGCCCGGAACCTTTGCTTGCCGCTGTCAGGTTGTCCATTTGGACTCAGGCCGCGCTACTGTATTTCATAGTGGTCAATATGAGCCGTTCACGTCCCTTGCTTTTGCGGGTGCTGACGGCTCTTGTGTTAAGCTGTGCAGGGATTGCCCTTGCCGGGGCCTTTCAGCCGGTCATTCGTCAGGGCTGGATACCCGGAGACTTTTCGCAGCCTGTATGGGCTTTCGGCAAAGCTTCAGGGCCGTTCATGAACCCCGTCCATATGGGGGCCTATCTTATCCTGTTCTTTCCCGTGGCGTATTCGATAGCTCTTATGAAGGCATTTTCAATGAAGCTGCGCGTGTTTTGCGGCGCGCTGGCTTTTCTCTTGGTAGCCGTGGCAGTGCAGGTGTTTGATTTTCGCATAATCGCGCTACTGGCCATTCTTCTTGTTGCTCTTCCCTTTGTCGTGTCATGTTTCCCGAAAAGGCGCTGGATCGCGTATGGCATAAACGGTGGAGGACTGTTTTTTATGCTGCTGTTTCTCGGCTTGGGCAGTGACGTAGTTCGGGACCGTTTTGAGGAGCGTTTTGACGCTCAGTCCCCGCTTACGTGGGCTGATTCCCAGGTGCGCGCTTGGGATTTGTTCGTTGGCAATCCCGTGTTCGGCGCCGGTTACGGTTCAGGAAACACTGCCGTTATCGGGCTTTATACCCATGAAAATGTGCCGGATGCCAGCGACCTGTCGGGTGAATACCTGCAGACGCTCTCCGCTCACGGCTTGCTTGGCCTCTTGTTCATATTGCCGCTCTTTTATGCTCTCTTTCTGGCATGGCGCACATGGGCGGGCATCGACTTTGTGAAGATTTCCCGAGACGAGCAGTTCCGCAATATGCACCACAATGTGCACGGCTTGAGGGACAGCGGCAGGGATCTGTCTGAAATGGCTCACCAGCCGCGCGATATGGCGTCCAGATCCGCGCCCACTACCAAGGTTTTGCTTGGCGGAATCGTGACGGGAGTTAGCACGTTTGCGTTGTGCTTTGTGTTCGCCTCGCCCTTCCAGTCGGGAATCCTGCTCATTGTGTTCATGCTCATGATGGCATTGATGATTGCGTTTACGCAGCCCCGTTCGGTACACATTGAGAATGGCGCCGTCGGTATTGCAGGCTTCGCTGTGGCTGGCCTTTGCGCGGGGCTTGTTTTGCGCATGTCGATACAGCCCTCTGTCGCTCAGGTTTACATGAACGAAGCCGACAAGTTGTGCGAGGAGCGCGGCGCGGACGACGAGTCGATACGCAAGGTGTTGCGCAGGCGTTTCGACGCTTATGACATGTATTCGAGTTCCTTGGGCCTGTTCCCCGACAATGTGCACGCGAAGGTGCAGCAGGCGTCCATCCTTTACGAGCTGTCGGGAATGTTCGCCAACAGGGCTTCCGCGTTCCGTTCAAAGGCCGACGCTCTCGTAGCGGAGGCTTTGACGGATGCGCCAGATTTCTGGCTGGCATACACTGTAAAGGCCAAGGGCTTGAGCGTTTCCGGTGCCAGTGCGGAGCAGCTTGAAACTGCGTGGAAAACGGCAATTGAAAAGGAGCCAGACAGCGCGGCTGCATGGACAATGTACGCAGAGTATTTGTCTTCTGCGGGCGGGCGTTCCGCAGATATGGCGAAAGCTATCGACAAGGCGCTAAGTCTTGCGCCCGATTACGAGCCTGCTCTTGCTCTCAAGCGAATGGCCCAATCCGGCAATTAGCATGGTCTTGCCGAGGCGGGCCTCGACCCGTGCATACAAGCGTAGTGGGGCCGTGCCGTATGCGTGGCCTTTTATGAGGAGGGCGCGCTTTACGGAAAAAGACTTGCCATAGACAGTGCTGCAAATCTGGAAAGTTGGCACTCGCATCGTAAAACGTGCGGGTGCTTGTTTTTTGCCTCCTGCGAAGGCGGATACAGGAAAGGGGGACGCTTTGAGCGCGTTATTACACGATTACCGGTCCAGCCGCTTACGCGAGCGGTCTTGGCGGGGCCTGAATCAGGCCCTGCTCTATGGCAAAGCGCGTGATGCTGGCCACGTCGTGCAGGTCCAGCTTTCGCATCAGGTTTGTGCGGTGGTTTTCCGCAGTCTTTACGCTGATGCCCAGCTTGGAGGCGATTTCCTTTGTGCTGTAACTTTCGGCTATCAGTTGCAGGATTTCCCTCTCCCGGCTCGTCAATAGGCCCAGCGCGCTTCGCTGCCCTATCATGGGACCGGTCATTACTTCACGAAGGATGCGGGCTATTTCCGGCCCGAAGTAGCTTCCGCCGCGCGATACCACGCTGATGCCGCGTTTCAGCTCTGCAAGGGCGGCGTTTTTGCCAACAAAACCATGCGCACCGGCTTCGAGCAGTTCGCGCAGCAGTATCGGGTCTTCGTAACCTGAGAATACGAGCACGCGCGTGTCGTGAAGCTGGCGCGAGAAGCGGCGCAGCACCTCCGTGCCGTTCAGCCCGGGAAGCATTACGTCCAAAATTACAAAGTCCGGCTTCAGGCGCAGGCATGCTTCACAAGCCTCGTGCCCGTCCCCGACTTCGCCGACAACTTCCAGCTCGGGGTCCAGCTTTACTACCTGGGACACCATTTCGCGGACTGCTGTCTGGTCCTCTATGATTACCGTGCGTATCATGAACGGGGTGTTTGGGGAAAAAGTGATTGTTGGAGGGGAATAGGGTGGGTATGGGGCATAGGCTCCATGCTTAGAGTATGTATTCCCACTAGTGTATCAACCTGAAAGAACCTATTTGTTGCTTTGATATTATTTTAACATGAGCCATTCGCCGCATGTTCTTCAATTTCTCTGTATGAGAAAGGCAGGAATTGTTCCTTTTGTCTCAGTTGGGTGAACATTGTGCAAAAGCTTTCGTGTATTTCTTACGCCGCGTATCGGGTACACAAAAAAATCCCCGCTTTCGGACTTTGCCTGATAGCGGGGATTTTTTAGCGACGTTTCTGTTAGTGAGCGGGCGTGTGCTTTTTGCCCTTCTCCTGACCAATGTCGTCGAGCATGTCGCCGAACCATTCCTGGTCGATGTCGAAGGGCTTGCCGCCCTTGATGCGCGGGAACTCGATTGCGCGAAGGATGCCGCCCTTGTCTTCATCGTGGCCGATTACGCCTGCTTCACCGCGAAGGGCGCACTCTACGGCGAGGTCCACGCAGCTCTTGATAAGGCGCAGGTCTTCGTCGTTGGATGCGGCGGCGCGGGCAAAGTAGCCGCTCTTTTGCACGAGCGTCTTTTCGGCGCCGATCATGGCTGCGAACTGCTTTGCGAAGTATGCGCCCGGGTTGACTGCGTCGAGCTTGATGTGGCCGAACGCATCGCGCGGCACAGCCTGACCGTCAGCTTCCATCTGCTTGACGATGCTCTCGACGCCAGCGCCTTCGGACACGAAAATGTTCACGTTGTCCACCTCGTCCATGATCTTCTTCAGGCGGGCCGCTTCGGCGGGGATGTCGATCTCCATCTCGGGGATGTACACGCCGTGGACATCGTAGTTGATGCGGTCGATGCCGATTTCGGGCAGGAAGTCGTCCCCGTCGAGCATCTCGCGGTACATCTGTGCCGTAGCGGCAGTGAGCCAGCCGCAGTTGCGGCCCATCACCTCGTGCACGATGAGCATGCGCGGGTTGGCGCTGCGCTCGTTGACCACGTTCTGGAAATACATCGCGCCCTGTTCGGCGGCTGTCCATGCGCCGAGGCTCTGGCGGATGGGATAGACGTCGTTGTCAACGGTCTTGGGCAGACCGATTACGGTGAGGCCGTAGTTGTTCTTCTGGAGGAAGGCGGCCAAATCGGCTGCGGCGGTGTTCGTGTCGTCGCCACCGATTGTGTGGAGAACGTCCACGCCGTCCTTTACGAGCTGGTCGGCGGCGACCTTCTGCGGGTCTTCACCTTCCTTCACAAGGCCGCGCTTCACGCAGTCCTTCACGTTGGTCAGCTTCACGCGGCTGTTCTTGATGGCGCTGCCACCGTAGCGGTAGAGCAGGGATGCGTTCTCGCGCACCTCGGGCGTCACCTTGAAATAATCGCCCAGCAGCAGGCCCTTGTAGCCGCCCTTGTAGCAGATGATTTCGATATCGGGGGCAATCTCGCTGTAACGCTCGATAAGGCCGCCAATGGCTGTTGAAAGGCAGGGGGCGAGGCCACCCGCTGTAAGAATGCCGACTTTCTTGGGTCTGTTCATAGCAGTATTCAAGGAATGAAGATTGTTGGAACGAAGGGAAATATAGAATGGATTGATATCAATCCGAAAAGCTCAATACGGGCAAGTAAGCTCGTAAAACATGAAACGATAGACAAATCCATCACGCAAGGCAACACGCGAAGCATGCGCATCGGGAGCTGGAGGCGAAAAACCAAGTGCGGCACTTCTCATGTGACACTGGAGCGAAGTCGCTTCAGGCCTGTCGGAAAAATCTTCCCGGCCTAAAGACATTCGTTTTCATAAGGCGTTGATATACAACGTAAACTTTCTTGTGGCACTGCTTGTGCTGCACATTGCGCAGAATGCTATCAGGAATATATCAGGGATCGGATGCGCTAAGCTCTTTGGAGCGTTGGCAGGCCGCGGTAAGCCAGAACATCTCCAACAGCAGCGTTGCGGGATACAAGGCCGTAGGCGTTGGCATAAGCACGGCTGAATCCTCCAAAGTGCCTGATGGCGAAGATTTTGCGGCTATACTTGCAAAGCAGGGCACGAGGCCGGAAGCGAAAATTTGTTTCGACCAGGGGCAGATTGTTCCCAGCGGCAACCCCATGGATTGTGCCATAGACGGCGATGGATTCTTTCAGGTGCAGGGCGATGAGGGCGGAACTATTTACACCCGCAACGGCCAGTTTCGCCTGAACAGCGAGAACGCCATCGTTGATATATCGGGCCGTCCCGTGCTTGGCACGGCAGGCACAATCACCGTAAACCCAGCCGATGGCGATGTGCGCGTCGAGGAAGACGGGCAGGTTTATCAGGGCGAAACGCGGGTGGCAAAACTTGCCCTCGTGAGCATTAGCGATGAAAGCGCGCTTCGTCCGGCAGGCGGCGGCTACGTTCTCGATGAGAACTCAGACGCCAAGGCCGTGGACCTGGAGGACGCGCGCGTAGTGCAGGGTTACTACGAGGCGAGCAACGTATCCCCCATGCGCGAGATGATAAGCATGATCACACTTTCCCGCGCCTACGAGGCCAACCAGCGCATAATCAGCAACATGGATTCGCTCCTTGGGCGGGTTACTTCAACCTTCGCAGTCTAAACATCCGGATTAAACACCAAAGAGGCAACAAGAGATGATACTTTCCTTATATTCCTCGGCAACGGGCATGGAAGCCCAGCAGCTGAATCTGGATACCATTTCCAACAACATCGCCAACGTAAACACGAGCGGCTTCAAGCGCAGCAAGGTGGAGTTTCAGGATCTGCTCTACCAGGACAAACGTCAGGCGGGCGGCCAGACCGGCTCCGGCGGCACGGTCCCCACGGGAGTCTCGCTCGGCAACGGAACGCGCGTTGTGTCCACAAGCAAGCTCTTTACCCAAGGGCAGCTAACCCAGACAGGCGAAGAAATGGACATTGCCATCAACGGTAATGGTTTTCTTCAGGTCAATGCCGACGACGGAACGACTCTTTACACCCGCGACGGCGCGCTTAAGCGCAGCTCCACGGGCGAAATCGTCACTAGCGACGGCAAGGTCGTGACGGGGCTTGGCACCGTGCCCACAGAGGCCGTGGGCGTATTCATCGCCTCGAACGGTCAGATAACCTACACATTGAGCGACGGCACATCCCAGCAGGGCGGACAGATTCAGCTCGCCCGCTTCCCGAACGCTGGCGGACTACGCGCCATCGGCGGCAACCTTTTCCAGCAGACCGACGCGAGCGGACAGGCAGAGATTGGAAATCCTGACCAAAGTGGCTTCGGCAGCATTCAGCAGGGCTATTTGGAGATGTCCAACGTGAATGTGGTACAAGAAATGGTGAACATGATTGTGGCCCAGAGAGCCTATGAAATTAATTCCAAGGCAATCCAGACCTCAGACTCCATGCTCAGCACCATCAACCAGCTAAAGCGCTCATGAAGCAGACTGGCATCATTCTTTCGGCTTTGGTTTTGTATTCGGGCGCGCTTTGCGCCGGAACGGAACTGGCGTCTTTGCTCGTTCCGGTGTCGGAGCTTCGTCCGGCAGAGGAGCAAAGCCCTGCGCCTCAGGCAAAGGCGGAGCCGGAGCGCAAGCCCGCCCCTGTGGCGGCTGTTGCCGCGCCCGAGCAGGTTTTGCCGAAGGTAACACTGGATGCGCTTATGCCCGAGCTTCGCTCCCAGTTGGAAGCCCAGTTCGCGCCCGAAGGCGGGCTGGAAATCGCGCCCCTTCAGGGCTGGCGAGATTTGACCGTGCCGGATGCGGGCTGGAGCGTGCAGATTGTGCGAGTGTCCGGGCAGACGCTTTCGTCACGCGCCGTTGTCAGCTTCCGCATCCTCTGCGCTGAGGCCAGTCAGGGAGACTTTCAGATTCAGGTGGCCTGCACGCTAAAGCGAGACGTTCTAGTGGCCAAGAAGCACTACAACAAGAGCGCTAACATCGTGCAGGATGATTTCGAGGTTGAGACCCGGGACGTTCTCGAACTGCCCGTGCTGCCCATTCCGGCGGATACGCTTCTTACAGGTTACGAACTTCGCAACGCGGTGGGTGCCGGTCAGGTGCTCTACTGGCGGGACATTCAGGCCAAGCCCATGCTAAAGCGCGGGCAGGTCGTGGACGCCATAGCGAGCGAAGGTGCCTTGCGAATCGCCACCAAGGCGATGGTGCTCGAAGACGGGCGCGAGGGCGAGTTCATCAGCGTGCGCAACCTATCCAGTAACAAAGACATACAGGCAAGGATTCTCAATGAACGCACTGTGCAGGTATATTTCTAGTCCCGCTCTGGTCTTTGCCCTTGCTCTGCCTTGCGCGGGCGGGGTGGACGGCAGCCTGTGGAGCAGCCCAGCGAACAGCCAGCAGAGCATGTATGCGGACAAGACCGCACGCAGCATTGGCGACATCGTCACGATACTGGTCAGCGAAAGCTCCCAGCTTGCGTCTTCGGTCAAGCTCTCCACGTCCAAGGAGTCCAACATTTCCAACGACTTTACGCGTCTGTTGTTCAACAACGTTCTTTCCCACAATGGGGAGACGCCTTCGACAGACCTGAAGATCGGCGCCAACACGCACGAGGGCAGTGGTTCGCTGGACAATTCGCACAGCATATCCGCGCAGATAAGCGTGCAGGTCGTGGACGTTTTGCCCAACGGGAATCTGGTTCTCGAGGGTGTGCGCGTTCTCACTTACGCGGGCGAGACTTATTACATGCTTACGCAAGGCATCTGCCGCGCAGCGGACATTGCCACGGATAACACCATCGCGTCCGGTCAGATCGCCGATGCGCGAATCGAAGTCGTTGCCGAGGGCAGCCTGACAGAAGCAGAGCGGCAGGGCTGGATGACGCGCATGTTCAACAAGTATTCACCGTAAAAGAACGCCTCTTTGCCCTTTGCGGGTAGCACCGCGCGCCGGAAAAATTTTCCTTTAATTATCAAGTAACTCTTCGCGAGCCAATTTCGTAAACACATCACCGCCATGAAGCGCACAGGACAGAAAATCATCACGCTCCTTTTGTCGGGCCTGTTTATGTGCACAACGCTGAACGCGTCGCGCATCAAAGACCTAACAGCCGTGCAGGGAGGCAGGGACAACCAGCTCGTAGGTTACGGACTTGTGGCCGGTCTTGCCGGTGACGGCGACTCGCGCCTCAATTACACCATCCAGTCAATCGCCAATTCGCTGAAGCGTTTCGGCATCACGGTGCCTGCGGACAAGGTGAAGAGCGACAACATGGCGGCTGTGATCGTGACGGCGGACATCGGGCCTTTCATGCGCCCGGGCACTCGCATCGACGTGACAGTGTCCTCCATGGGCGACGCGGAAAGCCTTCAGGGGGGCGTGCTCTTGCAGACTCCTCTGGTCGGTGCGGACGGGCGGGTTTACGCCGTTGCGCAGGGGCCGGTCGCGGTCGGCGGTTTTCTAGGCGGCGCGGGCGGCGCGGGCGGGGCTACGGTGCAGAAGAACCACCCAACGGTTGGTATAATTTCAGGCGGAGCCATAGTGGAGCGTCGAGTCGAGACCAGCATTGTGCGCGAAGACGGCAGCATCGACCTTCTCCTGCACAACCCGGACTACAACACCGCCGTTCGCATGGCGCAGTCCATAAACAGTATTTTCCCATCCATCGCCCAGGCGGGGGATTCCGCCTGCGTGAGCGTGCGCGTGCCGGACAATTTCCGTGGGCAGGAGGCCAACTTCATGGCCCTTATCGGGACATTGGAAGTGCAGCCTGACAGCCTTGCGCGAATCATTATCAACGAACGAACGGGCACGATCGTGGCCACTCAGCCGGTGCGCTTGTCGAGCGTCGCGGTAAGCACGGGTTCGCTCGTAATCACAATTTCCAGTTCCCTTGGCGTTAGCCAGCCGAACATGCTCTCCGAAACGGGCGAAACAGTCGTCGTTCCATCCACAGAGACGAATGTGGAGGAGAAGAGCGGTTCTTTCGCCGTTATCGAGGATTATCCCACAATCGAGCGTCTTACTCAGGGCCTTAACGCCCTTGGCGTCAGCACCCGCGACATGATCTCGATTCTTCAGAGCATGAAGCGCGCGGGAGCCATCCAGGCGGAACTAATCATCAACTAGTCTTATGGCCACCTCTAACAACTTTGATTTCTGCTACGAACGGTCTTTGGGAGGGAGTAAACCCTCCTTCTTTGAAGGGCTTCGCCCTTACGGCTACTGCGTGCGCCTATCCCAAGGCTGTCAATGC
Organism: Opitutales bacterium; assembly: GCA_016928295.1. GTDB lineage: Bacteria > Verrucomicrobiota > Verrucomicrobiia > Opitutales > Oceanipulchritudinaceae > Verruco-01. Next base: position 16,894 of record JAFGLA010000094.1, read on the forward strand.
CGATGCGGGAGCATCGGTGGTGCAGGGTTTGAGCCCTGCCCATCCGCAAATCCTCGTTCTCGCTACGAAACCAGTTGTTAGAGCTGGCCTTTACTTAATAACGCGGCTTTACACACACGAAAAACGTCATGCAACTTACCACGGCATCGGGAGATCTTGGTCTTAGTGCGTCAGCTCAAATGACGCGCATGAAGAACATGTCCCACGAGCAGCAGATTACGGAAGTTGCAGGGCAGTTCGAGGCCGTGTTCATCCGCCAGTTCCTTAGCGAATCGCTCAAGCCTGTAATAGGCGGGGGCGCACTTGGCGGGGACATTCCCGGCTCTGACATATATCGTTCGCTGATGGTAGACACCTTGGCAGAGGGTATCCAGCAGGGTGGGGGAATGGGTCTTTCAAGCGTCATCCAGCTTCAGCTTCAGGCTGGGCCAAAGAAAACGTCATAAATGCTTACCACAATGCACAGCCTTGGACTATGGGACGAACTGGCCGACGCGCTTCGGGACGAACTGGCCGAATACGGCGGTCTTCTCGGCCTGCTCGACGAGCAGCGGCAGGCAATCGTGTCCCGCAAAATTGATGCGCTTCTTGAGGCAAACGAGCGTGTGCACGAGCAGGCCGCCACGGCGAACCGCTACCGTTTGATTCGCGAGGCACTTTGCGCCCGTCTTGCCGAGTCGCAGGCGGGAAAGGCGGAGCTTGGCCTTGCGGAACTCGTGGCATACATGCCGCCCAGCGCACGGCCTTTGTTCGAGGCATTGACTCGCGAGGCGACGGACCTGATCGCAAAGGCAAGGGACAAGTCCCAGCGCAACAGCGCACTACTTGCCAGAGCAGGCGAATTGAACGAGAAGGTGATTGCGGTAGTGCGTCCGGGTTCTACGACCAAGACCTACACGGCACGAGGGAACGTGTATTTGAAAAACGCTCACAGCCGTGGAAACGGTCTGGACCTTTCCGCTTAGATGAAAGCTCTTTACGGCTCTCATGTCGAGAGGTCGGAGCAAACGGAAAAAATGGTCGGGGTGACCGGATTTGAACCGACGACTTCTACGTCCCGAACGTAGCGCTCTAGCCAGGCTGAGCTACACCCCGTGAAAGGTGATGAGCAAATGCATGAGGCGGTAAACTGTCAAGGTGATTAAGCCCGCTTTGTGAGATTTATTCGGTATCTTGCGCCTGCGTTCTGATATCGCGGGTTCTAGAAATCATCTTGCCTCGCATATGCTTTCAGCTTGCAGCTTTTAAATCGCTTTGCGCACCCGTATGACAATGCGGCTTGTTGCTGTTACTTGCCGGGTGAGTTGTTGTGTGTAATATATTTGTGAATCAGTAATCGCGTCTATTCTATATTGTTTTCATACGTCCTCTGTACCTTTAATAGTATATGTTTTAAGACGATTTGATGCTTGTTACCCCACCTTTGTAATCCATCCTTCAACGGGATTGCCATCGCCCCCAGATGATGGCAGTTCCGGATAATCAAAGTCCCTGATGCCAGCAGGTGCAATTCGTGTAGCTTTTTTCTCCTTTCTGGCTCTGGCCTCAAATGCCAGAGCTCAGGTTTCGTCTGCTGCAAGGTTTGACGAGGGGCTTCCTTTTTATTCCCAGTACAGTTTGGATCACCTTGGCGAGGGCGCGGTTAGCGTTTTACTTACAGAGGACGGTCTCGGGAGGATGGTAGCCATCGACAACGGTGTTTTGATGGTCTTTGACGGCAATGCCTGGTCGTCGCGCCTGAAGCTTGGCACCACGGGGGCGGATTCCATCATCGTCGCCAGAATGGGCTTGGACGGGCGCTACTATGCGGGCACAGTCGGCATGTGGGGCCAACTGCACTGTGATGAGGATGGGGACTTTGTCTTTCGCTACAATCAGAGCGAGGCGCCGGATTGGACAAGCGCAGCGCATTTTGATGAAATCGCAGTGACATCCAAGGGCGTGTTTTTTTACAGCACGCTGGGCACAGTGTTTCAGGAATACTGGACGGGGAAGTGCAAATACTGGAACGACAAGGTTCCGATCGACCTGATTTTCGAGCACAAAGAGCGCGTGTACATGTCGCTCGGTTCGGGGGGCGTTTATAGTCTGGAGGGCGATGATTGGGTAGTCGTTCCCGGTACCGAGCACATGACAAGCAGCGATGCCATCATGCGCATGGAGCCGCTAGATGAGGGGAGGGCACTTCTTGTTTCACACTCGGGGCGTTTGTACGCCTTTGACGGACAGGTTTTGGAGCCGTTCGCAAGCGACAGCGAAGAGCTTCTTGCCAAGGGCGTTGTGGACATGGAGCGCCTCCTGTCAGGCGACTACGCCTTTGCCATACGCGGCTACGGCATACTGGTTCTTGACAAGAACGGGCACCAGATAATGCGTCTTGGCGTGGACCACGACGAGACCTTTGCCAGCATCAGCGATTTGTATCAGCAGGAAAACGGAATCCTCTGGGCCTCGATGCCTAGCGGCATTTCGAAAGTGTACTATCCGTCCCAGGTTTCGTTTTTCGACTACCGCTTCGATATCCCCGTTCAGTGGCCGGAGGTGTACCACTTCAGGGACAAGCTCATGATATACTCCGACTACCGGATATTTCTGAGTAACTACGACGCGGTCGGGCAGATAAGCTCTTTTGAAGAGGTCAAGATTCAGGGCGTGGACCTGATTGAGAGCTGCATCGGCTATGGCGATGAAATCATTTTCGGCAGCGGCGGGAGCATATTCACCTACGATATGAAAAGCCCGCCCCGCCTCATAATGGAAGGCATTTCATCGGCCCGAATATGCGAGCTTAACGAGTATGAAGGCTACCTGATGGTGTTTGGCAACGACAAGCACGCCTTGCTCCATCGGGTGAACGGGAACTGGGTCGTCGTGCAGACGCTTCCCTCGATGGGCTTCCCCGCGGTGGTGCTTCAGACAAACGACGGAGAAATGTGGGTCGAGCACGGCTTGGGCAGAGTTTGCAGGATATGGAGCGAGAACGGGCGCATGGAATACCAGAACTTCGAGCGAATCGAGGGAATGGACAACGCCTGGCTCAATGTCTGGGAATACCGCGGGCAGGTGTATCTTTGCACCGGTCCTGTCATACGCCGCTTCGAGCGCGAGACGGGGCGAATCGTTCCCGCGCCGGAAATGGATGGCTTTATCAAGACCCTTGGCGCGACGGTATCCCGCGTGTTCGAGGGGCCGGACGGCACGGTATGGGCTTCCGGCCAGCAGGGCGTGACTCTGCTTAGAACAATAGACGGAAAGACCGTTGTTGACCGCGAGACTTTGCGCCCCGTAAGCGAGGCGCACAGCCTTGTCCGCTTTGACGGAGACCAGATCGTGTGGCTTCTCTCGCGCAACAGGGTGGTTCGCTTCAACGCGGCGCAGGGACATCCGAAATACAACGAACTTTTTCCACGCCTCGGTCATACGGCGAACCTCATCTCCAGCAGCGGGGAGAGGGAGATTATCACCCTTGGGGACGACGAACGCACGCGCACCATTCTCCCGTACGAGAAAAACAACATAACCCTGCGCCTCTTTCCAAACACATATTCGCTGCCCTCGCCGCCGATGTACCGCTACCGCCTCTCGGGCGTCAATTCATCGTGGTCCTCGCCGTTCAAGGAGCCGATTCTCAGCTTTACCAACTTGCGCGAGGGAGATTACAGGCTGGACATCGAGATGCTCTATCAAGGTCTTTCGGTGGGCGCGGTTTCGTCCTTCCATTTTGAAATCGAGCCGCCGTGGATGCGCACATGGTGGGCCTACGTGTCGTATTTCTTCAGCTCGGTGGCTCTTATCCTCATCATCGTAAGGATTTCCCAGAGGCACAACGAGCGCGAACGCCGTCGTTTGGAGGGGCTTGTAAACTCCCGCACCAAGGAGCTTGACCAGACAAACAGCCGCCTGCGCGAGTCGATCAAGAGCGCGATGGCAGCCGCCGAGGCGAAGAGCCGCTTCCTCGCGAACATGAGTCACGAGATTCGCACCCCGATGAACGGTGTGGTAGGGACGACTGAATTACTCATCCGCACTCCGCTCAGCGACGAGCAGAAAGAGCTTGTCGATATTATCAACAAGAGCGGTAACCTGCTCCTTGGCATCGTTAACGATGTGCTGGACTATTCCAAGATAGAGGCGGACCAGTTGGTGTTTGAGCTGATACCACTGCGGCCGCAGAGCCTGGTCGATGATGTGCTGGAAATACTTTCCGAGCGCGCCAACGAGAAGCATGTGGAGTTTTTCGGCAGCGTCGCGCCGGAGTGCCCTGTCGAGTTTATTGGGGACAGCACGCGCTTGCAGCAGGTGTTGGTCAATCTCGCGTCCAACGCGCTGAAGTTTACCGAGCACGGCGAAGTCGAGATTCGCGGCTGGTCCGAAAAGCGCGAAGACGGACGCTGGGAGCTTCATTTTTCTGTCAGGGACACCGGCATAGGCATGGACCCCAAGCGTATGAACCGCCTATTCAAGGCGTTCTCGCAGCTCGACGCATCGAACACCCGCGTTTACGGCGGCACCGGCCTCGGGCTGGCCATCAGCAAG
>JAFGLA010000095.1 GCA_016928295.1 Opitutales bacterium
ACTGAACGCAACTCAAAGGTATTAACTTTGCCTAAACTGGCAAAACGACAAGTTGATTAATCATAGAAAATAAGCGACTTACGAAACTTGGCCGAGTCCAGCCCATCCAGCCTACGGCAACTACGCAAGGTTCCGTGGCTTCCCCTCCCTTCATGCTGGATTATGTGAGAGATTTCCTTTTTCGGGGCAATGCATGCATGGCGTAGTTAGGACAGGAGTATTTGATCCCAATGCGTATCCCGATTGTTACTCGCTGTATTGTTCGTAAAGCCCCGACGAGTAGTTGTAATAACAGTTATGTGCCCTGTCGCCGTTGCGGAAATAGAACAGCCAGCTTGAATCCGTATAGCGGTAGAGGTAGCCGCCTTCGTAGAAATCCTGACTTGTCCAAACCCATCCGTGGACGGGGCTGTAGAAATACAAGTCATCGCCTTCGGGAATTGGGTAAATCCATCCGTGATCGAAGGTGAAGGACCATCCGCTCGACTCATAATCGTCCACCGCAGGCCCGAACCAGCTGCGGGGAGAGGCTCGCACGGCGCGGAGTGTCAGTCCGTCTGGACGCTGGAATGAGCTGTAGAGCAGGGTGTCGCCGGATTTTACCAACAAGTTCATGTTGTGATTAGAATAGAAGTTGCGGTCTGTGCTTTCCAAGACGTGCAATTTGCCCGTGCGCGGGTCCAACACACACAACTGGTCGTATTCTTCGAGTCCCTGAAAGCGGTGCACGAGAAGCTCGTTGCCGAGGAATTCGGTCTTCTGCAACACATAGTATTGTGATGGATCGTCCGAGGAGTGGTTCAGTAGATCCACGGCAACGGGGGTGTTCTTATTGAAGATGAAGAAGAACTCATCGTTAATGGCCGCATGGGCTTGTTCTGAATACAAAATCAGCTCTGGAGATAGTGCGTTGACTATGAGATTACTATTGCCTGAGTAATGCAGCGTTGTAGCGCTCCCGTCATTTGCCGCTATGATGCGGTACTGTTCATATGTGCCGAATCGCAAGACGGCGATGCAGCCCTCGCCATCGTCAGCGACTGCTTGCATCTCTTGCGGGATTTCTTCAAGGGTGGTCATTACGCGCCTTACACCTGTGTCAATGTCGTATTTGACCAGATCCAGCCCCTCGATAGCGTACACTCCCGTGTCAGTGTGAAGGCAGAGTTCCGGCGGCAAATCAACACCGAAAGCACAGTGGTTGTCGGAATCGACAAGGATCGGTATGAGAGTGGACATGTCATCGTCCCGGAAGCCCCAAAGGACGGTCTGACGCGCTCCTGTGAGTGAGGGGATTTTGACTTGCATGAGACCAGCAGGCTGATCTACGACCGGCGTCCAGTTACCGGCCCCGTCGAAAGAATAAAGGACTATCCCGCCGGTGCCCTTCACGGCGACGATCAGGTCACCATCGGGGCCTTGACTGATTGCTTCGACGGACCCTTCGTCTGGCAGAGATACCAGATTGCTGCCGCCGTAGATCCCATCCGTAACCCAGAGGTCCTGGGCAAAGCCTGTATCATCGGCCATCGGATAATAAACATTGTTGCCGATAACCGCGAGTCCTCTGGGGCGTCTGAAATACTCAGTTATGAAGATGGGGTTGTCATCTTCATCGTATGTGAAGATGAACAGGGGTCTGGTCCCTTCAGCGGTCAGGTCTGTGGAAAAAAAGTCAAAGCCGTAGGCTGTCGTCTTGGCGCAGAACACGTAGCGACCGCACGCGAGCTTCACCACATCTATCGGACTGTCATCCATCACCTCTCCGGAAAACGCATTGATCGAAAGGGTTAGATCATCCATTAGCATTGTGGATATGCCGGTCTGCGGGTCATGGACATACATTTCGCGAAGCGGGGGGCGCTGCTTGACCGAGGCAGTGTAGAATACATACCCGTCGCATTCGTTCGGGAACAAAGGAGATGTGTTGAAGGATAGGGACTGTCCTGATTCGTGGCGGACGAGTGTTCCGGTTGTTGTGTCGAGAGTGCTGATTGTCGCCAATCCATCCACCCAGCGCTGATAAACCAATTTGTCACCCGCTGCGAAAAGGTAAGATGTGTTCATGTCCGGGTTTCCCTCGAAGAGGTCGTCCACCACGTTGAGCAAATCCGCCTCTGGGTCGTAGGAGAATATCCGGTTCATGCCATTCTGCCATGCGCGAAAATACACAGTACCGTTGATCCATACGAAGTTGAAGGGATACGATCCGGCGGTTCCTGGTTCAATGTCCGCAAACATGAGGGTGCCCTCCGGAGTGCCATCGGAAATCCAAGGTTCGTAGCCGAAACCGCTCTTGCACAGGGTAAAGACCGCGTAGCCCCCGCTTTCGGACACGGGGAAGGACTTCTCACACAGCGTTGCAAGGTAGATGTCCGAGAGTAGGTATCCGTAATACTCCTTTTGCTCGGAGTTTGTCATGTTGTCGCCGCCCGGATTCACCTCGGCAAGGCGCGACCACTGCCGCGTGTTTACGTCGAAGAAGTAAGGGTTGGGATCCGAGTTGTAGTAGTCGAGTCGCGCAACGAATCCGTTATCCGTCATGCCGCATATGGTGTAGCCATGAAATGCAACGTTTGGGTCTTCGGAGTATGGTGTGATATCGGATAGTGATTGATCTGTCCTGTCGTAGGCGTGCAATGTGTGGTGGTAGTTCAAGCAAGAACTGAAGATCAGAACGTCGTCCACTTCCCCGACAAGTCCCCATGTGGGGCAGTCATATGAGACTTCCCAAAGGGTTTCTCCGTCGCTGACAAATCGATCGGCGGCGAAAAGGTTGCTGTTGGTATAGTAGGCCCCGTTCAAGACGAGCGCAAACGCATCATCTGCCGACAGCTCATTCTCCGCCTTGGTCAACATCCGAGTGCCAGCCTGAGTCCCGTCGCTCACCCAGTAGTCCCCCATTCCGCCTGAGTCACCGGAAGGGCACGAATAGAAGAAAGACGGAGAATTGTCCCCTACGAGCCGGTAGGGCACCAAGGGTATCGTGGTGAGGGTAGAGGAAGCCCAGTCTGTGAGCTGCACGCAATCTCCGGTCGCCCATCGAAACTGTAGATGTCTGCGACCCTGAAGAACAGATTCGTGCCCTGCTTGTCGAACGGACGTGCCATGACGCCCATGGGATAGGCGGAGTCCGGGGATATGCGTATTTTTTCGCCACTAGTCAGGTTCATCGCCCATAGTGACCTGCCGAATTCAGGCACGTCGTCGGTGTACACTGCAAAGTCGCCGACCACGGTGGAGATGTCGGGAAGATCGCTGCTTTTGTTCTGTAAGCCATCCACGCTTTCGAGGGTGAGCGCGTTGAGGCTACTTCCTGCAAGAATTGTCGAGACGAAAAACGAACACAATGTCCGTGAAGATATGGGCAAGATCATATTCGCATGTTAATGGTATGTTCTGAAAATACAAGAATATGGAAACAGAATGAGCATCTTATGGGGTCTTTGAGTTGCGTGCGTTGCTTCCATCGCACCGTATTTCGTTAACAGCTCCATATCTCTGCTTTCTATACGTTCTTCTCTGGCGACTGGTTCTCCGCGTCAGAGCTTGTTGGTCGTTCTTGCTGCTCATCTTCGGTGGGCGTGTGAGCATGTCTCCCAGAGAGGTCCTTTGGTTATCCCGTGCTGCAGGCGGCTTACGACGAACGTAGTAAACCTATACAGGCCAACCATAGCCTATGAAATGCAAGCGTCCCAATCGCAGGCAAATCATGAAGTTATTTTGGGAAATAATGGCGCATCGATGACATCGCTGCCTTCGCCTCGATGGTGCGGAAAACTGGAATCGTGATTGCTTGCCAACGAGTTGCGCTAGCCTATCGTGTCGGGCCTGAAGCCTCAGGATGGAACGGAAGGAAAGGAGAAAAAAGCGGCTGCTTGAGGTCCGAATACGATGGAAATCGGTAGACTCGTAGGCACGCGAATGCAACTGAACGCAACTCAAAGGTATTAACTTTTCCTAAACCGGCAAAACGGCAAGTCGCTTAATCATTTTATATAAGCGACTTATGAAAGTGGCCGAGTCCGCCACATCTAGGGAACGAAATTATGCGTATAGTTAGTCAATGATATCTGCTTGAATAGAGTGTTGCTAGAAGTAACAGAAAAACATATAAATGAAACATGCTAACGAAGCAACAGGCCGATTTCTGCGATCAGGTTATTGCGTTAGACTTTGCTTGCTGGCAAGAGAATCGACGTGCTCGCTATTGTCGTTGCGGCAGGGCTTGCAGAGGTAAATGATCAGCGCGAAGCACTGATCATTTTCAGGGGTTGATCTGTATGCAAAACGGTGAGGCAGATGAAGCATACAGTTTTCTTGAGGCAGCATTACTAACCTGTCCTTCCAGCGAGTGGTTGAGCAATAGCTATGCCGAGGCAGCCTGCATGTCGGGACACTGGCGGGAATGTACGGCTAGGATTGGAGACGCGATGAGGTCGCAACACATTCCTGCGCTCTTCTTTCAGCAGATGGTTATTCTCTTAATCTGCTACCATCATGAAGAGCGATTGTTGCGCTTTCTACACGAAGTGGAAAACGCCTGCTTTCATCTTCCGGTCTTTCGCTCTACCCAACTGGCTCTTAAGGGTCTTGCGATGGAGGGAAGCGACGAATCTGCGGCAGAGTCTTGCTACCGCGAGGCAATGAAGACCTGCCCCGGTTACGGAATCCCCTTTAGTTATTGGTTAAGCCGACGCTTACGTTGCATGGGAGCCGTTGCTTCCGTTCCGCGCAATGTATCGGGGCGCAGGAGAATCGTATTCAGATACCTCGGAACGGAGGGACGTTTGGGCGATACTTTTGATCCAGTACGTATCCCTGCAACTGCTAGCCGAAGAGATCGGACGCGAGTTGGCCATCAACCGGAATTGGTTTGGAAGCCTGCTTCTTCGCAATGTGGACGAACCAACATACGAAGGTAGTACGTATGCGCTTCCCTATATTGACAAGAACGTGCTCCGTTTGCTGCGCAGCGGAGCCAATCTCCCCATGGATTTAGTCGCCAGCGCCGAGTTTCTAAGAGATTACTTCCAGGAATGTGTCGATTCCCCCCCGGATAGAGGATCATGCGGCGTCCTTGGAGAAAGCATTGTCCCTTTCTCCCGTTGTGCGAAACCTGTTCGATTCCGTGGAGTCGGCGCTTACTCGCTAGGGCTAATCGACATTTGCTTGCATCCAAATCATTGCAGCTGCGATGAAGACGAAAGCCATGAAGTATTCGTCGTTGCGATCGTAGCGCGTCGCGATTCTGCGCCAGCTCTTGAGCCGCCCGAAAGTGCTCTCGATACGGTTGCGCATGCGGTAGATTCCCACGTTGTGCGGGATCGGTTCGCGGCGGTGAACACGCGCCGGAATGAGCGCCTCTATCTTGTTGGCTTTCAGATGTCTGCGAATAGCGTTCGTGTCGTATCCCAGGTCTGCAAGAAGCCCCTTGGGGCGTTCCTCGCCCAGCAAAGGCAGGGCCTGCTCGCAATCCGCCTTCTGTCCCGCCGTCTGGATGAAACGCAAGGGCCGCCCGAGCGCATCGGCCAACATGTGGATCTTCGTTGTCAATCCACCTCGGCTTCGCCCCACAGCCTGCTCTTTGGCCCCCTTTTTCCCGTGGTGGCCTGTTGATGGGCCTTCACGAGTGTCGAATCTATCATCACCCAGAAGTTTTTCGGGTCTTTGATCAGGCGTTCGAACACCTTTTCCCAGACTCCGCTTTGGGCCAAACGCGTGAATCGTTTGTGATGACTCTTCCAATTGCCGTAGCGGGGCGGCATATCCCGCCAAAAGGAACCGCTTCTTAAGACCCACATTACCCCGTTGATAAACAAGTAGTTATCCGCTGCCGTTCGATCGCGATCTCACACTTTGCCCGGCAACAGGTCCGCGATTAGTTCAAATTGCTTTTGGCTCAGTTCGTAGCGCCCTTCCATCTGTCAGTTTCAAACAGATTGAGAAACGAATGTACAGAGCTTTCTTCGCTAATTGTCGATTAGCCCTAGCGCAGAGCGAGGAAACGCCCGTTAGTTAGGGGGGCTTATTCTCTCTGAATACGGGCGTTTGCCTTTGGATTCCGATTCTTGATGGCTTTTGGCGCAAGTATATGGGCGATAAGTTGTAAATCCATCCCCTTGCACTGCGGGCGCTCTTGCTTTTAGCCGTAGTATGCCCTAGTAAATGGACCCTATGTCCCAAGCCCTGTCTTGGTGTATCCACATCGGTCGAGGGCTTGGAGACATGTTGATTTTTTGTGTAAACTATTGCTAGTAAGCAAGTAACATTCTCCAAACGATGGAAAATATTCAACCGATATTCTGGCTCGTTCCAGTCACGTCGGTGCTGGCGCTCGCGTTTGCCTGGTTCTTTTACCGGCAGATGAAGGCGTGCAACGAAGGCACCGAGACAATGCAGAAGATCGCGCGTCACGTACGCGCCGGTGCTCTGGCCTACCTTAGCCAGCAGTACAAGATCGTGGGCATTGTGTTTGTCGTCATCACACTGGTTTTCGCATGGCTGGCCTACGGCCTTGAAGTGCAGAACAAGTGGGTTCCCTTCGCCTTCCTTACGGGAGGTTTCTTCTCCGGTCTTGCTGGCTTCTTTGGCATGAAGACAGCCACCTACGCCAGCAACCGCGCCGCTCAGGCCGCCAGTGAATCGCTCAACGCGGGTCTTCGCGTGGCGTTTCGCTCCGGCGCCGTGATGGGTCTTGTCGTGGTGGGCCTTGCCCTCGCAGACATCAGCGTGTGGTTCCTCGTCCTCAACGCCTTTGTCGAGGACGCCAACCCGCAGCACAAGATGCTCGTCATCACGACCATCATGCTGACCTTCGGCATGGGCGCGTCATTGCAGGCACTCTTCGCCCGTGTAGGCGGCGGTATCTTCACCAAGGCCGCCGACGTCGGCGCCGACCTCGTCGGCAAAGTCGAAGCCGGTATCCCCGAAGACGACCCGCGCAACCCCGCCACAATCGCCGACAACGTCGGTGACAACGTGGGTGACGTGGCCGGTATGGGTGCCGACCTTTACGAATCCTACGCAGGCTCCATCCTCGCAACGGCAGCCCTCGGCGCCGCGGCGTATCTGCACAATGCGGATCTTCAGCTTTCCGCCGTCATCGCCCCGATGCTCATCGGCGCAGTCGGCACAATCCTGTCCATAGTTGGCATCTTCATGGTCCGCACCAAAGAAGGCGCGAACATGAAGCAGCTCATGGGCGCGCTCAACACGGGCATCAACGGCAGCTCCGTTCTCATCACAATAGCCTCCTTCTTCATCCTGAAGAGCCTCGGCTTTGTGAACTACTGGGGCCTATGGGGCAGCGTCGTGACCGGTCTTGCAACAGGCATCCTCATCGGCAAGGCGACGGAATACTACACATCACACGCCTACCGCCCGACCCAGCGCATCGCAGAGCAGGCAAAGACAGGCCCCGCCACCGTCATCATCGGCGGCCTTGGCGAAGGTATGATCTCGGTCATGTTCCCGGTGATGTTTGTCGTTTTCGGCACGCTTCTTTCCTACGGCTTCTCCACCCGCTGGGACTTCAGCGCCTCCGGACTTAGCATGGGCCTTTACGGCATTGGCATCGCCGCCGTGGGTATGCTCTCAACGCTCGGCATCACACTCGCCACGGATGCCTATGGTCCCATCGCCGACAACGCCGGTGGTAACGCCGAAATGAGCCACCTGCCCCCGGAAGTGCGCCAGCGCACTGACGCCCTAGACGCGCTCGGCAACACGACCGCCGCCACGGGCAAGGGCTTTGCAATCGGCTCCGCCGCGCTGACCGCCCTCGCTCTTCTGGCATCCTATGTCGAGGAAATCAAAATTGCCTACACGCACGTCTCCGCAGACAAGATCTCGGGCGTCTTGCACAAGGTCGGTTTTGACACAATCGAACAGGCACAGGGCGCTTCGCTAGTCGAGTTCATGCACGCATACGAAGTGCACCTCATGAACCCGAAAGTGCTCGTGGGCATGTTCATCGGCGTAATGATGGCGTTCCTCTTCTGCGGTCTTACAATGAACGCAGTTGGACGCGCTGCATCCTACATGGTGGACGAAGTCCGTCGTCAGTTCCGCGAAATTGTCGGCATCATGGAAGGCAAGGCAGAGCCTGATTATGCACGCTGCGTGCAGATCTCCACACAGGCCGCGCAGCACGAGATGCTCCTGCCCGCCAGCCTCGCGGTAATCGTGCCCGTTGCCATCGGCCTATTGCTCGGTGTCCCCGGCGTTCTCGGCCTTCTAGGCGGTGCGCTCTCTGGCGGTTTTGCACTGGCTGTAATGATGGCCAACGCGGGCGGCGCATGGGACAATGCCAAGAAGTACATCGAAGAGGGCCACCTCGGTGGCAAGGGTTCAGCAGCGCACAAGGCCGCCGTTATCGGCGACACCGTGGGCGATCCCTTCAAGGACACCTCCGGCCCGAGCCTGAACATCCTCATCAAGCTCATGACGATGGTCAGCATCGTCGTTGCTGGTGTGACGGTGACGTACTCGATCTTCTAGTATCGCGCGGAATATTTTCCGCTATGAAAGCGTCCGGTCTTCGAGAGAAGGCCGGACGCTTCGCGTACTATTGATTCGGCGTGCCCCCCCCACGACTGACAAACCCAAGCAACAAACAGAGTTCCGGTTTTGAAAGCGTCGATTATTCCGATAATGTATAACGTCGTTTGTATAAACGTGGCTTGGCTTTTAGGCTTACATTATTCGCAAACATGGTTCTGACAAAAGAATATGAGGTGTTGCCTCCGGTCTTTACTTGAGTCCGCGCCTTGGCTATGAACACAGGTCTGTCTTTTGTTAACTGACTCCTGGAGTCTTATTTCCCGTCATGCAGGTTCTTGTCGCCGATGAAGATATTAGCTCCCGCGTCATGGTGGAGACCATGTTGCGCGAACGCGGGCACACTGTGCGCAACTGCGATGACGGCTTTGAAGCTGCCAAGGTTTTGTCCGCCTCACCAAGACCCCGTGTGGCGTTCATTTCAAACACTCTCGGCAGGCTGCGCGGGTTGGACGTTAGCCGTTTCCTCTGCGCTACGGGCAAGAAGAACGGCGTGTACGTCATACTTGTATGCAACTCGCCCGACATGGAGCTTTTGGAGCTTTGCCGTCGCGCCGGAGTTGACGACCTGATAGACCGCGAAATTGGCAACACAGCCCTTGCCGCGCGTTTTGACGCGGCGGAAAGAACGATAGAGCTGGAGGACGAACTTGCCCGCATCCAGGGCATCCTCCACGGTCTTTCCAACATCGAGACACCCTTGCAGAAGAAGGCCCGCGCTCTGCGGGAGGCAAACGCCGCCCTGCTTGGCACATCAGCCAAAAAAGAAGAGGCCGCTCCCCAGGCAGAACAGCCCAAAGCCAAGTCCGAGGCCGCGCCTGCTGCGGCATTCAAAAAGGCCGCGCCCAAAGCATCCGCTTCGGACAGGGAACACCACGAGAGGGTGTTTCGCGGCTTCCAGATCGTTCCCGAAAAAGAGAAAGCGCCGCCTCCGCCGCAGCCAGACTCAGACGCGGCCCTGCCTGTCAGCGTAAAGGACGTTTACAAGCCCTATTCGCCAGCCCCGCAGTATCAACCCTTTGCCCCGCCAGAGCAGGGCTATTCCTCCGCGCCTGCCGAGTCCATGCCCGAAGAGCACAGCGAAGTGCTCGCCAGCGCGGAAATGGTGCAGAACGAGGAGCTGGCCGACGAGGAAATTATCCATCCCTTCGAGTTTGACGACATAATCCTGAACGTGTTTTCGGGCATGGGCGTCACGCTCAAAAGCGAGCTGCCGCCAAAGCCGATTGCCGAAGGCCCTTTGTATGCCTCTTGGGTGGCAGTTGCCATCCCTGCGCAGCCGGTGTGGCTGGATGTCATAATGATAGCGGGCGAAGAGGGTGCAAAGGCCGTCACCGCGGAGCTTCTCGGCCAGTCCAAAGCAAACGAGTCCGACGTTTGCGAGATGTTCGCCGAGCTTCAGAACATGGTTCAGGGCGCGCTTCGCCGCTATCTGGAGGAGAACCACAAAAGCAAAGTTCTGCAACTGGCCATTCCGCGCGCGAGCAGGCGCGAAAGTATGCCCCCACTGCCGATGGACAACGTTCTTGTCGAGAGCGGGTTCAGCTTCAACGGCGAACCTTTGCAGGTCATACTCTTCGAGCACAAGGAGTTCAAAACCTGTGACAATGTCATGCAGCTAATGTGCTACGACTTTCTCTGCGACGCGGTTGTTCGCGAGGACGCCAACACGGAACTGCTCGTTAATGGCGTCGTCATACGCAACAAGGAGAAGGATATCATCGACGGCTTCAGGGGCAAGGTGAAGCCATTCCGCCTGATGCACGCCTCGCCCTTTGTAAAAACAATCGGCCCGGAGCGCCTTTTGGAAGCGCCCGGGACGACTGTGTGTTGCGTTGACAAGTAGTCCGGCTTTACGCGGAGGGGAAGGGCGGATTGGCCAAAGGCCGCGCCGCAAGCGCCATGAGTGCCACGGCGTTATCGTCCCCCGCGATTCGGTTCGCGTGGATTACGCCGCACTTATTGCAGCGGTGCAGGAGTATCCATTCCCCGTCAGGACGCATGGATACGGCGATTGGCTCCATCTCGCCCCCGCATTTGCTCGCGCGGTCGCCTGGCTGGACGTCCAGATGCACGCTCCATAGGCAATGCGGGCAGTGGTTACGGTTGCGCGTTCCGGGCGCGGAAATATCAAAACAAGCCGCGCAGTGGCGGCAGCGAATAATTGAAGACATTGGAAAACTGATTCGGATAGCTAAACACTTGTGACTTGGTTCGAGAATGCGCCATCCGGTCCGCATAAGGGCGCGAGGATGTCGCAAACGCTTGTCAGCTGCTTGTAGTCCGATCCGTCATCCGCGTCAGAGATCCCAATCATGTGGGTTTTCGATAGAGGACGCGTCGGGTGTACAAGCAATTACGGACCGGTGTATTAGCTGCCAGTGCACAGCACTGGGCACGCCATTCGCGTATGATAACGCGCATGGGACGGACCGGCCCGTAGTCTATTCCGAATCAGAGAATGTGGTTTTGATAGTCAAAGGCAGTATTCGTATTGGCAGAAGAGTAGCTGCTCAAGCAATTTCGTGTTTTGATACGATGAGTTCAAGAAAAAAGGCCGCCGTGGAATGGTTCCGACGGCGGCCTTTCTTGCGGGTCTTGTTCAGGCTACTTCCCGTAGCGCAGAATGGCGTCGTTTGCCATTACGCCGGTCCACTCGCTTACCTGAGGCAGGCAGCCGAGATCGCTAATCGGGTCGCTGCTTTCGCTTATGTAGGCGATGGAATACAGCGCGTCGTCGTCCAAGCTGTTCGCTTCGAAGTTGCTTGAGAACTCCAGAACTCGCAGCTCGCTCTTCGCGCTGTCATCGGCCAGCTTCTTCAGCTCCGCTCCGCTTAGCTTGAGCTGGTAAACCGGGTCCGCGTAGTAGAAAAGAGCCACGTCGGCCAGCTTTGTGACGCCTTTGACAGGCTCCAGCGCAAAGCTCGGGAACAGGGCCAGACTCGTCCTGCCGGGCGAGACACCGAAATCCGCATTCGTTGCCTTCATGTAAGCGTCGGCAATCATGCGTCCAAGATCGCGACTGTCAGCTATCTCTTCGCAAAGCGGAGTATTGTCGGACGCGCTCCAGTTCCAGCCGCTGTCAAAACTGCCAGCAGCAAAAATGCGCGAGTCGTCAGCGCCTGTTACGGCAAAGTCCACACCAAGACCGCGGTTTTGCAAGAGCTTGGGCAGCTTGGCGCCCGCCGCGTAGAAAGAGCTGTCGAACGACGCGAGCCAGAGAATTACGTTTTGCGGAGCCTCGGGGTTCTTGTAAACAAGGGCTACTGCGCTGCCTTTGGCGCTGATCTTGTTGCCTTTGTCCGTTGTTATCTCTTCCCTGTCCATGCGGACGGGCAGCTTGTCGGCGATGCGCTTAACAATGGCGTTCTGCTCGGCAGTGCCGATCAGGACGAGGTTGCAGCGGGCTATGTCGGCTTCGTCAAGCTCGCTGTCCGCCATGATTGGGAGATTGCCGTACAGGTTTTGCAGGTGCGAAACGCCGTCGATTTGGGAAGGGTCTCCCTTGTCCACTGGCCATGAGCAGTTCGGGCTTTTGCTTGCCGCGATTGCTGCGGCTTTGAGCGCGGCGTTTTCCTCCGCGTTGCCTTGCGTGCCATACACGATCAGAATTGGGCTACCGTCATAGACCTGTGTCCAGCCGCCGGGGGTGTGCAGCCTTTCGCCAGTCTCTTTGCAGGGGCAGGGTGCCCATGTGCCGCCGTTTTCGCAAAGGCGGAGCTTTTCCGGCAGCGGCGCGGAAACGGTGAAGAAAAGTCCGCTGTTTACGCTGATGTGCAGGTTTTTGTTCCTGTCGATGGGGCTGTTGGCAAGGAACAGGTCCAGTTCAGCAATGTTTTCTGCCCTTATGTAAAGAGTGTTGTCGGGCTGCGCTCTTGTCACAAAGCGGGCTGCTGCCTGTTCGTTCCCCCAGCGGGCAATTTTCGCCCACCATGCGCCAGTGGCCAGCCCGTCGGTAGCCGTGTAGTCTATACGGCGCACTTCTTCGGCCTTGCGCGCTGTCTGGCGCTTTTCCCATTCCTCGCCGCGCGCGTTGCCTTCAGCGTAGTCCCACACCGCGTGGCCGTAGCCCGTTGTGTCGTCGGATATTATCATTCCGCCAAGCTCTTTGAGCCTGTAAATGGGGCCGCGCTCTTCGATTATGGGCACGACGGGGTCGTCGTCCGAATGGGTTGAATACACGGGAAGGTCCACCATGTTGGACAGGGGCAGGGCCATACCAAAACCGCAGGCAGGGCGCGCGCTTGCCCAGATGTCCGGGTGGCGCGATCCGTAGCGGAAGCAGGCCCAGCCGCCCATGCTGCCGCCGTTTATGTGGATGCGCAACGGGTCGATGTTCCAGTGCTCGCGCACGTATGCGAGGGCGTCCAGCACGTCCACTTCGGAGAGGCCCGTGTAGAAGCCGCCTCTTGCGCGGCCAAGGATGGAAAGTTCAAAGGTGCCTTGCAGGGGCTTGTACTGGGCGAATTCCATGTGGTTGCCGCTGTAACCGTGGGCATACATGGAAAGGGGGAAGGGGTGCTGCGGGTCGTAGTCGGTTGGGATGTTTACCTGAAAGGGCTGGCCGCTGCCGTCGGCTTCGGAGAGGTAGGCCCATTCCGTCGGGCCGCGAAGGGTGTAAATCACGTTCGGATCGGCCTCGATTCTGGCCGTCCATTCCGCAAGGCGGGTCTTGGCCGCCAGAGCCTGCTCGCTGGCTTCGCCAAAGCGTTCCGCGTCTAGCTGCGTGCGCGCCATCAGGTATTTTATCCAGCCGTGGTAGGCGGAAAGCTCGCTGTTGGAAAGTATTCCAAGAGCTTTTTCCTGAACTGCCTGTGGGGCGTTGGAGTTTGTTTCGGCTGCGCAGTATGGGGCGGAAAACCCTAGCGCAATGGCCAGAATGGGCAGGAGTAGTGTTCTATTCATTGGCTAAAAAAGCGGCTGATTCTGACGGCCCTTTGGCGGGGCGGTGCAGCTTTGCATTATTCACGTTTTCCCCCGCACCGGAAGCGATTATCGTCGTTCGGCTCATAATCGTGGCGAACGGCAAAAAAGCGTGCATTTTGCAGGCGCTCCCTTGGGGATGTGCCATCACGCTTGCGCTATTTAAAGACGCCGCTTAGGGCTTGGTCTTGTGCTGCAATAGAAAGAACAGGGCCGCGTGAGCCATGGCGTGAGACATTTCGCCGCTTCTGGTCATGGAGAGAATGTCCTTCAAGGGCAGCTCCTTGCATTCCAGTTGCTCGTGCTCGTCCCACTCTGTTTTGCCGCTGTCGCTGACTTGTTCAAAGAGGACAAACCAGCAGTCGTTGTCCTGAAGGGCGGGGTTGGGACGGGCTTTGCCGATTATTCTGCCTGGGGCTTGGGGCAGGTAGCCGCTTTCCTCGCGCAACTCCCTTTCCGCGGCGCTTATCGGGTCTTCGTTTTCGTCGATGCAGCCTGCGGGGAATTCCCATGACAGGGCTTTGGAACCGAACCTGAACTGGTTGACTATAACGTAGTTGTGATCGACCGTTTCAGCAATGGCGACAACCCAGTTGAACGCCTTGATCACCGAGAAATCTCCCTCTTTGCCGTTGGAGGGGTTGCGCATTTTACGGCGCAGCACCTTGAAGACTTTGCAGTCCGCAACTTCTTCTTCGGAGAGTTGCTCCCAGTGGGCTGGAGTGCGGGATTTGTCTTCCATCTCGCTTATTCTAAAGGCTTCGGCGTCCTTCGAGCGCACTTTTTAGCGTCGTGGGGTCTGCGTAACCTATGCCTGCCCCGCTTGGTAGGCCAAAGCCGATGCGGCTGCATTTTACCCCGCCAGCGGAGGCGATTTGTTCCTGTATGTAGTGGCAGGTCGCCTCGCCTTCGATGTCGTTGGACAGGGCTAGTATCAGCTCCCGCACTTCGGCCCGCTCCACACGCTCTTTCAATGACGCGAGGTTCAGCCTGTCCGGCCCGATTCCGTGGACGGGCGATAGTTTGCCGTGCAGGACGTGGTACACGCCGCGAAAGGCTGCGGATTTCTCCATGGACAGGAGGTCTGGCACCTGCTCCACGACGCAGACGCAAGCCTGATCGCGCGCCGGGTCTGCACAGATGGGGCAGGGTGGCACGCTTTCGCTGCCAGCTTCTTTTTCGCAGATGTTGCCGCAGCGGGGGCAGCGTCCCGTCATGCTGGATGCCGAGCGCAGGGCTTCGATTAGCTCCGCGCAACGCTCGGGTTGTTCGACAAGAAGGTGCAGCGCGATGCGTTCTGCCGAGCGGTAGCCCAAGCCCGGCAGCCTTCGCAGAACCTGTCCCAGCCTGTCGAAAGAGTTTGTCACATCAGGCCCGGAAAGCTCAGTCCAGCGGTAGCTTCGCTCATAGCGGCCTGGCTGTCGGCTTTGGCCTTTTCGATGGCGTTGCGCACGGTTTCGCAGATTGCGTCTTCGACCATGGAGGCTTCTTCCTTGAGGAACTCGGGGTCGATCTTGATGGACTTCAGGTCTTGCTGAAGTGTGATGCGGACTACCACCGCACCGCCGCCGCCGGATACTTCGATGATTTTTTCTGAAAGCTCATGCTGGATGGCTTCCATCTTTTTCTGCATTTTCTGGGCTTGCTTGAGCAGTTTTCCTACGCCGGCCATGGTGGTGAATTGTGTTAAATTAGGGGCTTTGTGTCCAAGTAGCGTCACCCTCGGTCAAGGGCGGCGCTCTGGTGAATCGTGTCACTAAAAGGCAATGCGCCATCGAAGGCAAGAACGCACGCAGCGCCCGCAGTAAATGGTGCTTGCGCTATTGTCATACATGTCATACATTGCATGTATGCTTTCAATCAGGCTAGGCAAGGGCATGGAAGATAGGCTGGAGCGCGTGGCGCGCCGGACGGGGCGTCCTAAGAGTTATTATGCGCGGCAGGCCATCGAGGAAAAGATTGAGGAGATGGAGGACCTAGCTGTAGCCATAGAGCGGCTGGAAAATCCGGGCCGCACCATGACCCTTGATGAGCTTGCAAAGGAGCTTGATGTCGAGCTGGGCAGTTAAGTTCGACGAGCGGGCTGCAAAGGAGCTGCGCAAGCAGGACCGTCAGGTGCAGACCTTGATTTTGCGCTACCTGAAGGAGCGTATTGCGACAAGCGATGACCCGCGCCGCTTCGGGAAAGCTCTGCAACACGACAAGGCGGGCTTGTGGCGCTACCGCGTTGGCGACTATCGAATTATCTGCGAGATTCGCGACGGTGAACTAGTCGTTCTGGTGATAGCCGTCGGACACCGGCGCGAGATTTACGAGTAATTCCGGTAACAAAAAGGCCCATCCGAAGCCGGATGAGCCTTTTTACGAATAGAAAAAGCGGTAAGAATGTCCGTCGGCGTCTCTACTCGCCCATCTTCTCGGCCACCCAGGCCACCACCTCGGACTCGTGGATACGCACCTGCTTGGTGGTGTCGCGATCCCTTATCGTCACGCAACCATCCTTCTCGATCGTGTCGAAGTCCACCGTAATGCACCACGGCGTGCCGATCTCGTCCTGACGACGATAACGACGCCCAATTGCACCAGCGGCGTCCCAGAAAGCGGGCCAACGCTTTTGCAGACGCTTGTAAATAGACTGCGCCTTCTCCACAAGCTCCGGCTTGTTCTTCAACAGCGGGAACACGGCCACCTTGTAAGGAGCCACCTTGGGCGCAAAACGAAGCAGCACGCGCTTCTCCGCAACGCCCTTGTCGTTAGGCACCTCGTCCTCGTCATAAGCCGCCGTCAGCACCGCCAGAAATGCGCGGTCCACACCGAAAGACGGCTCAATTACGTGGGGCAGATACTTCTCCTTTTTCTCCTCGTCGAAATATTCGAGGTTCTTGCCCGAATACTGCTGATGCTGGGTAAGGTCGAAGTTACCGCGCACCGCTATACCCTCAAGCTCCTGCTGCCCGTGCGGGAAGCTGAAACTGAGGTCCGTGCAGGCCTTGGCATAATGGGCCAGCTTTTCCTGCGGGTGCACGTCCTCCTTGATAGAGTCGCGCGGCAGGCCGATGGATACGAACCAGTCGATACAGGTATCTATCCACTGACGGTGCAGGGCCTTCCAGTCCGCGTCGGGCTGGATGAAATACTCGATCTCCATCTGCTCGAACTCGCGGCAGCGGAACACGAAGTTGCGCGGCGTGATCTCGTTGCGGAACGCCTTGCCGATCTGCGCGATGCCGAAAGGCACCTTTACGCGGCCCGTATCGAGCACGTTCTTGTAGTTGTTGAAAATGCCCTGCGCCGTCTCGGGGCGAAGGTAGGCGACGGCGGACTCGTCCTGAAGGGCGCCGACATGCGTCTCGAACATCAGCTTGAACTGGCGCGCGGGCGTCAATGTGCCGAGCTTTGTGGCGTCCGGGCCGAGCACTGTTGCCAGCTCCGCCTCGGGAAGCGTGTCGAACTCGCGACGTTCGGCCAGCTTGTCCTCTATGATTTTGAGCGACTTTTGCCCCACACTGTCGCGCAAGGTCTTGGCGCGCTTGAGGATTTCAGCATCGCTTGCGTCTTCCATGAACGCGGCAAGGCCAAGATACTGTGCCTCGGCTCCGGCGACGGGTTCGGCGGCCCATACTGGGGCAACGAACACCTGGTCGGCGCGGTAACGCTTCTTGGTCTCGCGGCAGTCGGTCATGGGGTCGGAAAAGCCTGCGACATGGCCGCTCGCCTCCCATGTGCGCGGGTGCATGATGATGGACGAATCCAAGCCCACGATGTCGTCGCGCCCGTGGACAAAGTCCTGCCACCATGCGCGCTTGATGTTGTTCTTCAGCTCCACGCCCAGCGGTCCGTAGTCGAAAAAGCCCGCGTAACCGCCGTAGATTTCGCTGGAGGGGAAGATAAAGCCGCGACGCTTGCACAGCGTCACCAGAGTTTCCATCGTGAGAAGGTCTGCCATAAAGCGTGGGATAATGCCGTGTAGCGTCCCGTTGGTCAAGGTGCATCAATTGTAGAAAGCAAAAGGTGCAGCCCGTCAAAAAGAGCAGCAAACGTCCGCTTTACACAATCCCGCATCATGCTCGCCATTCCCCGCTTGTGGAGGGGCATGGAATGCTCATTCGCGTCTTGTGAAAGGCAGGACTCGGAATAATGTCATCGCATGGCCCAAACATGCATTTGTCCAAGTTGCGGAAAGAGCTTTGCCGTGCGAGAAATGCCCATCAGCGATTGCCCAAATTGCGGGGCGGCGCTTCCTGCCTACATCGTGACGGAGCTTGAGCGCATATTCGTGCCACAGCGTCCGGCATCGCTGACCTTTCAGATGTATTTGGGCTTCATCGTGGGCTTTTTCATGCTGATAAATACCTATTCAGCTTTCCAGCCCATGGATCTAAGCGTGTTTGAAATGCTTGGCATACACATGGAGGCCCCTTCGCCCATGATTCGCGGCACGCTCAACCTCTGCGAGGCGCTGCTTCTGCTTTTCAGCAGTTACTGCCTGTACAAGAACGATATGCGCAGCCGCATTTCGCTCATGTTCCTGATTTTTCTACTCACCGTGCCGGAGACGATGCTCGTTGCCCCAATGATGGAAGCTCTTGAAGTAGGGCGCGCAATCTTTGCCGTCGTCGCGGGAACATCGCTTCTCTGCCTCGTCCTCGCATACGTGTATCTCTACCACTGGAAATACGCCATCCGCTACTATGCGGCAATTCGCTATCTTGCCGACAGGCGAAATACGCCGTCGGAATAGCAATTGCGCCCGCGCATCATATATGGGCTGTCATTCGCGCAAGGTTTGAGAATCTGTCATGCCTGCGCAAACAAGAGGCAGGACCGCTTGTCTTTCATACAGCGGACGTCCGCCAGCGCATTCGACATTAGTTTCCCCTTTCGGTAAGAACACGGTTTGGCCAAAATACCCCACTTTTTACGAGCATGATTATATCCAAAAAGAGCAGGATCGGAGCAGTCGGCGCGCTTGCCGCGTCCATATGTGCATTCAGCGCCCTTGGCGCTACGGAACCGGCGGGCGAAGGCATCCGCCTTTGCAGCGTGGGTTACCTGCCCGAAGCGCCAAAAATCGCCACCGTTGTGGGCGCGCAGGAAGAAGGCGCGGCGTTTGAAATAATAGACGCGGATAGCGGAAAGGTCGTCTATCGCGGCAAACTGGGCGAGGAGCGCGACAACGCTTCGACAAAAGAGCGGGTCCGAATGGCCGACTTTCGCGATCTGGCCCGCGCGGGCAGTTATTATATGAGTGTGGACGGGCTGCCCCAGTCTGTGGAGTTTCGCATCGAACCCGACGCGCTGAACCGTTCGCTCGAATGCATAATGGTGGGCTTTTACGGGCAACGCTGCGGAGAGGCCGTGTCGCTGGATTGGGACGGAACCACCTATTCGCACGCCGCCTGTCACATGGAGGACGGCTATCTGGATTTTTACGACCCCTCGAAGAAGGGCCAAATAAGGCCCTCCACCGGCGGCTGGCACGACGCTGGCGACCACGGCAAGTATACCGTCAACAGCGCCTTCAGTTGCGCCATAATGCTTGCCGCCTGGGAGCGCAACGGCGAGGCACTCGCAAAGTTGCGCCTGCCAATACCCGAGAGCGGCGGCGCGATACCGGACTACCTTGCAGAGGTGAAGTTCAACCTCGACTGGATGCTCAGCATGCAGTTCGAGGACGGCAAAGTTTCCCACAAACTGACGGCTCTGCGCTTCAGCCCCATGGGAACTATGCCCGAGGACGATCACCAGAAACGCTACTTCACGCCAGCGAGCAAGATTGCCACGCTGGACTTCGCAGCAGTCGGCTGCATGGCCGCGAGAGTGTTTGAACCCTATGCGCCCGAATACGCGGCGCAGTGGAAAGAGGCCGCTACAAAGGCGTGGCTCGCTGCCAGGGATATTCACGAAGAACGCCCTGTGTTCAAAGAGTTTCACACGGGAACCTACATGGCAGACAGCGACAGCGACGGCAAATGGGCGCTCATAGAGGTGGCATTGACTCTGGGTGACGAATACCTCCAAGAGTGGGAAAAGGAGCGCCTTTACAACATGGTTGACGATGACAATGCCATGTTCAGCGTGACTTGGGACTGGGCAAACGGTTTCAATCTCGGCCTCTACTCATGGCTTTTCAGCGACAGGGCCAAAGAGAATCCCGCCGCATACGAACGTCTTAAAAAAGACATCCTGCGCGCTGCCGACGCCATTGTTACAAACCAGAACAACCACGGTTACGGCCGAGGCATTCGCGTCAACTACTGGGGCTGCAACGGCGCAGTGGCCCGCACGAGCATGAACCTGCAGGCGGCATACCTTGTCAGCGAGGACAGCAAATACATCGACGCGGCCTACAACCAGATCGCTTATCTTTACGGGCGCAATCCGTTCGCGCGTTCCTTTGTGACGGGCGACGGGGCTAATCCGCCCATGTTCCCGCATCACCGCACGAGCGAGGGCGACGGTATCGAGGCGCCCTGGCCCGGGCATCTTGTCGGCGGAGCGAACCCAACGGAAACTGAGTGGTTCGACGAAATGCCAAGCTATCGCACAAACGAGACCGCCATCAACTGGGACGCCGCGCTCGCTTACGCTCTTTCGATGTTCTACCGCCCGAATTAGAGCAGTATTGTAGCGCCCTGCGCCTCTGGCCCGCTTCGTGCTAAAAACGTTACTGGCACATTGCTTCCCGCATATGAACCAGAACGTTACAAGTATCCAGCATACCTTTGTCATGCAGTCAGGGCGCGAGTTCGCGTCCGGCGTGGCGGAATCTGACGGAGTGCGCGTTTCCATCGGGCACCACGTACACATCGCAGGCAAGGAGTTTGAGGATACGCAAGACGAGTTGAAGGCGCACATCGGCGCGGCGCCTGCCATATCTCAGGCGACGATGCCCATGTCCATCGTTCCGATAGAGCAGGGCGAGGGTTCCGAGGACGTTCTTGCCAAGCTCTGCCGCTCAGTGGGTGTTCAGCAGAACAACATTGCCGTAGCTGTCATTAATCCGGTGAGCGGCAGGAGCGTTGCCCCGGGCGAGAGCCTCGACGGCTGCGTCGCGCTGGGTCTTGGCAGAACCCATGTGGCAAGGCGCAAGGCGGAGCTTGTCCAGCTTGGCATTCTGGACGCGGCGATTCACTGCCGCGTGCTGAACGCGATTGCGGCGATAAAGGAGCGCATGAAGATGGATGTGCATCCCGAACCCGTCCTTTGCGCATCGGTCCTGCCCGCCTCCACACAGCTATTCATCGTGGGGGCGGAAGGCGTCCGCGACATGGGCTTTGTCGATCACGGCTACGCGAATATCATGACGCAGATAATGAGCCTTTTGAACCTGAAGTTCGAAGGCTCCGCAGCCCGCCTGTTCTTTGGGAACGTGTTCGACTTTGACGAATACGGCGAATGCCTCGCCGCGCCTTTGGCCGAGCTTGTTCGCGCGGGTCTTGAGGGCAAGGGGGCGGGGCTTCCGCCGAGAATGCTTGTCAGCGGCCTGCCTCCGGCGCGGGCGCGCATGTTGTCGCGCAATGTCGCGGCGGCCTTGGGGTTGGAAGCCTTGGAGCTACCCGTGGACGTGCAGGCGATGGACGGAGCGGGGCTCTCGACTTTGCCCGCGGTGGGCGCTCCGAGTGTTTTGCAGATGTTGCGCAACGCCTCGCTTCCCGTCGAAGAGCGTAGCTTTTTCATCGACTGGACAAGGGCTGACAGCAGCTTGGATGATTATTGGAAGCCCGCGCCTGCCACTGTGCCTTCTCCGTCGGAAGAGGCTCATGCGCAGGATGCCGAGACAAAACCCGAGTCGCAGGGCAGGCTTAGAATGTATCGCGGCGTTGTGTTCGGCCCCGACGGGCAGCCGGTTGATACGCATAGTAAGGAGAAAGCCAAGGACGAGGCCGTTCCAGCAGAGGATTCCGCCAAGCCTGCCAAGGATCCTGCGCCAAGAAAGATACTGCGCTACTACCGTGGGACGCCCATTTACGCCGACGATGAAGCGTCCGCCGAATCCGAGGCCGCGCATCCTGCCAAGGAAGTGGTTCACACATACAGGGGCGCAAGAATCAGTCACTGAAAATGGTGGCGCTCTATTGATGTGTCACTTGCGTTCCGGGCCAAGTCTTGCGACACTGTGTGAATGAGACTTCTGCCGCGAAAGCCAATGGTCGCATTTCTCTTTATACTTACCACCTACCTGCTCGCTACTCTTGTCCTCAGCTCATGCCAGAGCTTTTTTCTCTATCATCCAACGCATAGGGATGACGGCGACTCGCGCCAGTGGCAGATTGGCGGGCGGCACAGCGGCTTTGTCTTGCGCGAAGGCTCCCCTGAACGCCCCGTATGGCTGATATTGCACGGGAACGCCGGACAGGCCACGGGGCGAGACTACATCGAGAGGGTTCTCCCGAGTGGCGACACTGTGTACGTTCTGGAATACCCGGGCTATGGGAAAAGGCCCGGCAGCCCCTCGATGGCAAGCATCAACGCGGCGGCGCTCGAAGCCCTGCGCGAGCTTCAGGCCAAGTATCCGGCGCGGAAAATCTGCATCATTGGCGAGTCCATAGGCAGTGGGCCGGCGGCGTGGCTCGGCTCTCAGGAAAGCCCGCCAGACCGCATCGTGCTTGCCGTGCCCTATTGCCGCTTGGCAGACCTAGTACAGTCCAAGATGCCTCTGTTCCCCGCAGGCTTAATCTTGCGCGATCGCTGGGACAATGCCGCCGCATTGAAGGACTATAAGGGTAGCTTGGAGATATTCGTGGCCTCTGCCGATAAGGTGATCCCGCCAAGGCATGGCCGCGCCCTGCGGGACGCCCTTCCGCAATGCGTTTACAGGGAGCTGCCCGGAGGGCACAACGACTGGTCCGCCGGAATCGGCCGCTTGCAGGACTGACAATCGGCACCTGTTCGATAGCTTGTGGAATACTGCGGCTTGACAAATCATCTCAAGTGACAAGAGATATTTACCGATATTGGACCTAGAGATGCAGTTCCGGGCACATAACGCGATGGCGCTTCTGGCGCAGCGACTTCTTCTTCTCCCCTAGGGGGGATAATCATTGACCATGCCCGTGCGGGCCGCGCATCAAAATAATCGCCCGCTGTTCCTCTGAAGGATTGCTACCTTGTAGCTGGCATGTCCTTGAGGAAAAACCGGAAGACGACGGAACGGCCAAGTAGCGGCCCGCAACAGTCTTCCTGATTTCCCGAAATTCCGGCCCGAAACACAAAGCGGGCATTACGTAATTGGAATACGAATCACATTCAGTTAAAACACTTTTTTCTTTTGGAGGCATTCACAATGCAAAAGGCACCCATTACCAAGTATCGCCCCTTCAGGCAGATTTCCATAACGGACCGTCAATGGCCCAGCCGAGTAATCGACCGCGCCCCGCACTGGTGCAGTGTGGACCTGCGCGACGGCAATCAGGCACTGGCCATTCCGATGAGCGTGCGCGAGAAGCTGGAATACTTTGAAATGCTGACCAAAATCGGTTTCAAGGAAATCGAGATTGGCTTCCCCAGCGCCAGCGACACGGAGTTTCATCTGGCTCGCTCCCTGATTGACAACAGCCTGATTCCCGACGACGTAACCATTCAGGTGCTGGTCCAGTGCCGCGAACACCTGATTCGCCGCACTTTCGAGGCTATCAAAGGCGCACGTCGCGCCGTGGTGCACTTCTACAACTCTACCAACCCCCTGCAACGTCGCGTCACCTTCGGCATGAGCAAGGAAGAGGTGAAGCAGATCGCCGTCGAGGGCGCCCGGCTGGTCAAGAGTCTGGAAGCGGAGGCGGGCGACACCGAGCTGGTCTATGAATACTCGCCAGAGAGCTTCATGGATACGGAAATCGACTACGCCATCGAGGTCTGCGAGGCGGTGATGGCGGAGATTAAGCCAACGCCGGAGCGCAAGATGATCCTGAATCTGCCCTCCACGGTCGAAATGGCTACGCCCAACGTGTATGCCGACCAGATCGAGTATTTTTGCAAGAACCTGAAAAACCGTGACTGCGTGCTGGTGTCTTTGCACACGCACAACGACCGCGGCACGGGCGTGGCGGCGAGCGAGCTGGGCCTGTTGGCCGGTGCGGACCGCGTAGAGGGAACCTTGTTCGGTAACGGCGAGCGCACGGGCAACGTGGACATCGTCACCTTGGCGATGAACATGTACACTCAGGGCGTGGACCCGATGCTGGACTTTTCCAACATCGAGGACGTGCGCGAGGTTTACGAGCGTTGCACTCGCATGAGCGTGCACCCGCGCTGGCCCTACGCCGGAGACCTGGTCTTCACCGCGTTCAGCGGCAGCC
>JAFGLA010000096.1 GCA_016928295.1 Opitutales bacterium
GCCCAAAGGCAGAAACTTTTCACGACGAAAACTCGCCGTGCCCGTGCCGCCGTCGCCCGCTCGCAACTTTACCATCGCTTCATCTACAAACATACATCCATGTGTAAGGACTTCCCGCACTTTCAGCAAGGAGCATAAAGAGTCATTTTTAACACTGCCCCCAAGCGGCCTAGATACAGGGGAAAACGACCCCCGGAACAAAAAAGGAAAATACTTTTTCGATTCAGGTTGCTTTTCCGCCAATACAGGTGCATGTTCTGCATCGACTGAATTCAGGAACCAAGTGGCTCGCGTAGCTAGAATAGGGCTTTTGATCGTATCGAGTATATTTCGTAAGACAATGCCGTCTCGCTGTCCGATGAACCGCCATGCGGTTTTCTGAAAGTTTAAATACGATCAATGAGCACAAAGATATTCGTAGGTAACCTGAACTTCCAGGCTACTGAGCAAGAGTTGCAGGACTTCCTCTCGTCATATGGCGCAGTTCAGGAAGTTTTCATGCCCAAGGACAGAGAATCTGGCCGTCCGCGCGGTTTCGCGTTCGTCACATTTGAAGACGACGCAGCAGCGCAGGCCGCACTCGAGAGCTTGAACGGCAAGGAATTTGCCGGTCGTCCTCTCACCGTCAACGAGGCACGCGCCAAGGAAGAACGTTCCGGCCCGCGTCCTCCCCGCCGTGAATTCGGCAGCGCTCCCCGCCGCGAATTCGGTGGTGACCGTGGCGGAAGCCGTGGTGGCTTCGGTGGCGATCGCGGCGGAAGCCGTGGTGGTTTCGGTGGTGGTCGCGGTGGCGATCGCGGTGGTCGCTCCGGCGGCTTCGGCGGTGGCCGTGGCGGTCGCGACGAGTACTAGGAGGCGGCGCGTGACGGTCGTTTAGGCAAGGTCTCTCAAGGACCGCGACTAGATACGTAAAGCGCAGGTTTTCATTTTCAAGGCACGATTGCCGGTATCCAAGGATATCGGGGGTCGTGCTTTTTCTTGTACTCCTAACGGAACGCCGCTCATCCCGTGCTGCTTTGACAATGTAAAGCACGGCAGAAGCAGTGAACCCGTTTATAGGATGTGCACTCAAACCCTCAAAGCGTGGCTCCAGGCAGTGTTCACCAATTTGCGGACCGAGGGGGCGGGATGGATTTTTGAGTGAAAAAATGGAATGCGAGTCGATATGAATCGAGATTCTATGAGCCGAGCAGGCCAGTTTTGCGCCGAAAAGACGCCCACTACCCGACTGGAGTCGAATTCGTGAACACGGACTAATACATATCCCTTGAACCTTTGCCCCGCTGCGGGATACTGTCCTACTTGGCATGGACGCAGGGGAGGCACTAAAACAATATTTCGGCTTTGACCGCTTTCGAGACGGGCAGGAGGACATCGTATCCACGATTACCTCTGGCCGCGACGCGCTTGTAGTCATGCCAACTGGCGGAGGCAAGAGCCTTTGCTACCAGCTCCCTGCCCTGCTTCTGCCCGGGGCGACACTTGTCATCAGCCCGCTAATCGCGCTGATGAAAGACCAGGTGGACGCCCTTCGTGCCAAGGGAATCGCCGCGGACACAATCAACAGCAGCCTAAGCCCCGCGCAGCAGGACGAGCGCATCGCGGCCCTGTCCAACGGCTCGCTCAAACTCCTGTACGTCGCGCCGGAACGCTTCGGGCAACGCCGCTTTGTCGAGGCGCTCTCGCGCGCGAACGTGTCGCTTGTCGCCGTGGACGAAGCGCACTGCGTCAGCCAGTGGGGGCACGACTTCCGCCCAGATTACCTGAAAATAGGCCGCTACGTAAGCCAACTTCGCGGGGCGACTCTCGCCGCGTTTACCGCCACGGCTACGCCCGACGTGCGGGCAGACATCGTCACGCATCTGGCCCTTCGCGAACCGGAAATTTTTGTAACCGGCTTTGCCCGCCCGAACCTCTCCTTCCGCGTCGTGCAGGCGGGGCGCAAGATGGAAAAGTTCCGGCACATCCGCAAGCTGGCCGCCGAAAAGAAGACGGGCATCATATACTGCTCCACGCGCAAGCACGTTGACGAGGTGTTCGAAGAAGTGCAGAGCTGGGGCGTAAAAGTCGTGGCCTACCACGCCGGCCTTAGCGAAGAAGCACGCAACGCCGCGCAAGACCGCTTCGTAGGCGGCAAGGCTGATCTTGCCGTCGCCACGAACGCCTTCGGCATGGGTATAGACCGCTCCGACATACGCTTTGTCGCCCATTACGAGATTCCCGGCAGCATCGAAGCCTACTATCAGGAAGCGGGCCGCGCGGGGCGCGACGGACTTCCCGGTGAATGCCACCTTCTTTATTCCTACGCAGACAAGCGCACACAGGAGTTTTTCATCGAAGGCTCGAACCCGGGCGTGGACATGATCCGCCTGCTCTGGGACTTCCTGCGGCGGGAGGCAGACGCGCAAGGCGAAGTCCAGCTTTCCATCGGCACGATGGCAGAAAAGCTGGGCATAAAAAACGACATGATGCTGGGCAGTGCGCTCTCGACCCTCATGAAACAGCGTTACGTGGAACGCTTTGACATTTCAGGACTTAGGGCGAAGGGAACGCGCATCCTGCGGGCGGACCTTACGGGGGCGCAGCTCGACATCGACACACGCGCCCTGCTGGAGAAAGAGCGGCGGGACTTTGCGCGGCTTCAGGCCGTAATCGACTACGGCACAAGCGGAGGCTGCCGTCAGGAGTGGATGCTGCACTACTTTGGCGACGAAAACGCGGCGCCCTGCGGCTGCTGCGACTGGTGCCGCCGCGACGACAGACAGGGCGTAACGCACCTTGACGACGAGCAGTTCACGGTACTGCGCAAGGCGTTAAGCGGGGTGGCGCGCATGTCAAAAAGAGTCGGCAACGACGACTGGGAGGGCCTTTTCGGGCTTGGCAAGATAGCGGACATGCTCTGTGGCAGGCAAAAGGGACCGATGCGCGAGCACGGGCTAAACAAGCTATCGACATTCGGCATTCTTGAAGCTCAGGGCATGGACTTCACAAAGGCTCTGCTCGACGAGTGCCTCGTAATGGGGCTTTTACGCAAGAGTCGCGACGAAAGGCCCGTAGTCACACTGACAAAACTGGGCACCCGCGCCATGAAGGGCGACTTTGTCCCCGAGCTGCTCTGGCCCGGGCCCGACGGCAAGCCGCCCATGCCTGCAATAATGCGCGGGAACGACGCGGACCTGCCCCTCGATGGCGGCGCGGACGGCAAAGCGAAAAAGCGCAAGCGCAAAGCTGGCGAGTTGTTTGAAGCGAACGCGGGCAAGAGTCCTTTTGAGAACAAAAAGCGCAAGGCGACCCAAGGGGCCGAGGGGCTGGACAGTGACGATGCCGAGCTTTTCGAAAGCTTGAAGCGCAAGCGTTTCGAGCTGGCGCAGGAGCGTGGCGTTCCCGCCTACCAGATTTTCCCCGACAGCACGCTGCGAACAATCGCACAGACGCGCCCGACAACGCGAGACGAGGCACTGCAACTCCCGGGCATCGGTCCGCACAAGGCGTCAAGGGAGTTTCCCCCATTCGCAGAGATAGTGAAAAGCTGGGTCTAAGCAGCTATCTATTATGTGAAATGCATAGCTTGACTTATACAATCAACAAAGATACGCGTTTTTCACCTTAACTCTCAACAAACACAACCCCCATGCTTAATATCTCCCGCAAGAGTTGTTCCATCTTCCTGCTTGCCGCACTCACACTCTTTTCCGGCTGCGTCATCGTGAAGGACGTCGTCCCCATGTCGCAAAAGCATGATGTTCAAAGCGTGTATATCGTTATGAACCAGAGCGTTCTGATGGACGGCTTCCTTGCAGAGCTAACAGAACAGATAAGCGATCTAGGGATTAAGCCAACCGTTGTTGCCACATCTGCACAAGTCCCATCAAACGAGTACTACTTGACCTATACGGCAAACTGGAACTGGGATCTTGCGATGTATCTGACGTATTTCGAAGCAAAACTGAAGATTAACAACGAATTGATTGGTTACGCGAAATACGACTCAAGAATGGGTGGCGCTTCTTTTGACAAATTCGGCCCCACAGCGGACAAAATCCGCCCCCTGATCAGGCAGTTGTTCAGGAAGTAGAGTTCTTCGGATTGCGTCCGGCACTAGGCCGTGTTCACGAATTTGCGGACCGAGGGGGCGGGATGGATTTTTGAGTGAAAAAATGGAATGCGAGTCGATATGAATCGAGATTCTTTGAGCCGAGCAGGCCAATTTTGCACCGAAAAGACGCACGCTACCCGACGGGAATCGAATTCGTGAACACGGCCTAGTCTCTATCGCGACCAGTCCAGCATTCTGCGAATGGGCAGTTCGGCACGCGAACGGATGTCCTCCGGCAGCTCTATTGCGGGGCTCATGTTGAGCAGCGCGTCGCGCATCTTTTCCAGAGTGTTCATCTTCATGTAGCGGCACTCGTTGCAGGCACAGTTCGCCGTTGGCCCGGCGATGAAACGCTTGCTCGGAATCTCGCGCTGAAGGCGGTGAATCATGCCCGTTTCGGTGGCTATAATTATGCTTTCCGCGCTCGTTTCCTTGCAGAAAGAAACCATTCTCTCGGTCGAGCAGACGATATCCGCCATGTCGCGCACGGTTTGGGTGCACTCGGGATGCGCGACAACGGGCGCGCCCGGGAACTCATCGCGCAGACGCGTAAGAGTCTGCGCAGTAAACAGGACGTGCGCGTAGCAACTACCCGGCCATAGGCGCATCTTGCGCCCGCTCTGGCGCATCACCCACTGGCCGAGGTTCTGGTCCGGCACGAAGAGTATCTCCCTGTCCTCCGGCACCTTGGCCACGATCTTGTGCGCGTTGCCGCTTGTGCAGATTACGTCGCTTTCGGCCTTAACCGCTGCGGAGCAGTTGATGTAGGCGACGACGTACAGGTTGGGATTCTTCTCCTTGTAGGCGCGCAATTTGTCCGCCGGGCAGGAATCCGACAGCGAGCAACCAGCGTCCATATCCGGCAGGAGCACCGTCTTGGACGGGTTCACGATCTTGGCCGTTTCCGCCATGAAGTGCACACCGCAGTATAAAATCACGTCCGCCGTGGCCTCGGCCGCGTTGTAGGCCAAACCCAGAGAGTCGCCCAAGTGGTCTGCAATGCGCTGAATGTCGCCGGACTGGTAGTTGTGCGCAAGTATGACCGCGTTGCGCCGCTTTTTCAGTTCGAGAATCTCAAGCTGAAGCGCGTTAAGCGGTTCTTCTGCCGCGCCGGGTTCAAAAACCAGCGGCTTGTAACTGGGGGCTGTGGCCATACTGTGGCATAGTATTGCACAAAGCGGCCTCCCAGTCCATAGCGGATGGTTGCTATGTGCAAAAGCAGATCATCGGCTAGCCAACCAGATTCATCATTGGCAGCTCATTTTCCTTTATGGGAACAATCTCCTTTGCCGAGGGGTCTCTTGCGTCTGGATTACACCAATCAAAACTCCCCATGAATAAAAAACTGCTCCTTCCCTTCGCTCTTTTGCTTACTCTTCTTTCCGCCTGCCAGACAGAATCCATATCCGGCAGCTACCGCCCCGAGTTGGGCAGGGAACTGACCGAATACGACGTTCTGGGCATAGAGCTGGGAGAGGATATTTCCGACGAGCAGATTGGAACCGTGCTGGATAATGCCGGAAGGCTGGAAATGCCGAGGCAGGGGCGCGTGCTCCTGGTACAATCCGGCGCAGTCATGCCGGACGGCGAGTTGATCGATGCCATGGGCAAGCTGTTTCAACCCGTTCCGATGAGCGGATACGCGGCAAGGAGCAGCAGTCAGATGAATACTGACACAACAACCGGGCAACAATCGCCGCGTGACCTGAGCAAGAGCCTGCGCCTTGCCGCCGCACAGGCTGGCGCACAGACAGTAATTGTCGTGTGGGGCGTTCTTGAGAGTATTGACGAGATGCACGGCTCTACGGCGGTATCCTGGGTTCCCATCGTGGGCAGCTTCATTCCAGATGAAACAAAGCACATGCGCATCCGTCTGAAGGCCGTTGTAATGGACGTGCGGACCGGCGCATGGGAAATGGTCGTTCCTGAGACGTTCATGTCCAAAACGAAAAGCTCTTCGCTCAAAAGGCAGGAGGCAAAGGACAAGATGATACTTGAGCTAAAGCAAGAGGCTTACGCAAAGCTGGCGGAGATGATCAACCTGCGCTTTGTAAGATAAAAACGGCGGAAACGTCGCATACGCCATGCCCTTACGACGGTTGAAGATGCCCCTTACTAACGGCATTTGCCATAGTGAGTAAGATCCAACGCTCGGCTGGCGTCCACTGGCAGGCAAATCACTCAAGCCCTACTCTGCCCTTGGCAATGCAGCCCACCTTGGGTCTTTGCGCATGGCCTTGAGGTCCGGGTCTTTGTGCATCCACTCGATGTTATCAAAGCCTAGAGTCAGGGAAAGCTCCAAACGCTCGAACGCCTCGTCAAGGCGGCCTGACAGGCTGAGGCTGCACGCGCAGTTGTAATGCGCCGAGGGGTTGTTCGGCTCCAGCTCTATATGGCGCAAATCCAGCTCAAGGCCCTTTTCGATGAGGCCAAGCTCCGTGTAAAGTGTGGCGAGAGCCTCAAGCGTGCGTGTGTCCGCCGTGTCGCGCCGGTAGATGTCCTCCATCAGCGCGAGTTCGAAATCGTGATCTACCGCTTTCTCAGTGCTGCTTGTCATGCGAATCGGTTTCGCCGTGGCCGGTGTGCGCTTGCTTCGTTTTGCAGTTGTCGCAGTGAAGACTGCCGTCACAACGCGCCTGCACCTGCAAGCGTATGGATTCCGCCTTCAAACCGACTTTTTGCGACACGCTGTTGGCGTACCATTCCATGAACGGGGCATCCAGCTCGAAAATCTTGTCGCAGTCCATACACACGACCTGCACGCGATTTGTGCCGCGGCCGCGGTCTGCCATGTAGAACTTGTGGTCGCGCCCGACGTCGATTTCCCGCACCAGGCCGCACTCGGTGAGTATTGGCAAACTGCGGTACACCGTGGCGCGGGAAACGCTGCGGTCTATCTCTCGCGCCACCTCCAATAGCTGCTCGGCGATAAAGTGCTTTTCAATCTTGAAACAGGCATCAAGAATGGCCATGCGCTGATTGGTCACGCGCAGCCCCTTGGTGGTAAGAAAGGCGCGAAACTTCTCGCGAGCCTTTGAAAGAATCTGCTCGTCCAGTTCGGGAAGGGTTGCCATGAGTGTAGCCTGAAGGGGGTTGAGACGAATACGACAACAGGCTTATGCCCATTTGGCAAGACAGTTTCGCTTTGAATGCGCCTTAACTTGTGTCTATCGTCTCTTTTTGTCACTTTTCCGCTCGATTCGGAGCCTTGCGACCCGCCCAATGGAAACGCCCCTCGAAAGCTGTGCCCGCGTGTATCCCCTGTCCGGAGTCGGGCGGGCGCTGGACTACCGCGTGCCTGCGGGCCTGCTGAACAAGCTGGGCATCGGCTCGCTTGTCAAAATGCCCCTGCGCGGGCGGCACGAGAGCGGCGTTGTGCTGGAGCTTGGCATGGAGCCGGAGCTGCCCCGCGAGAAGCTGAAATACGTCTCCGCGAGCGAGCAGCCCTTCCCCGTCCTGACGCCGGACCTTGTCGCGCTGGCCCGCTGGATGAGCGCCTATTACGCCTGCTCGCTTGAGAGCGTGTTCGAGGCAATGATACCGGCCAGCGTTCGCAAGGGCATGGGGCGGCGCATCCTGCAACATCTGCGCCTCTTGCGCAAGCTGGAGGCAGAGGAACTGGCCGCGCTGGAAAAGCGTGCGCCAAACCAGCTCCTTGTTTACCGCTTCCTCGCCGCGCAGCCGGAGGGCAAGTCCTTTCAGAAGGCGGAGCTTCTCACCCGCCTGAACCTTTCGCCCAGTTGTGTGGACTCGCTTGTGAAAAAGGGCGTCGTGGAGCAGATACACAGCGCCGTGGAGCGCGGCGCTTACGACGACGAGCTGGCGGATGCCGAATACGTGGCGGCGGAGGAGCACGAGCTGAATGAGGAACAGCAAGCCGCCGTCACGGGCCTGATGGATAGCCTGAACACGAAAGAGTTTCGCACGCATCTTATCCACGGCGTGACGGGCAGCGGCAAGACCGAGGTGTA
>JAFGLA010000097.1 GCA_016928295.1 Opitutales bacterium
CGGCCTGCATGATGTCCATCAGTTCGCCGGAGCCGGAGATTGTGACTTCCGCATCGACGCTCTTGCCAATGACCTTGTCGCGGCGGAGCACTTCGAGCTTTTCGTTGACGAGCGGGCGCACTTCGTTGAGAAGGCGCGTTACGGCGTCAGCCTTCGCGCTCTTCCAGCCGGAACCAACTACGGGCCAGTCCTGCAAGTTGGCGTAAAGGCCGCTTGCGTAGTCCGCGTCCGCCTTGCGATAGGCGATGGCTTCGTCGCAGGTGAAGCACATGACGGGGGCCAGCAGGCGCGTCAAGGTGTCGAAACTGTGGTGCAGTACGGTCTGGGCCGAGCGGCGCTCCTGCCAGTTCGCCCCGTAGGTGTAGAGGCGGTCCTTGAGGATGTCGTGATACAGGGCGGAGAGTGTGACGGTGCAGTACTGTGTGATTGCTCCGTACACTTTGTGGAACTCGTAGTTCTCGTAGTGCTCTGTAACGCGCTCGATGAGCAGGGCCGTTTCCTGAAGCGCCCATGAGTCCAGCGGGCAGAGATCCGCCGGTGCAACGGCGTCCTTTGTCGCGTCAAAGTCCGCAAGGTTGCCAAGCTGGAAGCGCAGGGCGTTGCGAATGTCGCGGTAGGCGCGGGCTGTGTTGCCCATGATCTCTTCAGACACTGCGCAGTCGTTGGTGAAGTCGAGGCTCGAAACCCAGAGGCGCACCACGTCCGCACCGTATTTGTCGATGAGGTCGAGGGGGCTTATCGTGTTGCCCATGCTCTTGCTCATGGCGCGGCCCTGTCCATCGAGAATGAAGCCGTGCGTCAAGACTGCTTTGTAAGGAGCGCGGTCGCGCGAGCCGACGCTAGTAAGGAGCGAGGATTGGAACCAGCCGCGGTGCTGGTCGCTGCCTTCGAGGTACAGGTCCGCAGGCGAGCTTACGCGCTCGTCCAGCTCAAGGCAGGCGATGTGCGTCGCGCCGGAGTCGAACCACACGTCCAGCGTGTCCGATTCCTTTTCAAAGTCCTCGGGGCTGCATTCGCCCGTTTTTTCGTAAACAAAGCCTTCGGGCAGGAAGCTCGAAACAGGTTCTGTGTACCAGGCGTCGGTGCCTTTTTCGGCCACGATTGGCAGGAGCTTTTCGATGATGCGGGCGTCGAGTATGGAGTCGCCACTCTTCTTCGAGCGGATGGCGGGGATGGGTACGCCCCATGAACGCTGGCGCGAGATGCACCACTCCGGGCGGCGTTCGACCATGCTGCGGATGCGGTCGTGGCCCCAGCCGGGGATCCAGCGCACTTCCTTGTCGATGGCCTGAAGAGCGCGTTCCTTGACGCCGTCTTCAAGGCGCATGAACCACTGGGCCGTGGCGCGGAAAATGATGGGCTTCTTGCTGCGCCAGCTAAAGGGATAGTCGTGCTTGATGATCTTGTGACCAAGCAGCAGGCCCTTTTCGCGCAGTAGCTCGACGATCTTTGGGTTCGCGTCAAAGACAAACTCGCCCTGCATGAGGGGGAACTCGCCGTTGAAGCAGCCCTTTTCGTCCACGGGGACGAGGATGGGCAACCCGTAGGCTTTGCCGATTATAAAGTCGTCAGCGCCGTGACCCGGGGCGGTGTGTACGCAGCCGGTGCCTTGTTCGAGCGTGACGTGGCTGCCGAGCATGACGAGGCTTGTGCGGTCGTCGAAAATCGGGTGGCTGCACTCGGCCTTGTCGAGGAAGGAGGCGTTGAACTTCGCGATGACTTCGGCCTCTTCGATGCCGCAGCCTGCTTTGAAGGCATCCACGAGGCCCTCGGCCACGATGTAGGCTTCGTTGCCCACCTTGAGCGCGACGTAGTCAAGCTCCGGGTTCAGGCTGACGCCGAGGTTCGCGGGCATTGTCCAGGGCGTCGTCGTCCAGATGACAAGGCTCACGTTATCGACAGCAAGGGAGGCTAGCTGCTCGTAGCTCTTCCAGTTGACGAGCGGGAACTTCACGTAAATCGAAGGCGAGGCGTGCTCGTGGTATTCGATTTCGGCTTCTGCTAGGGCGGTGCGGAACACGGGGTCCCAGTGCACGGCCTTGTAGCCTTTGACGATCAGGCCCTTTTTTACGAGGTCGAGCAGGCAGGAAAGAATGCCCGTCTCGAAGGTCTTGTCGAAAGTGACGTAGGGTTTGTCCCAGTCTGCAAGGATGCCCAGGCGCTTGAACTGGCCGCGCTGGCGGTCCACGTAGCCTTGGGCATACTCGGCACACATCTTGCGCAGCTCGACCGGCTCCATGTCGAAAATCTTGCCGCCGATGCGCTTCAATATCTGCTGCTCGATGGGCAGGCCGTGGCAGTCCCAGCCCGGGATGAAGGGCGTCTTGAACCCGCGCATCGTCTTGTAGCGCAGGATGATGTCCTTGAGCGTCTTGTTCAGCGCGTGCCCCATGTGGATGTCGCCGTTGGCGTAGGGCGGGCCGTCGTGCAGGATGAACGTGTCTCCCTTGGCGTTCTTTTCAAGCGCGGCATGGTAAAGGTCCATTTCCTGCCAGTTTTGCAGGCGCGCGGGCTCCCGCGTGGCCAGATCGGCCTTCATCGGGAAGTTAGTCTTGGGGAGGTTAAGTGTGTCTTTCAGGCTCTTGGACATGGCGGCGGAAATCCGCTTTCGCGGACCCTGTTTTGAAGGCGAAGAAAATGCCCGACGCGAGGAACAGAGTCAAGGCTGTCTCTGCGAGTTTGTTTGCCCTGTCGCTTACTTTGTTGAAAAGCCATGTCGGGCCTCTCCAAAAGCACTTGAAAAAAGTGTTGGAAAAGTCGTCTTTTCAGCTTCCGTTTGGCGTCGTTAGAGTGTATGCCTTGGGTATGGCATATGATAAAGGCGTTGCGCTTGACGGCTGCTCGCTCATCGAGCTGCTTTACGACATGATTGACAAGTGGGAGGGCGCTGGGCGTCCCAAGGAGGGTTCCTTTCACTGGACCCCTCCCGCAGACATACCGGCCTTCACCTCTTACAGCTCCCTAATATGGAGCGAGGCAAAGACTTACAGGCGCCAACCCGGGCCGAAGGTGCGCTACCGCTGGGTGAAGGAGCGTTCGCCGATGATAGTCCTTGCGATGGGGGCTAACGGCGTCCTTTACATCGGGGTTCGCGGCACGAGCACGGACCTTGAATGGGCCTCGAACATGCGCTTCATTCCCGTATCGCTGAAAATTGGCGCTCTTGACATGGGGCACGTCCACGAAGGTTTCGGCGACACCTTCCGTTCCTGCGAGAAATCTTTTTCGCAAGTGCTGGCGGATTTTGCGGGCAAAGAAAAAAATATCCGCGCCGTGGTTGTTGCCGGGCACAGTCTCGGGGCCGCCGTGGCGACGCTTGTGTCAGTGTCGCTAATCCAGTCGGACTGGTTCAAGGCGAGCGGCTTTGGCAGCTCCAGCGTGTATCTCTTGGGCTCTCCAAACGTGGGGCAGAGCGACTTTGTCACAGTATTCAACGAGATGGCCGCTCATGAGGTGTTCAACATTCGCAATACCTGCGATCTTGTGCCCAAAGTCCCGCCCGAAGAGCTTGGCTTTCATCCCGTGAACACCCTGATGAAGTTCACCAAGGACTGGGGAAATCTGCGCGACAACCACGTGATGCCCATTTACAGGGCCGCAATCACCGAGGGCTGGGTGTAAGGAGGGGGTAAACCCTCCTTCTTTGAAGGGCTTCGCCCTTACGGCGGGAGGGTATAAACCCTCCTTGTTTGAAGGGCTTTGCCCTTACGGCGATTTCATTCGCCTATCCCAGGACAGTCAATGCCGATGCGGGTGCATCGGTGGTGCAGGGCTTGATCCCTGCCCATCCGCAAACTTTAGTTCTCGCTACGAAACCAGTTGTTAGAGGTGGCCATAAGTTTTTTCAGTAAACGTCCATTTGCAGGCGCTTGTCCTTTTTCATGGCTTTGACCCACTCTTCACGGGACTCGGGCGTATCGTCGCAAGCGCCCTTGGAGGCGGCGATTCCGCTCAAAGTATCCAGAACCTCGCGGGCCATGTTCTCCTTTTCT
Organism: Opitutales bacterium; assembly: GCA_016928295.1. Taxonomy (GTDB): domain Bacteria; phylum Verrucomicrobiota; class Verrucomicrobiia; order Opitutales; family Oceanipulchritudinaceae; genus Verruco-01. Next base: position 3,993 of record JAFGLA010000097.1, read on the forward strand.
CCGCAGACGTAGATGTTTGCGCCCGCTTCGAGCCAGCTCCACAACTCTTCCGCGTTTTCCGCCATGAGGTGCTGCACGTAACGTTTTTGCTCCCCGTCGCGACTCCACGCAAGCGAGAGCTTCGTTAGAACCTTGCGCGCCTGAAACTCCTCCAGCTCCTTGCGGTAGTAGAAGTCCGTAGCCTCGTGCCGGTGCCCGTAAAAGAGCCAGTTGCGCCCGCTCGCGTTCGTCAGCTCCCGCTCTTGCAGGAAGGCGCGGAAGGGAGCTATGCCCACTCCCGGGCCGACCATGATTATGTCCTTGGACGGGTCTTCGGGCAGGCGCACGGAGCCTCGTGCGACAAAGGCCGGGACCGGCGTAAGTCCGGGCTGTGCCCTGTTTGCCAGCCAAGAGGAGGCAAAACCGCTGCGCGTTTGCCCGTCTTTCAAATACTTGAGAACGGATACGCTAAGGCTCGCGAAACCTGCCTTGAAGCGCGGGCTTGATGAAATGCTGTAAAGGCGTGGCTGGATGCGGGGCAGGGCCTTGGCAAGCTCTTGCGCTCCGAGGCGTGCCGACGGGGCCAGGCGGAGAATGTCGAAGTAGTTGTGCCAGCGAACGTATTGCTGGAGTGCTTCCAGCGGGCCGTTCAGCAAGGCTTCGATGTTGCCCCGCTCGCGGGCGCTTGGCGTATTCTCCATCACCGCCCTTATGAACGCGGAATTCGGGCGGGCGAGGAAGTAGAGTTTTTCCGTCAGGGCCTTTTGAATGCTTGAGTTTTCCGCTTCCTGCGGGAGTGTCACCTCTTCGTCCGCGGGTATTCCTAGCAGTTCAAGGAGCAGGGCCACGTCCTCGGGCGCGTTTTGCGCGTACACGCCAATGCAGTCCCCGCATGTGTATGCGCAGCCTTGCGCGCCCAGCTCCAACTCGATGTGGACGCTCTTTTTATCCTCGCTCCCGCAGTCGAGGGGGCGGATTGACGCAATTTTTGCAAGGAAAGGGTTCTTTGGCCCATAAGCGGGCTTGTCTGGAAGGGAACTCATGGGTAAATCTGTCTGTTTACACGAGAGTGGTGAAGATGGCGCCGGATTCCCCGCCGCCGCCCGAGAGTTTGAATTATCGGGTCGCCGCCCCTCGTAACGAGTGCAAATACAATGGACAGCAAATCCGAAGAGGTAAGAATTCACAAATACATCGCGGAAATGGGCATTTGTTCCCGCCGCGCCGCCGAGCAGCTCATCGAGGAGGGCGCAGTCACCGTGGACGGGCAGCCCGCGCAGATCGGCCAGAAGGTGAATCCAGAGCTTCAGCGCATCGTCGTAAACGGGCGCACTTTGAAGCCTTCCCAGCGCCCCGCGACGGTGACGCTTTTGATGAACAAGCCGCGCGGAGTGCTCTGTACCAACGACGATCCCTTTGGCGGGCGCACGGTGTTTGACATCCTTCCTCCCGTGTACCAGTCGATGCGCCTGTTTTGCGCCGGTCGTCTGGATAAGGACAGCGAGGGGATGCTCGTTATGACTAGCGACGGAGAGCTTGCCCAGCAGCTCATGCATCCGTCCCGCCGCGTCATCAAACGCTATCGCGTCCTTCTTACCAAGCCCTTTGACCCCAAGCACATCAGGGTGCTCTTGAGCGGTGTCGAGGTAGAGGGCGAGCGCCTCAGCGCGGAGAAAATCATTATGATGAAGCGCAGTGCCGCTCCGGAGCGGGATCTTGAGATTCACCTCCAGCACGGGCGCAAGCGCGAGATTCGCCGCATGATGGAGTTCCTCGGCTACTACGTGGAGCGTCTCGCGCGCTTTCAGATTGGTCGCCTTGTTCTACGCGGCATTGGCCCGGGCAAGGTCAAGCAGCTATCGAAGTCGGAAATCGAGATGATGCTCAAATAGCTCTTCTTTGTGCCTCAGCGTCTTGTCATCCGCGCTCTTATGCGCTTTTTTAAGCTAATATCATTTGTCCCATCCATAACAGGCCCCATTTATGACCATTATCGACGGTAACAACATCGCCAACCAGATTGTCGAGGAACTTCGTGCGGAAGTTAGCCAGCTTCCCGAAAACGATCGCCCTTGCATCCACCTTGTGCGCGTGGGTGAAGACCCCGCGTCCGTTTCTTACGTGAAAAAGAAGCAGGACACGGCGGCGAAAATCGGCATGAAGGGCCTGGTCACTGTCCTGCCCGAGAGCGCCACGCAGGAGGAGCTTTTCAGGCTCTTGGACAAGCTCAACGCTGACCCGTCCGTGCACGGCATTCTTGTTCAGGCCCCGCTGCCAAAGCACATGAGCGAGCGCGACACCTTCAACCACCTTTCCGCGGACAAGGACGTTGACGGCCTTTCGGTTGTGAACATGGGCCGCCTTGTTCAGGACGACATGAGCGGCTTTGCTCCCTGCACGCCTTCGGGCATCGTGGAGTTGCTGCGCCGTACGGGCATCGAGACGGCGGGCAAGCACGTCGTAGTTCTCGGGCGCAGCCTTCTTGTGGGCAAGGCGGCTGGGCTGCTCATGCTTCAGAAAGGCCCATTTGGCGACGCAACTGTCACAACTTGTCATTCGCGCACAAAAAATCTGGGTGAAGTTACAAAACAGGCCGACATACTGATTGCGGCCATCGGTCGCCCTCGTTTTGTGACCAAGGACATGGTAAAGGCCGGCGCGGTCGTGATCGACGTTGGCATCAACCGCATAGCGGACGCTTCTCGCAAGAGCGGTTCCCGCCTTGTGGGAGATGTGGACTACGATGCTGTCGCACCCCTTTGCGAGGCGATAACCCCCGTTCCGGGCGGCGTCGGCCCCATGACAGTTGCAATGTTGATGAAAAACACCTTGAAAGCTTTCAAGATGCGTAAATGATAGTGCCAGCCCCATTGTGAACAAGCCCCCTACAATTCTGGTCGTCGATGACCAGCCCGTGAATGTTCGCATTCTCCAGCGCAAGCTGGAGAAAGAGGGGATGATTGTAGTCACCGCTAGCAGCGGAGTGGAGGCGTTGGAGCGCATTGCCGTGTCCAAGCCCGCTCTCGTCCTTCTGGACGTAGTCATGCCCGGGATGGACGGGGTGGAGGTTTGCCGCAGGTTGAAGGAGATGCCCGGAACGGAGGACGTGCCGGTCATTTTCATTACGGCCAAGGACAGCCGCGAAAACAAGCTGGCAGGGCTCAACGCGGGTGGGGCGGACTACATTACAAAGCCCATCGACTTGGACGAGACTCTGGCCCGTGTGAACACGCAGCTTCGCATTCGGGAAAACCACCGCAAGAACCTCGACCTTCAGAACCGTCTTGCAGACGCCCGCCAGTCCGCCGCCGTGGGCGCCATCACGCAGGGCATAGCGCACAACTTGAACAACCTGCTCGGAGTGGTGGTCGGGTACGTTGATTTGCTCAAGACCGCGTCGGACAACCCCGTGCTTGTTCGCCGTTCGAGCGAGCTTATCGACAAGGCCGTGAAGCGCATGGTGAAAATCGTGCAGCAGCTTTCCACGATCGCCACCGACGAGAGGCCCCACATTGTGAAGGTGCCTCTGGACGATTCCATCGAGGGGGCCATTCGCCGCTTTGTGGGCGACTACAAGGTGCCCGCCCAGGTAAAGGTGCTAAACCCGAAGCCCGGCATGGTTATCGAGACCAATATCGAGACTTTCGAGGACATTCTGGGCCGCCTGCTCATTAACGCATGGGAGAGCTATCCCGACAACGTTTCGGCTTCGGAAAAGATTATCGAGCTGGAGGTTGTGCCGGAGGTCGATGATGGAGTTCTTGAGATACGCATCCACGACCAGGGCCAAGGTATAGATCCCGAGGTGGAGGACCACGCCTTCGAGCCGTTCATTTCGGGTAAGACCGCCGTCGGGCGCGGAATGGGCCTTACGGTGGCCCGTCACGGAGTGCGAACCCTCGGGGGCGAGATATGGCTTGAGCGGCGTAGAAGCGGGGGCACGACAGCGCGCTTCACCCATCCGATGGCTCAACCTGTGCGCCTTTACTAGGGCAGGCTTGACGCCCGGGGATGGGGGAAGTTATCCGCACCGTTTTATCGTTACAAGAGGCCCTTTTCAGGCTTTCTGCCTTGTGTAGGTTCATTTTGCTTTCGCATTTGGCTTTCCCTTGTAGAGACTAACTTGGATGAATACCGTTCTTTTGCTAATTGACCTTCAATATGACTATTTTCTCGGAGGGGCGAATCCGCTTTCCGGTGCGGACGAAGCTGTAAATGCTGCCGCTTATGTGCTGAATCTTTTTCGGAACAAGGGGTTGCCTGTCATTCATGTGCGGCACTTGTCCACGCGTGGTGATTCCACTTTTTTCATTCCAGGAACTAAAGGGGCTGAGATTCACGAAGCTGTGTTTCCTCTTGATGATGAAGTGGTGGTGGAAAAGCACTTTCCCAACAGTTTTTTTCAGACAGGTTTGCTCGAAACTTTGCGGGTTATAGGTGCAGATCGCATTGTTGTGTGCGGAATGATGACGCATATGTGCGTGGATGCTACTGTGAGGGCTGCAAAGGATCATGGTTTTTCTGTAACTCTTATCGCTGACGCTTGTGCCACGAAGGACTTGTTTTTTGCAGGGCAAGCGGCGTCTGCGGTTCAGGTGCAGACGTCTTTTCTGGCAGCGCTCAACTACTTTTATGCTGACGTTGTTGCCAGCAGCTCACTTCTTGCGTAAAGCAAGGGTATCTAAGTTCAGTGCGTAACCTGTTGTGCGAAATTTCAATCGCATGTGCTCAGGCGTGTAAAATCACTTTCACAAGACATACAAAAAATGATCGAGACCGCATTTGTAGGCGCTGGCAACATGGCTTCGGCCATTGTCCGGGGCATGTTGAACAAAGGCTTTTGCACGGCTGCGAAAGTTGCGTGCACAAGCGCCAGGGACGGCACCGGCGAAACGCTCGCAAAGAATACCGGCATTGCTTGGTTTGAGTCGCTTGAAACCATGCTCAAGGCGGATTCCGGCATTCGCACAGTGGTTCTCGCCATCAAGCCCCAGCAGTTTGCCCAGCTTCCGGACAGCGTGGCGGAGCTTACCCGCGGCAAGCTCATCATTTCCATCCTCGCCGGAATGCCCGTTGCCCGCCTTGCGGCCCGCTTCCCCAACGCGGAAAATATTGTTCGCGCAATGCCCAACACGCCCGGGCAGATAGGGGCGGGGATAACGGCTTACGCTTCCAAGTTGCCGCTTTCCGCGGGCAGGTTGGCGGATGTCGAGGGTATCCTTGGTTCCATGGGGCCTGTTTTGACCGTGGAAGAGGGGCAGCTCGACGCTGTAACGGCTCTTTCCGGCAGCGGCCCCGCCTACGTGTTTGCCTTTGTCGAGGCTCTGCGCGACGGCGGCATTGCGGAAGGGCTTTCGCCGGATGTGGCCTTCCGTCTTGCTATGCATACTGTGCTCGGCTCCGCGATGCTCTTGGAGAAGAGCGGTGAGGATCCCGCAGAGTTGCGCCGCAAGGTGACTAGTCCCAACGGTACGACTCAGGCCGCGCTTGAGAAAATGGCCGCGCTGGATCTGCACGGCACGATTATGGCCGGAGTAAAGGCGGCGAGGGTGCGCAGCGAGGAGCTGGCAAAGGGTTAGTGTGTGTGACGCCCCTGTTAAGGGTGACATTTCATGCCGCTTTATAGCGTATTATTGATGAACGAGTTTTCCGACAAATCCGTCCCGCCTTGCCCTTTCCCGAAGTTGTATCCTTCGCTTCTGGCGATTGATGAGCGCTACTTCATGAGCATGGCTTTCAATCAGGCCATCGACGCCTGGAACAAGGGCGAGGTGCCCATCGGGGCCGTTGTCGAATACGAGGGCGAGATTGTTGCGCGCGCGCACAACTGCGTGGAGACGAACAAAGACCCGACAGCTCATGCGGAGATTCTCGCTCTGACGAGTGCGGCAAACGCCATCGGGGACTGGCGCATGAGCGGTGCCACGATGTACGTCACCAAGGAGCCTTGCCCGATGTGCAGCGGCGCTATGATAATGTCCCGCATGTCCCGCGTCGTTTACGCCGTGCGAGACCCGAAAATGGGCTGCCTTGGCGGCGCTACGGACCTAAACTCCCTGCCTCGTTCGAACCATCGTTGCATAATGGAGGCCGGGGTGATGGAGGAGGAATGTCGCGAGCTGCTTCAGGCTTTCTTCTCTATAAGAAGACAGGGCGGAAACGTCGATTAGCGTTCCGCCCTGAGATTTAGAGCGGTTGCCATAAGTCTTCTCAAATACAACAATATGTTTTATCCGCAGATAAGCAGGGATTTATGCAGATATAATAAGTAACTCTTTGTTTCTTAGTAATCTGTGAAAATCTGCGTAATCTGCGGTTAAATACTCTTATTTTGGGTTTCTTTTGGCATTCGCTCTATAGCTGGCGTTCCCCTCGGGGGGGCTGCCGCTATTCTCCTTACTGTCTATTACCGCTGTGTGTGCCCTCTCTCGGGCCTATTCGGTGATGTAGTTCTGCATCTGCTTGCGCAGGTTGGCTATCGCCTGACTGCGGATCTGGCAGACGCGTGCTTCGGTGACTTCGAACACTTCTGCGATTTCCGACAAGCGCATGTTTTCGAAGTATATCATGGACAGGATCTTGCGCTGGCGTTCGGACAGTTCGTCGATTTTGTCGCGCAAGATCTCGATCAGTTCATTCTGCTGGCAATGGTCTGAGCCTGTCTCCTGATTCTCGTCCGCGATGGCCTCGTGCATGTCGGCTTCCTGTTCGCCGGACGGATTCGTGCGATTGTCCAGAGAGATGAAATTCATCGGGCGCACCTGATTGCGCATACGGCGCAGCTCGCGGGTGTTCATGCCAAGGGCTATGGACAGCTCCTCGTCGTTGGGCTCGCGGCCAAGGCTCTGCTCCAGACGGGCGGAGGTTTCCTGAAGGTTGCGAGCCTTGGCGCGGGCTGTGCGGGGCAGGCTGTCCAGACGGCGCAGCTCGTCGAGCACGGCGCCGCGGATTCGCATCACTGCATAAGCCTCGAAAGTCTTTTCCTGATCGCTGTCGAAACGGCGCACCGCTGCGATGAGCCCCATCGTGCCCACGCTGTGCAAGTCGTCCACATCAACCTGAGGGGGCAGGTGCCGAGCAAGGCTCATTACCACCTTGCGCACCAGTGGCAGATACTGCTCGATAAGTTCCGGTTCGGCTCTGATCGTTTCTGTCCGGGTTGTGATGCTGCTAGGGGTAGTCGTTTCCATTTTAGCCTTTCTGGTTGCGACACATACAAAGCCCGAGCTGTGCCAATTTTCGTAAAGTCTTTATAGTCAACGTTAGAAATAAACACTACTGATTTAGTATGCATTTGGTGGGCAGATTGTGCCCATGCGTTTGTAAAGCCTTCGTAAAGTGCGTTGTTGTATCTTGGCGTCGGTGCAAAAAATGCCTACCGGCGCATGGTGAAAGGTATTAAATCCAACAGAGTAAAGCCGAGTGTGTCGGAGGCTGGGCAATATCTGCCCAGTGGCTCCAGCGCTGTCGTCCAATAGCTGGCTTGTAAGATACGGGCCTTCGTCCTGCTTTACGCTTCCCCTTGATGAATGGTCTTTTGAGGGCATTTGCCGTGACGGAAGTGTTACGAAGTCAAGGGCGCGTTACCGCAGGGTGATAAGCTGGCGGAGGGCCTAGTATAGGGTTGCGACGGGCCTCAGTCAGGGCTGGATAGGCGAATCCAGACCAGATTTATGCGATTGAAACACGCCCTCATATTATCACTGGGCCTGATAGCTCCCACGTTGACATACGCTGCCGAAACGGACGCCGCGCCACAGAGCGCACCCGTCGCCGGCGATGGCATAATCGCCGGAAGGGTAGTAGATGCATCCACCGGCAAGGGAATATCGGGCGTATCCGTGTCGGTACTCGGACCGAACCTTTACACGACGAGCGACGTTGACGGCAAATACCGTGTGTCGGGCATTCCTGCGGGAGCGCAGACAGTCACCTTCTATAAAGGCGGTTACGATTACAGCCAGATGAAGGACATTGCCGTTCCCGCCGGAGACGTGGCACGGGCAGACATCTCGCTAAACGCCCGTGCCTATGAAGAAGAGGACGAGTTCGGCGTCGAAGGCGACATCATCATGCTCGACGCGATTGTAGTCGTGGCCGAGCAGATGCAGGACAGCCAGATAGGCCTCCAGCAGTACCGCTCGAAGTCGCTAAACGTGTCCGACGCGATCGGCGCTGAAGACTTCACCAAGCAGGGCCTTGGTGACGCAGCCGAGGCGATGGGCCGAGTGACGGGAGCGAGCGTAATGGAGGGCAAATACGTCCTCATACGCGGTCTTGGAGACCGCTACGCCAACACGCAGATGAACGGCGTGTCCATGCCCAGTGCGGACCCTGACAAGCGCGCCGTACAGATGGACCAGTTCCCCACGGACCTTTTGGAAAGCATACAGACATCCAAGAGCTTCACGCCCGACCTGCCCGGCGACTTTGCAGGCGGCAGCGTAAACATTCGCACCAAGAGCTTCCCCGAACAGTTCTTCGCAACGCTGTCCGTATCTACAGGCTACAACAGCAACGTCACAGGAAAGGACATCCTCTCAAGCGAAGAAGGACTGAGCTTCTTCGGAATGGATGCGGATGACCGCACCGCACCGGAGACGCCCGAAGGACTTGTGTTGCCGCAGACCGCCTACAACAAGGCGAGGGCGAACACGAACCCATCGCTCGAATCGGCGATTTTGCTTAGCGAGTTCAGCAAGCAGTTCCAGCACAGCATGTTTCCCAAGACGCGCAACGGACTGCCAAACTACGGCTTCTCGATAGCCACGGGCAACCAGTACGAACTGGGCAAGGAACGCCGCCTGGGATACACCTTCAGCTTCACATACGACCGCAAGACCGAGGGCTTTGACGACGGTTATCTCGCCAGCTATACCTCGCTCGACACTGCGAAGTTCATATACGACACGGACCCGTCGAACTTCTCTTTTAGCGACCGCCTCGAAGGCAAAGATCTTCCTTGGGGCGACAAGACCCCTTGGGGCTACACAAAGAGCGTCCAGAGCATCAACTGGGGCGTGTTCTCCAAAATCGCCCTCCAGACGAGCGCCAACAACGAGATAACGCTCGACCTCTACCACAACCAGTATGCGGAGGACGAAGTCCGCCGCGGCGTGGGCGTGCAGCCGGAGGATTACCCCTCGATGATTTTTGAAAACTACTCCCTGCTCTATACGGAGCGCGGGATGAGCAGCGCGCAGCTCCACGGCAAGCACCTCCTGCCTTCGCTCAAGGACGCGCAGGTGGAATGGCATTCCTCATGGAGCCGCAGCACGCAGAAGCAGCCGGATTTCCGCGTGTTCCAGACCCTGTATGACCTGGACAACGAGTCTTACTCGACAAACACCACATATCCGCCTTCCCGCTATTTTAGAGATCTTGACGAGGAAAGCCTCGAAGGGGGCGCGGACATATCCCTGCCCTTCAAATTCTTCGGCGAGATGGAAAGCACGATCAAGTTCGGCGGCCTCTACTCCACGACGGACCGCACTTACAGCGAGGACCAGTACACCGTCTATTACGGACGCGGCAGCACCGCCATCACCAGTTGGGCGCAGGAGTCGAGCATGTTCACCGACGGGACCATTGGCCTATTAGGCTCAACCGACAACGGCAAGGGCGGCTGGATTACGCAGTTCGGCTGGACTGTTTACCCGGTGGATACCTACGTGTCCAACTACAAGGGAGAGCAGGACATTGGAGCCGCCTACCTGATGGGCGACATCCTATTCAGCGAGAACTGGCGTCTGGTGGCCGGAGCAAGGGCCGAGAGCACGGATCTATCCGTATCTACCTTCAAGGCCTCCGACGGCACGCTCGACCGCTATGCCGAAATCGACCAGACGGACGTACTGCCCGCTGTCAGCCTGATTTACACCTTCCGCGAAGGTATGAACCTGCGCTTCGCCTACGGCTCCACAATCGCGCGTCCCACCTTCAAGGAGCTTACAAGCGCCCGTCTCTACGACCCCTTCCGCCGCGAATACTATCAGGGCAACCCGGACCTGAAGATGACCAGCATCGACAACCTCGACCTTCGCTGGGAATGGTTCATGGACAAGGGAAGCATGGTAGCCGTCAGCGCCTTTTACAAGACGATGGACGACCCCATCGAAGTGATGTTCATGGACAGCACCGACGGCACCTCGACGGGAACGCTCGTAATATCGCCCGTCAACCGCGATGAAGCCGAAGTAAAGGGCGTCGAAGCGGAAGTTCGTTACAGCCTCGAACCATTCGCCTCATGGCTCGAAGGGGTCACCGTGGGGGGCAATTTCTCCCTTATCGACGCGGATGTAAGCGGCGGCGAATACCACGGCGAGGTCATCCCCGACACAGCGATGGTCGGCCAGTCCCGCTACGTGGCCAACGCTAACATCAGCTATCAAAACTTTTCATGGGGCAGCACTATAACGCTTGCTCTCAACAAAGTGGGCGAGCGCCTCGTGGCCTTCACCCCGCCCGATGACGAACTGCCCGACGTTTACGAGCAGCCCCCCGTCACGCTCAACCTCATCTACTCGCAGAAGCTCTGGAGCGGCGTTTCGCTCAAGCTGGGCTTCTCCAACCTGCTCAATTCCGAATACAAGCGCACGCTCGGCAAGGATTCCGACGTTCTTATGGAACGTTACCGCAAGGGCCGCAGCGTAAGCATGTCACTATCTTACAGTTATTAGGCCACCACTAACAACTTTGATTTCTGCTGCGAACGGTCTTTGCGGCGGCTGGCTTCGTTTCGGAAGTTCGCCGGATTTCTCAAATACTACTCGCTTCCGAAGCCTTGCCATCCATCCGCAAATCCTCGTTCTCGCTACGAAACCAGTTGCTAGGACTGGCCTTTAGACTGTTCGTATCTAACCCAATAATAGTAAACACCATATGAACAAGACCATACTCACTGCCATCGGCATCGCCTCCGTGTGCGGTCCCCTTGTTGCGCAAACACAGCTTGCCAACAAGATTACGAGCGACACCACGCTCGAGGCCGGTAACGAATACCTCATCGACGGCTACACCTACGTTATGCCCGGTGCTACGCTCACAATCGAGCCCGGCGTCACCATCTACGCTGCTGAAGGCACCGGTGCCTCCGCCTCGGCCCTCGTTGTAACACGCGGCGCCAGCATCAACGCGGTCGGCACAGCCGTCGAGCCGATTGTCTTTACGCCAATCTCGTCAAAGACGGCGACCCTCGGTCCCGACGACTCGGGCATGTGGGGCGGCGTTATCATTCTCGGCAACGGCATACTCAACTCCAACAAGAGCGGCAGCTTCACCGGGGACTACCCGACACAGGACGTCGAAGGTATGGTTCCCGCCACAGGCGACGAGAGCCTCATCAACTACGGCGGTAGCGACAGCAGCGAAAGCTCCGGCACATTCCGCTACGTGTCCATCCGCCACGGTGGTACTGTCATTTCAGAGGGTAACGAGATCAACGGTCTTACTCTCGGCGGCGTCGGCTCCGGCACAACGATCGATCACGTTGAAGTGTTCGGTAACAAGGACGACGCAATCGAAATCTTTGGTGGCGCCGTGAATCTTGACTACATCGTGGCAGCATTTTCCTACGACGACAGTCTTGACCTTGACGAAGGCTGGCAGGGCCAGGTGCAGCACTTCTTTGCCATCCAGCGCAAGGGCGGCGAAGGCCTCGACGACAAGGGCGACAAGGGCGGCGAATGGGACGGTAACGACAAGCCCGCCACGCGCGAGCCTTTGATGCTTCTTCAGCTCGCCAACGCCACTTTCGTAGGCATGGGAACGGAAGCCTCCAACACGGCAATCAACATCCGTGCCAATGGTGCTGCTGAAGTTTACAACAGCTTGTTTGTCGAGTACAACAAGATGCTTCAGATCGACAAGGACAGCGATGAAGCCACGTTGGGTCGTTTTAACGACGGAGACATTAAGTTCGAGGGCAACCTCTGGTACAGCAGCACTGCCGCCAACAACACCGTTACCGGCCTCGCCGTTGCAGGCGACAGCTACGTTGCCGGTCTTGACGCATTCTTCAGCGGCACAAACCAGATTGTTGACCCGGGGCTGACTGTCTCCCGCACCGCCGGTTCCTTTGCTCTGGACGTCACTCCCGCTGCCGACAGCGCTGCTATTACAGCAGGAACGGTGAACGTTCCCGCCGGTCTTGCAAAGAAGTCCTACCGCGGAGCCTTCGACACCTACTACAACTGGGCCACCGGTTGGACGAAGCTCTACGAAGACGGCTACTTCGTTATGGAAGGCACCTGGTTCGAGCACCCGAAATGGGGCTGGATGTATCTCAACAGCGGCGCTCTGGAAGTCGCCAGCTACGTGTATTTCCAGGAGACTGACCAGTGGGTCTGGCTCGCCTCTGAAGACGACACCGGCTTCTGGACATACCTGTTCAGGTAGTTGATGAGTAAAGGTTTATTCTGAAACCTGTTATGTTAAAAGGCCGTCGGATTAACGTCCGGCGGCTTTTTTGTGCTTAGAGAGACCTCGCCATTATCGCGGCGTCTCTTTTCATCAGCTCCTTGCTTGCCACTCCCGCGTAATGCACGCCCCATGCCTCAAGGCGGGCTGCCTGTTCATCCCAGCCGCAGTGCCCGGGAAGAAAATTGCATTTCTCGGGCAGATACTGGCGCGGCAGTTCCCATTTTGCGCTGTAATAGTTTAGCGCAGTTTGCTCCGGCCAGCGGCCCGGAAGCAGAGTTTTGGCGTCGAAGGAGAATAGCTCCCTGTGCACACCCGACAGCAGCATAAGGCCGCTGTTGAAATACGCCGGAGTAGCCCCCTGCAATGCCCCGAAACGCGCTTGCATGTTTGCCATCTCCTCGTCGCGCTTCCACATCTGTTCTCCCGCCGGGTCCGCCACCACTCCGAGGCGCTCTGCGGGCAGCATGTCGAAAAGATTCGGGCAATTTGGCGTTAGAATGAGATCCGCATCAGCGAAGATTACACGCTCGTAGCGGTCAAGCAGAGGGCCTAGCTGGTATTTTTCTAGTTGCAGGTTTACGCGCCACTTTCGCCACTGTATTCGGTGGCGGACAAGCCTCTTGTCCATCACGACAAAGTCGCAGCCGTTACGCCGTGCGTATGCCTCGAAAAAGGGACCGGAAAGAGCCAGCCACTCCGCTCCCTTCCTGCCAAGGGATAGCGTCACAAGGGCCTGACTGTTTGCCTGCGCCATATCGCTTGCTGCTACGTGTTATTTACGCCTTGTCCCAAGGGCTTTTGAAAGGGCCTCGGCAAAACGGTCGAAGTCCTCGTGCCTGTGCCTTGCAGACACGGCTGTACGAATGAGGTCGCGTCCGGGCGGAACCGCCGGAGAAATTGCAAGCACCGTGAAAAAGCCCTCGTCCCAGAGCTTTTTCCAAACCTCGTAAGCGCGTTCGCGCTTGCCGATTACTATTGGCATGGCTGGCGTTTGGCTCGCCCATGTGTCAATGCCCAGCGAGTCCAGCAAGCCCTTGCAGTAGCGCGTGTTGTCCCAGAGCCTTTCGATGTGCTCCGGCTCCTCCTGCAACACGTCCAGCGCGGCGCTGGCGGCTGCCGTTTGCGCTGGGCTGAGAGCGGCTGAAAAAATCGTCTGCTTGGAATGCGTGCGCAGGTATTCGATTGTGGCCCTGCTTCCCGCTACAAAGCCGCCGGTGCTGGACAGCGCCTTGGAGAGGCTGCCGCAGATTATGTCCACGTCCTCGCTCTTGCCGAAATGAGCCGCCGTTCCGCGCCCTGCGCCCATTACGCCAAAGCCGTGCGCGTCATCCAGTATCACAAATGAGCCTCGGGCCTTTGCCACCTCAAGCAGCTCCGGCAGGGGGCAGATGTGCCCTTCCATGGAATATACGCCTTCTATTACGAGCAGTATCGGTACGCTCTCCGGCTCTGCCTCGAGCACGTTCGCTAGGTCAGTCGCGTCGTTGTGCGCAAAGCGTTCGTAGCGGGCGTTGGATAGCTGTATGCCTGCCCAGAGCGAGGAATGTACGTTGCGATCCACCACTATTACGTCGCCGCGCGTAGCGAAGGTGGCCGCCGTGCTCATGCAGGAAATGTAGCCCGCCGCGCTGACATGGCAGGCTTCCTTGCCGAGAAAGGTCGCGAGTTTCGCCTCGAAATCCAGATGGTAGGAACGGCTTCCGTTGGCGAGCCGGGCCCCCGTCGTGCTCGTTCCCCATTTTTCCATCGCGGCCTTTGCCGCCGCTATGACTTTCGGGTGTTCGCCAAGGCCGAGATAGTCGTTGCTCGCCATCATGAGCATCTCGCGCCCGTCCACCCATACTCGCGCTCCTTCCTGTCTTTCAGGCGTGCGGTACCATATGTCGTAGCGTTGCCTGAGGCGCGTTTCTTCGTCCCGCTCGATGCGTTGGAGAACCGCGCCTTTGGTCTTGTCGCTGGAAAAAAGTCCGAACATGTCTGTATGGCGTAGTATGGGGAGTGCGTTCTGGGGAGCGTCTGCAAATAGAGCGCCCGCCAATTTCCAAACACTACAAAGGAGTTTAACGGCGAAAAGCGGCGTTTGTAACAGAACTTGTTGCCCCGTCGTGATGTGTGCAGAGGGCAAATGAGTCGTTCCCTAGAACAGCTCCTGCTGGCCTGCCTGTGCTGCGGCTGGCTGGCTGTGTTCGACGAGCCATTGCGTGTTCATCGACTCGAACTCTTCGAGCCGCCCGAGGCGAAGAAGCAGCAGCGCGCTGCCGAGCGCGTCGTACAGGGCGCAGTGGTAGCGCGAACGTTCCGGCGGGCAATGTGCCGCGGCGAGAGCGTCCAGTTCCGCGGTCAGGCCGAACCTCTTGAGCAGTGCGCCAAGCCCGAATTCAGGCATCTGCGGGTAGATTTGCTCGTACAGGCGCAGAGTGTCCACCCAAGGACCCCAGTCGGCCACATCGCGCCCCGCGTTGAGAAAGTCCGGCGAGCTGCGCGGGTAGGGCCAGACGGACTTTAGAAGATGCTTCTCGAACGCCGCGTTGTGCGCGCATAAAGGCCCGCTGGAGCGTAGATTCATGAACAGCTCCCGTTCCAGTTCAAAAGGTGCCGCTCCCGCTGTCTGCGCACGCCCTATGCCGTGGACGCGCGTTTCAGCCTCCGGTATATGCCCGCCTTTGGGTGCGCAAATGCGTGTTTGTACCTCGCTTACGCCGCCGTCAAGCAGCGTCACTACGCCGTATTCGACAACGCCCGATGCGCGGCTTCCTTCAAAGTCGATTACATGAATTGGAACTTCGCTCCAATGGGTCGCCATGCAGGAAAGGCTGCCAGTTTGCGCGGGCAGTGGCAACAACTCATGGCCACCTCTAACAACTTTGATTTCTGCTACGAACGGTCTTTGCGGCGGGAGGGTGTAAACCCTCCTTATTTGAAGGGCTTTGCCCTTACGGCGACTTCGTTCGCCTATCCCAAATCAGTCAATACCGATGCGCAGGATATCGGTGGTGCAGGGTTTTCTCTGGATTTCTCAATACTACTCGCTTCCGAAACCTTGCCATCCATCGGCAAATCCTCGTTCTCGCGACGAAACCAGTTATTAGAGGTGGCCTCATAAGGGGCAGCCTGTGGGGATGAATTCCCAGGGCAGCTTGAACCTCTCCGAAAGCTCCGCGGCGAGCGCCCTTACGCCGAACACTTCCGTGTCGTAGTGGCCGCAGGCAAACACGTTAAGGCCCAGCTCTTGTGCCACGTTGAAGCTGGCCTGCTTGAGTTCGCCCGTGATCAGGGTGTCCACGCCCAGCGCGGCCAGCTCGGGCAGGGTCTGGCTGCCGCTGCCGCTTACTATGCAAAGGCGCTTGGGCTTTTTGCTGCCAAAGGCAATGCGGGTTATGCGCGGAAAGAGGCTTTCAAGACGCTCTTCAAGCGAGCCAAGCGAGTTGCCGAATTTGCAGACCGGAGCCATGGGGACGCCCTCGTATTCGAGGCCCCAGCGTTCCACTTCAAGCCCCAGCTTTTGGGCGATTTGCGCGTTGTTACCCAGCTCCTGATGCGCGTCCAGGGGCAGGTGGCAGGAGTAGAGCGCGATGTTGCCGTCCAACAGCGTTTTGAATTTCTCCCGCGCAAGGCCGACTACAGGCAGGGGCGTGTCCCAGAACAGCCCGTGGTGGCAGATTAAAAGGTCCATATGGCGGTTTGCTGCCTCGCGAAAGGGGAACAGGCCCGCGTCCACTATCGCGCCGATGCGGGATACCTGTCCGCTGTTGCCCACCTGCAAGCCGTTGCAGGAGCCTTTGAAGTCGCGTATTGAGGCGACGTTCAAGCGTTTCTGGCAGTAGTCAACAATCTCGTCCAGTGATGCCATGTCTCCATCATGAACAAGAAGAGTAAAAATCACAAGCAGCACTGGTGTACCGCCTGTCCAGCGTTAAAACCGTTTATCATTCTCGCGCGCGTTCTGTCATGCATTAATTGACAAGTCCTCCCCTTATAGGGAGATTAATAACGACGATTCTTAACCAAGATGCCAGCGAGCCTCAAAGTTGACCCGCGAGCAAAAAAACCCGTTTCCGTGACACATCAGATACCGGAACCGGAAGACGCGAAGCCGTTTTTACACGCTTGGGTTTTTGACCCGATAGGCCGTTTCCTGCGCAGTCTTTCCCTTTCCGAATCGCTTGGCTTGATCGCTGGCGGGGTGTTCGGTTTCGTTATACTGGCCTGCGTGTTGATTCTCCTTGAGGGCTACCGTTACGAGACGCGCTTCATCCTGAAGTTCTACCTTTGTTCAACTCCGCTCGGAGTGGCTTCGATTCTGTCGCTTGCGGCCGGCATATACAGCTTCAGGCGGCGTAGGCGCATGAAGTGACGCGAGGTGTCTGCCGTATGGGGAGAGGTCGTCTCTACTCTTACGCAGTGCGCTCTTTTTCCATCCTTAGGCGCAACTGGCCGCAGGCCGCGTCGATGTCGTCGCCTTTTTGACGGCGGATTGTGAAGGACACTTTCGCTCTTGAGAGCACTTCCGCAAAGGCTTTCTGGCGGCGGTAGTTGGGCCTTTTCCAAGGCAGGTTCGGCACGGGGTTGTAGGGGATGAGGTTTACGTGTGCGTGCAGTTCCCGCGTGATGTCGGCAAGGGCCGCCGCGTGGCTCAGCGCGTCGTTCACGTCCTCGATTAGTATGTACTCCAGCGTCACCATGCGCCCGCGAGTCTGGGCAAACTTCTTGATCGCGGGCACCAACACTTCCAGCGGATAGGCCTTGTTTACCGGCATTATGGCTCCGCGCACTTCGTTCGTCGCTCCGTGCAGGCTTACGGCAAGGCGGAACTGGACGGGAACTTCCGCCAGCTTGAGAATCTGCGGCGCTATGCCGGATGTTGAAATGGTGATCCTCCTTGCGCCTAGCCCCAGCCCCCATTGCGCGTGCAGAATCTCCACCGCGCGCACCACGTTGTCGAAGTTTGCAAGCGGCTCGCCCATGCCCATGAACACGATGTTGTCTATGCCCGAGAGGGTTCGTGCCTGTTCTCCGCCGCGCTGTTCCGCGATGTGGGCGGCGGCGGTCATCACCTGTGCGATGATTTCCGAGGCCAGCAGGTTGCGTTTCCAGCCGTCAAGGCCGCTTGCGCAGAACTTGCAGCCGTATGCGCAGCCAACTTGCGAAGATACGCAAAGCGTCTGCCTTGCGCCGTCTTCGGCTTCGTCCCCTTCGGGAGCGCGCAGGATTACCGTTTCGATGTAAGAGCCGTCCTCCAGCTCAAGGAGCAGCTTTTCCGTCACATCTCCCGCAGCCTTGGCCAGGACCATTTGGGCGGGCATGATGCAGAAGGAGTCAGCCAGCCACTTGCGGACCGAAAGGGGCAGGTTGCTCATGGAGTCGAAATCCTTTGCGCCCTTGCGGTAAAGCCAGTCCATTATCTGCCCCGCGCGGAACGAGGGAAGGCCCTGTTCCGTCAGCTTTGCTGTAAGCGAGTCCAGCGTTTCGGCGTAAAGTGATTCCTTCTCTGGTTTGAAAACTGCCATTGGTCGATTAATGTATTTACGGACCTCAGTGTTGGAATGCAATTCGCGTCGGTCCTTTCTCACAATAAACCACAAAAAGCGGTTTCACGGGATTAATTTCGCCTGATACCGACTCTCATCAGGCAAACAACAGTAAGAATTACCATGGCATACACACTCCCCGCACTTGGTTACTCCTACGACGCGCTTGAGCCTTACATCGACTCGCGCACGATGGAGATACATCACACAAAGCATCACGCGGCCTACATCGCCAACGTGAACAAGGCCCTTGAGGATTCCGGCCACTCGGCGCCGGACTGCGTCAACGAGCTGATTGCCCATTTGGACAAGGTTCCAGAGGCCGTCCGCACGACGGTTCGCAACAACGGCGGCGGGCACGCTAACCACTCGTTTTTCTGGACTGTGCTGGCCCCGGGCGGAGCAAAGGCTCCCGAGGGCGCGCTTGCTGCTGCTATCGAGGCGGAGCTGGGCGGCTTCGAGGCGTTCAAGCAAAAGTTCTCCGCCGCGGCCGCTACACGCTTTGGCAGCGGCTGGGCATGGCTCTACGTAGGGGCGGATGGCAAGCTCGCCGTAGGCTCCACGGCCAATCAGGACAGCCCCGTAATGGGCGCGTCCGTGGCTGGCATAGCAGGCCGTCCCGTGTTGGGTTTGGACGTGTGGGAGCACGCCTATTACCTCAACTACCAAAACCGCAGGCCGGACTACATCGCCGCTTTCTGGAATGTCGTCAACTGGTCCGTGGTGGGCGATTACTACGCAAAGGCCAAGGCTTAGGCCGAGTTTTTCAATTCAAACAACGGAACCGTAATACGGCTTCTGAGGACATACTTTTTGTCATAGTTTTCCCTCAGTAGTGTTGTAGAGCGAGGCCGTGGTGGCAACTGTGCTGCTGCGGCCTCTTTTATTTGACGAAATCCACCTCTCGCGTTTTGGGGAACAGGAAGGGGCGTTTCAGCCCTTGCGGCCAATTCGTGAAAAATCCAGCAGTCCGTGGCTGATGCGTCCGCTCGCCACGCAGTCGCGGTCGTTTGTTTCGTCGCTTGCAATCGTGGCCCCTGTCGCGAAGCGGAACCTGAACTCTCCGTCCGTTTCGCCTTTTACGTAAAGGCCGAATGGTTCGACGCTCGCTGGCAGAGTTTCGACTACGGGCGTATTGGCGTCTATTGTGGAAGGGTAGTTGAGGTTGTGAACGAGGTAGCGTTCCACCGGCTCTTTGACCACATTCAGGGCGAATGCTGCGGCGTGGCGGGCGATGTCCCGCACCTGCGGCTCCAGCTCTGCGGGCACGCTTTCGTTGTCCTCGTGCAGGCGCTGGAAATACACCGGCGGGACCATTGCCGATACTGCAAGCGCCCTGTAACCCCACATGGCCCCTTCGATAGCGGCGCCAAGGGTGCCCGAGCAGAGGATGAAGGGCACGCCAGCGTTGTAGCCGATGTTCATGCCGCTTATGACGATGTCCGGCTTGCGCTCCAGCAGGTGGTCGAGCGCGATGTTCACGCAGTCGGTGGGTGTTCCGTCAACGCTCCATGCGGGAACGCCGAGCGAGTCCACCTTTTCAACCTGCACTGGCTTGCGGCGGCTCATTGCGCGGCCAATCCAGCTTTGCTCGTTTAGCGGAGCGGCTACGACGATGTCGAAGTGCGCCTTTAGCTCGTCAATCAGGGCGCGAAGGTAGAAGCTGGAAATACCGTCATCGTTGCTTACAAGGGCGAATGGTCTGCTCATAATTGCAAAATCCTGGGGAGTGTTTGGAAATAGGCGGATCGAGGAGGCGGGATGGATTATCACCGAAAAGACGCCCGCATTTCGTCGGGAGTCCGGTTATCAAGCACTCCCTAGAAGCCTTTTTCCTGAAGCAGGCGCTGGAGTTCCATCTGGAACTCCTGCACGTCCTCCGCGCTTGGGCGGTATTCCTTGTCAGCGCAGTCAAGGCCAAGGCGGCCCATCTGGTCCAGATACCACTTCGCGCCAATTCCGTCGCTAAAGCGCACGTCTCCGCTAACTACGGAACCCGGGCGCGTCAGCTTGTCCAGCGACACGCTTACGCCTATCGGCTCAAGCTCATCCGCCTCCTCGGGCAACTCTTCTTCGGCCTCTTTGACCGGCTCTGGCGCGGGTTTGGGGCTTTCCAGCTCGATGCCGTGATCGTCCATCAGAAAGCGCACCTGCATGTAAGTCATGCGTATGCCAAGCTCTTCCTCCATGTGCTTTTGAAGCGCCGAAAGACCCATGCCTGACGCCGCCCATTTGCGAATCTGTTCAATCTGATCTGCTGAAACTTGCATCGTGTGTTGACATTATTGATGGCAGGCGCGGAGGCAAGGTCAAGCGCCCTACATGAAAGGTATGAATAAGAGGTGAAAATGCGGTAATACAGTTGAAACACGGCAAAATGTGCCTAGTGTGGTGGATGTCAGAGGAGTGAACACGCCCCAGTCATGCCTTTTGAAAAAATACTGATTCTCGACGACGAACCCATCGTTTGCCGCACCTTGCAAAGCCAGCTAAGGCGCAAGCGTTACAACGTGGCGACCAGCAACACGCTGGCCGAGGCGGAGCGCATTTTGGCGGCGGATCATTTCGACATGCTGTTCATGGATCTGCGCCTTCCCGACGGGGATGGCACGGAGCTTCTCGAAAAGCTGTCCCATCAGCAGGACTCGCCCTTCATCGTCGTTATGACCGGGTACGCGACGGTGGAATCCGCAGTCAACTGCATGAGGCTCGGGGCCTTCGATTACATTATCAAGCCCTTCTCCAACAGCCAGATAGAGATTACAATCCGCAAGGCCGAGCAGTACCACCACATCCTGAACGTGGCGCGCTTTTTCGCCAAAGAGGACGTGAGCGACACCGAGATTATCGGCGACAGTCCCGCGATTGGCAAAGTGAAGGAGCTTATCGCGCGCGTTGCCCGCACTCAGGCAACGGTGCTCATCCAAGGCGAGAGCGGCACGGGCAAGGAGCTTATCGCCAACGAAATACATAAGCAGTCCAACAGGGCCGGAGCGCCGTTTATTCGCGTGAACTGTGCGGCCATTTCCGAGACCTTGATAGAGAGCGAGTTTTTCGGGCACGAAAAGGGTGCCTTTACCGGAGCCACGGCGAGGCGCGAAGGGCGCTTCGAGCTGGCGGACGGGGGCACGATTTTGCTCGATGAAATCAGCGAGATTTCACTCGGGCTACAGGCAAAGCTTTTGCGCGTTCTTCAGGAGAACCAGTTCGAGCGCGTGGGTGGCAACACGACGCTTCAGGTGGATGTGCGCGTGTTGGCAACGACGAACCGCAACCTTGTAAAGAGCGTGGAGCGGGGCGACTTCAGGGAAGATCTCTACTACCGCCTGAACGTGTTCCCGATTCACAACCCTGCCCTTCGCGAGCGGCGGGAGGACATACCGCTTCTTGCCCGCGCGTTTGTTGACAAGGCTGGGCGAAAGCACGGCGTGAAGGTCAAGGGCCTGTCCACGGCGTCGATGGAGTGTCTGCTTGGCCACGACTGGCCGGGCAACGTGCGCGAGCTTCAGAACATGATAGAGCGCGCCGTAATCATGACCGGTAACGACAGGTTGATTGAGCCGCTCGCCCTTGGTCTTTCCAATCAGGAATCCCAGCCCGACGCCGCTCCCACAGTGCACTCTGCAAGCCACGGAACGCTGATTCTTTCGGACGAAATCGTGCCTCTTGAGGAGATTGAACGGGCTTGCATTCTAAACGCGCTCAGGGTTTGCGGGGGCAATCGCACGCACGCGGCCAAGGCTCTTGGAATCGCCCTGCGGACCTTGCGCAACAAAATCCGCGACTATCGCGACTCCGGCGTCGATGTGCCCGAGTCTGCCGATGGCGGAGGCGAGTGAGTCCCTATTGCGGGAGATAACATACAGGGTAGGCTAGTAATCTATCCTCGGCGCGTAAGCTCGGAAATTGTCAGAAATACGTCAGCCCTTGTTACTTCGCCTATCATCTCGCCCTGCTCGTTCATTACAGGCAGGCGGCTAAGGGGGGAGTTTGCAAAGGTCTTGAATGCGTCGGGCAGCGGGGCCTTGGCGCTCAGTGTGGGGACGTTTTCCGTCGCTATGTCGCTCGCCAGAACCGTTTCGGCGAACTCCGCGTCCGCCAGAAAGGGGCCGACTTCGGACAGTTGTATGCAGCCGTGAAATCTGTTCGCGCTTCGGAGCCATATTTCCTGTCTCGGGGACTTTAGAAAGGCCTTGGCCACGTCCTTGAACGTTGCTTGCGGGCGCAGGCAGGGCGGATCTTTGTGCATCATGTCGGCCACTTGAATCTCCGCCATCGGGCGGTCGAGCACGCCGCGCGCTCCGTGTTTTATGCTGTTGCTGTACAGGCTCTTGTGGCTGATGCTTCGGGCTGTGGCGTAGGCGATTACAGTGGACACCATGAGGGGCAGTACGACGTTGTACTGCATGCTCATTTCAAAAATCATAAGTATGGCCGTAGCCGGTGCATTGGCTGCCGCAGCGAGAAAGGCCCCCATGCTTATGAGTGCCATTTCGGACGGGACTATGCTCATGTGCGCGAAGTTGAGGCAAAGGGCGAGTATGTAGCCGAGAGTCGCACCGATGAGGAGCGATGGCGTGAACACGCCGCCTATTGCGCCCGAGCCAAAGGAAATGCAGGTAGCCACCACTTTGAGCACCAGCATCATAGCGAGGGCGGAAAGGGCAAGGTTGTCCGCAAGCACTTCCTGCACGAGGCTCTTGCCGTTGCCGCAGACTTCGGGGTGGCGCATTGCCAAAAGGCCGATTAAGAGGCCGCCGAGCGCAAGCCTTCCCCACAGGGGTAGCTTCAGCCTAGCAAAGAGGGGCTTGCTCGAATCGAGCATCTTCATCCAAAGAACGGACGCCAGCCCCATTGCCACTCCCGCGATAGCGTATGCGAGTATGTCGCTGGCGCTACTTAGGCTGAACTTTGGGAACAGATACAGAGGGTCGAAGCCTTCAATTGACTGCACCGTCAGCGCGCTCACCGTACTGGCTATCAGCAGGGGGCCGAGAGTCTCCATCGCTATGGAGCCGATGACGATTTCCGCCACAAAGAACGCCCCTCCGAGCGGGGAATGATACGCGGCGGCAAGGCCCGAGGCCGCTCCGCAGGCCACCATTACGCGAAGCCTCGCCGGTGGCAAATGCCTCAGCCTGCCCCATGCTGAGCTTGCCAGCGCGGCCATTTGGACGAGTGGACCTTCACGGCCTATGGATTCGCCGCCTGCTATGGCGAACATCGCTGCCACCGAGCGCAGTATTGTCGAGCGCACCCTTACGATGCCGTCGCCAAGAGTTATGGCTTCCATGTAATCGGCGCCGCTCTTATTGGAATAGGTCTTGCCGAGCTGGAGGATGATGCCGCAGCAGCTCGCGCCGATTACGGGCACTACAAGCCTTTGCCAGGGCGGAATGGAAGTGAACGCCGCCACGAAACCGCCCGAGCTGCCAGTAAAAAGGTGCAGCATAAGCCCCATTGCGTATTTCAGGCCCAGTGTGGCCAGAGCGCCAAGAAAGCCGCAAACCGCCGCCCATAAGAGCAGGGTGTGGTTTTCGTCAATTTTCAGGCTGCGGACAAGGCGCAGGCCCAGGATCAATCGCTTAAGCTCTGCGCCGCCAGCCTTCATTCAAGTGCCAGATTCATGTATTTGGCCAGCCATGCCCTGCATTCTTCCTCGTCCTTGAAGGACTTTAGCTCGTCAAGGCGTTGCTTGTCGCGGAGCAGCTTTGCAAGGCGTTGCACGAGCATCAGATACGCCGTTGCTTGCGAAGTCGGGACAGCCATCAGAAAAAGCGCGTGAACTTCCTGCCCGCTCCAGTCTATGCCCTTAGGGGCGATGCCGAGGCCGACGACTATGCGCTCAAGCTCCGCAATGCGGGCGTGAGGAATGGCGACTCCTATCGGCAGGGCAGTGGAGGCCTCTCTCTCCCGCCCTAGAACGGCGGACACGAACGCGTCAGGGTTTATTGATGCAAAGGCTGAAACCTCCGCTCCAAGCGCCCGCAATGCGTCTTCGGTGCAAGTTGCCGACATGCGCAATTGTAGCGCCCCGATTATCGGAGCCTGCGATTTCTGCGATGCCTTCATGCTTCAATTGGCTACGTTGACTAAGCCAATCCGTCAAGTTTCATCAAGCGTCGTGAGTATGTCTGAGTGGCTTGACGGGGTGCAGTTCCCGCACATGTCCTTTGACATTTTACCACATGTGCGGCTGGGGGCCCGCGCATTATAACAGTTCTGAAGACATCTGCCTGTATGATTGCATGATGTGCTCTTTTAGCGCCTGCATCAGAGGGGATGCGACTTGAATACGGTCAAAATCCATCGGCTCATTAAGAATGCAGTAAACAAGATAATAGTCACTTGTGGACAGCGGCGTCAGGCCCGTGAACAGGCCGTTGAGGCGGGCCATTTCGCCGTCGAGATTTTCGGGCAGTGGCCTGAATGCGGGAACAAGGACCGTTATGGCCTGTATTCCCTCTCCGCGCAGGGTAAAGAACTTCCGGCGCAAAGACTCGGCCCAGTCCTTGCCGATTTGCACCAGTGTGACTTGCGCGCTCTTCTCGATGGACATGGTTTTTACGTCAAGGACCGTATCGGCTGGCAGCTCTTTGCAGCACTCCGCAGAAAGCGTGGCCTCGCAGCCCATGTGGGCGAGAATCGGGCGCACTACGTCATGGTGTGCCTCGGGCAGATACATCGTTTCCAGCGTGGGCTTTTTCGATATGTACACGTAAACGACAAAGCTTTCCCGTATGCCGTCCGTAGCCCTCATGTTGCGAAAGTTGATGACGGAGCCTTCGTTCAGGAAGAGGCCGCTGGGCTTGAAACCTATCTTTTCGCCCGCTTTTTGTGAACCCGTGTGTGCTGTGACCGTGGTGCTGGTGTATAGGTCCAGCCCCAGCGGATTGCTCTCCATGTAGCGTTTGTTCTCGTTAAGAAGGTGGAGGACGGCGCGCGTTTTTCGATAGGCGCGTCTGGACATGAGAGCGCCTACGTAGCCGCAGCCCGGGGCATAGGGGAGGACGCTTATCGAATCGGTGCAGGCGATTGTGCCGCCGCTTTCCACGACGGTGAAAATGATTTCCTCCTTTGCAATCGCTTCGGCAAGTCGGCTCTCGTGGTAGAATACTTCGTTGGGGTGGGTGTAACGATAGGTGTCGTAGGTTATGTCTATTAGTTCTCCGGCGTCCTCCGGCTTTGCATAACGGACTGTGAACGCTGGCGTTGTTCCCGTGCCCGAGGCATGCGCCTGTGGCGCCGTGGCTTCTCCGCCAAGGCCCTGTTCGAGGCGTTTTGTAATTACTACCTGCCAGCCTCGGTTCCCCAAGTTGTTGAACTTTATGTCGTCAACGGCCTTGAGCGCCACGAAATACCACAGCCCGTCCATGTCGCTTCCGGATCCGTCTTGTGGATCGTAGCGCGGTATCCGTTCCTGATGTATCGGAGGGCCTTCGTTCGCTATGCAGAACTCTGCAATGTTGTCATTTTTGAGCGTGAAATCCACGCATATTAGCTCCCAAGGCTCCGCGTCGTGATACGAGTTGATTAGGAAGGACAGCGTTTCTTCAAGAGCAAGGCGCAACTGGTTGGCCTCACCGGCGCTGGCCCCGTTTAGCCCCGCCACTTGCAGCGCCCAGTCGAGGGTTGCGGCCATGTAGCGCAGCTTGTAGGGCAGGGAGAGCTTGGCAACTGCGAGAGGGGCGTCTTCGTTTTCGAGCATATGGGTGAGACTTTGTTTGCTACCTAGAGCTTGGCGGCAAATATGTCGGGTGGTAAAGGCAAATCAGACAAATGGGAGTTTCGTTTTAAATACGCTCCCTAGCTCTGGGTCATGCCGCGCAGGCGCTGCATCAGCTCCATGTAGTCCCAGAGCGGGCCGGTTTTACCCTTTGCCCTCATGCGTCGCATCTCGCGCTGATATTCCTCGCTGCCGCTTGAAAGAATCCATTCGGAGCGGCCTTGGGCATTGTCGGCTATGCACTGTTCGATGCTTTCGAGGTTGAACTGCTCCGAGAGGTAGTAGTAAGGCTCCAGCATGGAGACCGAGGACAGCTCCGGCCTGCTCTTTATGAGCGTATTGTATAGCGGGGTGTTGGGATAAACGCGAAGGCCCGTGCTCGAAAAGAACACGCTGCCCGGAATCTCGCGGGAACGCTCGAAGGTCTCCCTGACTGTGTCCGGCGTCTCCCCGGGGCCGCCGAATATGATGAAGTGGCAGATTTTTATGCCTGCCTTGATAAGGTTGAGGCTGCTTTGCCGTGCTTGTTCGTAGTTGAAGCTCTTGCCGTAGCTTTTGAGCATGGAGTCCGACAGCGTGTCCGAGCCGCACTCGGCGTGAGTCAGTCCTGCTCTGGCCATCAGCTCGGCCAGTTCCAAGTCGATTTGGGCGGGCTTCAGGAACGCGCACCAGCGCAGCTTGATGTCGGCCTTGATGATGGCCTCGCAAAGCTCCGCGACGTACGCTCGCGAGGTGTTGAACACGCCGTCCACAACGAAGAAATACTTTGCCCCGAGTCTCTTTATCAGGCGCATTTCCTCAATCACAGCCTCGACCGGCTTGCGGCGAGGCGCACGTCCCTCAAGCGCGGGATAGGTGCAGTAGCAGCACTTGAGCGGGCAGCCGCGCTGGGTCTGGATGTTGAGCATCCGGCTGTGTTCGAGGTAGTAGGGGGCGATTTTGTTGCGCAGGGCCTCGTCAAAATACGTGCAGAAGCCCGCAGGGGCAGGGCTTATTTCCCGACCCGTTTCGCCTTTTTCAAGCAGCCAGTCGGCCTTGGGCTTTTCGCCCCTTGCCAATCTATGGCATATGTGCGCGAAGGCGTGTTCGCCCTCTCCCTTGATCGCGTAATCGGCCCCGCTCATTGAGAGGATTTCCGCACTGAAGAGCGACACTGCCGGTCCGCCGATGACGACCGGTCCCTTTGTGAAATCGCGGCATTCGCTTACGAGGTTTGGAAGGTCTTCAAGAAGTGTGCCCTTGCTCGTTATGCACACCTCGTCAACGTTGCGTACCGATATGCCGACCAGATCCGGCGCGAAGGCGCGGGCCGCGTCCTGCCAACCGTCCGTCGCCGTTATCATGTCCACAAACTCCACCCTGTGCCCCGCCTTTACCAGGGAGTCTGCAACATAGCTTAATCCCAGTGGATAAACGGGATCTGGTGTTTTGTAGCGGTTGAAGGATACTAGCAGTATTCGCAGGGACACGTTCAAGAGCTTCTGTTTCGCAAGGGGGGCTGTCAAAGCCGAATGTATTGCAAATGAATGGGCAATGTGCTTCTCTTGTGAAGAGTCATCAACTCTCCATCACCGAAAAAATATGAAAATTAAACACGCTTTATTCGCCGTCCTTGTTTCGCTTGTTTGTGTGTTCTCTTCTTGTCATACCGCGGCCACCAAAGAAGGACGCGAGATGGCATCCCAAGATGACAGGGTTTTTACAATAGGCATACCTAGCGGTGTGTCCTCAGATGACGTTCGAAACTGTGTTTTGTTATCGCTTTCTAATCGTCGATGGAGTGCTGATGAGAAAGCAGATGGTTCAATTGAGGCCGAGCTTGTTGCTCGTGGGATTCACGGACATGTTGTAATCACTTATGATGACAAGTCGATTACGATAGAGGATCACTCGACTGACCATGAGGATGTTCCGTTTGTGCCAATTCGTTGGATAAGGTATTTGATGAGGGATATTAGAAATCACATGATAAAATATGGGACCATTTCCTAACTTATTGTTGATGGTTTATTTATCGTCATCACGATCGAAGACCATTCGACGGATGAAAACGGCGTGCCCTTTGTTCCTGTCCGCTGGATTGGCAACCTCAAGAAAGACTTCAGCACCAATATGCTGACCCTTTCCGCGATGCAGTAGCAGAAGCTCGATATTTTGCACGACAAAGCCGTCCTCTTACGCAGGGCGGCTTTTGTTTTGCCTTTAGGGCATCTATAATAACCTTGGGTTTCTGCTGCGAACGGTCTTTGGGAGGGTGTAAACCCTCCCTCTTTGAAGGGCTTTGCCCTTACGGCGACTGCGTTCGCCTATCCCA
>JAFGLA010000098.1 GCA_016928295.1 Opitutales bacterium
CTTGCGTGCGCAGAACAAAATGAACGTCTTAATCGGCCTAGTGGGCGGAGTGCTGCTCCTTGGCGCGTCGATAGTGGTGGCGTTCTCGCTCACCCGCCCCCTGCACGAGCTTGCCGCAGCCGCGGGACGCCTCGCCACGGGAGACTTTGAAACACCCCTGCCCTCTGTGCGCAGGGGCGACGAAATCGGCCGCCTGACAAGCAGCTTTGCCCGAATGCGCGAAGAGCTGCACAGCTACATCGAGGAGCTTACAACCACGACGGCGGCGAAGGAAAAAATCGCCAGCGAACTGGCCATCGCCCACCAGATACAGCTAGGCATCGTGCCCAAGCTCTTCCCCCCGTTCCCCGAGCGCGGAGATCTTGACCTATTCGCAACCCTGGTTCCGGCGCGCGAAGTGGGCGGAGACCTGTACGACTTCACCCTGCTGGACGAGGACCACCTATACGTCGCAATAGGCGATGTGTCCGGCAAGGGCGTACCGGCATCCCTGCTCATGGCCGTGGGCAAAACCCTGCTCAAAAGCACCATTCAGGCCGTGCGAGACCCCGCCCGCGCCATGACGATGGTCAACGATGAACTGTCCGCGGACAACGAAAGCTGCATGTTCATCACGGCCTTCTGCGCAATCCTGAACCTGCACACCGGCCAGCTCACCTTTGCCAACGCGGGGCACAACCCGCCGATTATCGTATCCAAAGACGGCACAACGCGCTTCATACAGCGCAAGCCTGGTCCGGCCTTGGGCGTGATGCCCGCTGTGCGCTACGTGAACAAGGACATGACCCTCGAAAACGACGACATGCTCCTTCTCTACACGGACGGCGTCACCGAGGCGATGAACGACAAATCGGAACTGTTTGGCGAGGAACGCATGGCCCGCATCGCCTCCGACAACGCCAAGGCAAGCGCGCAAAAGCTGATAAAGGCCATGGTGGACTCAATCTCCACACATGCGCATGGCGTGGAACAGTCCGACGACATTACGATGCTCGCCGTGCGAAGCACCGCTCAAAAGGCGCTTCGCGCACCTGACGCGCCCGAACGTGCACCCGATGCGAAAATCCTTCTTGGAAACAACCACGAAGGGCTTGAACACATGGTAAGCTGGCTCGAACGAAGCGCCGAGACGCTGGGCATACCGCCGGAAAC
This sequence comes from Opitutales bacterium, assembly GCA_016928295.1. Lineage (GTDB taxonomy): Bacteria > Verrucomicrobiota > Verrucomicrobiia > Opitutales > Oceanipulchritudinaceae > Verruco-01. The sequence continues at coordinate 1,153 of JAFGLA010000098.1, forward strand.
GGTCATGGCGCTCAACCTCGCCCTTGAGGAATGGTTTGTAAACATCATATCCTACGCCTATTCGGACAGCGCGGCCCACGACGTCGAAATTCGAATGTGGAAGGACGACAAGCAGATACTCGTCCAGATAGAGGACGACGGCCAGCCCTTCGACCCCTGTGCACAGGCTGCGCCTGACACTCAGGCAAGCCTTGAGCAGCGCAAAATCGGCGGGCTTGGCATCCACTTCATCCGCAAGACTATGGATCTAATGCACTACCGCCGCGAAAACGGGCGCAACATCCTGACTCTTGCAAAGCTGATTTCTAAGTAAGCACACAAGGCGCAGCGAGCTGCCTTCCCATATCAAATCCCATCTTCCCCATCCCACTAGCGATGTTCAAAAAGCTCAAACAGCTCTGGCTCGGCCTACTGCTAATAGCGGCCAGCTCCTCAGTATTATTGTACTCCGACCTGGATCACCGCAAGAGCGCGCCGACTCCGCAAGCAGGCACTCTGCCAAAAATCGCCATAATGCAGATAGTCTCCACCCATGTTCTGGACGAGACGGTAAAGGGCATTGTGGACGGGCTGCGCCAGAACGGGTACGAAAACGGCAGAACGGCGCAGATAAAGTTCTTCAACGCCTCGGGCGACTACTCCACGGCGAGCACGATTTCCAAAGACCTCGCAGCGGCGGGTTATGATATAGTCATCACTGCGGGAACGCCAACGATGCAGTCCTTTGCAGCGGCCAACCGCAAGGGAGAGACGGTCCACGTCTTCGGCGCCGTGACAGACCCCTACGGTTCGGGCGTCGGCATAAGCGGCCCCCTGCCCGAGGAGCACCCCCCGCACATGGTGGGCATCGGCACCTTTCAGCCTGTGGAAAACGCCTTCCGCATCGCGCGGCAGATGAACCCCGAGCTCAAGACCGTGGGCACGATATGGAACCCGGGAGAGCACAATTCCGAAGCCTGCGTGGCCAAAGCGCGCGAGATCTGCAAGGAGCTAGGCATCGAGCTTTTCGAGGCGAACGCGAACAACTCAAGCGAAGTGCCCGAGGCGCTGCGCTCGATTCTTTCGCGTGATCTGGACGCGATATGGATTGGCGGGGACACGGTCGTAAACGCGGCCAATTCCAACATAATAGACACTAGCGCCCAGTCCGGCGTACCCGTATTCACCAACGACCCGAGCGACGCCAAAAACGGCGCAATTTTCTGCCTTGGCGCATCGTATCAGGAAGTGGGCCTAACAGTTGCCCGCATGGCAAGCCGCGTCCTGAAGGGCGACTCTCCAAGCTCCATGCGAGTGGACAACGTCGTGCCCGAACGCCTCGCGATAAACGAGGATACGCTCACCAGTTTCGCGGACAAGTGGACTCTAAACGCAGAGCTTGCCAAGCGAGCGGCCAGCAGCGGACAAAGCTCTTCAAACATTGCCCAAGCCCCCGAACCGGGGCGGATGTACAAAGTGGGCATCCTGTATTATGTCCCGCACACAATTTTTACCGACGCCATTGAAGGAATTAAAGAAACCCTTGCCGAAGCGGGCTTTGTGGAGGGCAAAAACCTGACTCTTTCCATAAGCCATGCCAACGGGGACATGTCCATAATGCAGCAGAGCGTGGCCAACATGGCCTACTCCGACCTTGACCTGATAATCCCCCTCTCAACGCCCTGCCTCGCCGCAGTATGCGCCAAGGTGAAGGACAAGCCCGTCGTATTCGCCGACGTTACAGAACCGATCGGCGCGGGCGCGGGCAAGAGCTTCACCGACCACCAGTCAAACATCACAGGAGCCGTCTGGCCCGCTCCGCTGGAAGGCGGCTTTGACTGGATGCAGAGGCTCTTCCCGAACATCCGCCGCATGGGCGTCCTCTACAACCCCGGAGAGCCTAACGCCATAACCGAAATTACGCTTGCCAAAAAATACACCAAGGTGCGCGGAATCGAGCTGATCACCCGTCCGGTAAACAATTCGAGCGAAGTGCCAGAGGCCCTGACCTCCATATTCAGCGAAGACCTCGACGCGTTCTTCCTCGAAGCGGACAACGCGGTTATTAGCGCCCAGCCCATAATCGGTGAAGCCTGCCGCAAAAACGGCATCCCCCTGCTCGGGGATGACGACTCCTGCATGGGCTACGGAGCCTTGCTCGCCGTTGGCATCAGCCCCCACGGAAACGGACGCCTCGCCGGACAGATGGCCTCGCGGGTACTCCTTGGCGAAGACCCAGCCACAATGCCTTTTGCCCCCTCCGAAGAGGTGCTTCTGTCTATTGACCTGAAGGTGGCCCAAAACCTTGGCATCACTCTACCGAGCGACATGCTAAAAGAAGCTCACATTTTCCACAACCTGAACGCCCGCCTTGGCCGCCCCGCCAAAATCGCGATTGTAAACATGGCGGACAATCCCGCGCTCAACGCGGCGCAGGCCGGAGTAGTAATCGGCATGAAGAAATGCGGCCTTGTCGAAGGCAAAGACTTCACCGTGCGCTACTACAACGCGCAGGGCGAGTTCGCCAACATTTCCCAGACTCTGGACGCCGCCATAAACAGCGGCCCGGACATCATAGTTCCCATTGGAACGCCAACCACACAGACGCTTGCGAGCAAGAACTACCCCATGCCCGCCGTGTTCACCGTGTCGAGTAACCCCAAGGACATCGGCATCGAAGAGGTCATTGCAAAGGGCGCAATAACAGGAGCCTACGAAGAGCCGCCAATCAGGGAACTGCTCGACTTCGCGCGCAAGGAAATCCCCGGCATCAGCCGCATCGGCATCATTTACACCCCCTCGGAAATCAACTCCGTAATAGCGTATGAAAAACTGAAAGCGGAGTGCGAACGCGACGGCATCACCCTGATTTCGGAGGGAGTGTCGTCTGTAAACGATCTTTCGGACGCGGCCCATTCGCTCATTCGCAAGGACGTGCAGGCCATTCTGACAAGCGCGGACAACCTGATGAGCACATCGCTCGCCCCCGTTCTCAAGGCCACCCAGCCTGCGGGCATTCCCATCATCGGCAACGATCTGGAACTTGTTAAACTGGGTGCGCAGTCCTGCATCGGGCACAGCTACGAACAATGGGGCATAGAATCCGGCATCATGGTCGTCAAAGTGCTCGCCGGTGTTCCCATGACGGAACTGCCCCCACAGGCGCTTTCAAACGAATCGCTGCGCGTAATAAGAAACGAGAACAGCAAGCCGACAGCCGCCGCTGTTGTCCCCGTCCCGCCAGCGAGGGCCAAGCCCTTCGAGCTTCGCATAGTAGCTTACAACGACACTGCCTTCACCGAGGACTGTTACCGAGGCCTTGTCGATGCTATACGTGCCTCCGGCATGGTGGAGGGCAAGGACTACAAGCTGCGCTACATGAACGCGCAGGGAGACATGAGCACCCTGTCCAGCATCATGAACTCCGTGCGGGCGGACGAAGTTGATGTATTGATGTGCATCACTACCCCCGTCCTTCAATCCGCGCTGAGGCAGGTTACAGATACGAACATCGTCTTCACAGGCGTTGGCGACGGAGTGCAGGCCGGAGCTGGGAAGAGCGAGACCGATCACCTGCCCAACGTCACGGGCATAACAACACGCTCGCCCTTCGACGGCATGGCGGAAATAATCGCCTCAACAATCCCGAACGCCAAGCGCGTGGGCACACTCTTCACACCGGCTGAAATCAACAGTGTGCTCTACAAGGACTGGTTCGCGGAAGCGCTTGCCAAGCGGGGAATAGAGCTTGTGGCCGTGCCGGTGACATCCAGCGCAGACACGACTGAAGCGGCCTCCATTCTCTGCCAGAAAAACATAGACGCAGTCTGCCAGATTCTGGACAACACGACCCGCCCGGGCTTTGCAGGAATAGTGCGCAAGGCGGACGAGGCCGCAATCCCCACCTTCTGTTTTGAACGCAGCCAGTTGAAAGACGGCTCGGTGCTTGCCCTTGCGCGGGATTACTACGACGCAGGCTATGAAGCGGGCGAAATCGCCCTGCGAGTAATCCACGGCGAAAGCCCAGCCAATATCCCCTTTCGCAACACTTCGTCCGAAGCATTGATCATCAACCGCCCGGTACTCGAAAAATACAATCTTACCCTTAGCGAAGAACTCGAACAGCGCGCGGCAAAAGACGCAGCGAAGAGGAGTGCGGAATGAACATTTGCATAAAAGAAAATGACGGCTGGGTTGATGTTTGCGCCAAGGGACGGCTCGAAGCTCTTGAGGCGGAGAAGCTGTACGACGCAGTGTGCAAGTGCACCGACAAGGGGTGCAGGGATCTGCGTCTGGACCTTGACGATATCGACTTCATAAGCTCCGCTGGCATCCGTGCACTGCTCCAGTCCATGCGAAAGCTGTCGGCCTCGAAGGGAATGTTCCGCATAACAAGAGCTTCCTTTGTCGTGCAACAGTCGCTTGCGCTCTCGGGCCTTTCGAGCCTGATAATGCCTGCTAAAAACGCGCAAACCCCGTCCGCGTTCCCCGCAAAGCCGCAAGAGAGCCAGCTATACATATCCGAGGAGCGCAGTGACGAGAAGCTCGTCCTAAAACTCTCCGGCAGACTGGACGCCTACAACAGCGAAAAGCTCTTCGACTGCGTCCGCGAACACGCCGGCGCGGGAATCAAAGAACTGGCCTTCGATGCTGAAGGGGTTGAATACATGAGTTCCGCTGGCATCCGCGCTCTAGTACAGTCGCACAAACACATGAGGGCCGCGGGCGGCTCCGTGCACATCAGCAAGGCTTCACGCTTTGTGTTGGACGCTCTGGCCATGTCCGGCCTCAGCTCCATGTTAGGCAAATGATCTTCTTTTCCAAAGCGCACCACTAACGCACTTTACAGACAGTAATGAACATAACCCCCATACAGAAAAAAGCCTGGCTGGAGCTAAAGGTGGAAGGGCGGCTCGACGCCTCCTGGGCGGAGCATTTCTTCTCCACCGTGGCGGCTCACATGCGCGAGGGAAGGCATGACATCCGCGTGGACGCCACAGAGCTGAACTACCTTAGCTCGGCAGGCATGCGCTCGCTCCTGCGCGCCCACAGGGAGCTTGCCGCTGTCAGCGGGCAGTTCGCCATCATCCGCGCCTCGGAATTTGTAATCCGCACCCTGTCCATGTCCGGCTTTGACAGCCTGCTCAAGCTCGACCTCGCAGATCAGGACGACGCTCCCGAAGCCGACGAAAGCGAGGACAAAGGCGCTGGCTGGACAAGCAAGGGCATACGCTTTGAAAAGTTCGCGATCGACCCCGACGCGCGCATGGAAGTGCGCCCCGCCGGACGCTGGATTCCGTGGGCAAGGCTCGATGCGGCCGAATGCGAGAAAATACCGCTCGGGCGCGACTGCATCGCAATCGGGACCGGAGCTTCGGCTGAGAGTTTCGAAGAGGCCAAGGACCGCATGGGCGACTTTGCAAGCGCCGCTGGCTGCACGGCATGGCTGCCGGGAACCGGTGCCGACTCGCCGGACTACATTCTTCAGGAAGGGCGCTTTGTGCCGGAGCTGCTCGCTGCTAACGGCCTGCGCGCCGTGGGCGGCATTTCCAGCCTTCTGCGCTTCAGCCCCGCCGAAGAAGGCGCGAGCCTGGAGCTTTCAACGCTCATAGAATCAGCTTTCGCAGCCACTGGCGCAACTAGCGTCGCCTTTGTTGCCATTGCGGAAGTTGACGGCCTTGTGGGCGTATCCCTGACGCGCTCCCCGGGCCTTATCGGCGAAAATGACAAGCCCGCAGAGTTCCCCGAGCTGCGCGAATGGATGAGCTTCTGCGGCGAAAGGGTGCACTCCGGCAAGCAGGCGCTCTTGGTCGGCTTTGCTGACGCCTCGCGCAGCGGCCTGAGCCAGCCGCTCCTGCCCGCCCTGCCTTCCCGCAATGGCTGGGCGGCACACGTTCACGCCGCCGTCTTCCCCTTCCACCCCCTGCCCAACGGGGAAATCTACATGTCCGACTGCGTGGCGCAGCTCTTTGCCGGTGCGGAACCCTCCGCCCTGCTCCACCTTGTCGAAGACGCCCGCCCGACGCTGGGCCTTGGCGCAAGTTCCTTTCTGCGCGGCGCCTGCTGGTGCGCGCCTGCAACCTTTCACTCGGAGGCCCGCTAAATGACCCTTGTAATAGGCGCATTCACAATGGGGCTGATTCTATCCCTGCTCGCGCTGGGCGTGCTTATCAGCTTCCGCATACTACGCTTCTGCGACATCACCGTGGACGGCTCGATAACGCTCGGTGCCTCGGCAACGGCGGTGCTGCTCGTATCCGGCTGCAACCCCTGGCTTGCCACCCTTGGCGGCATGGGCGCGGGCATGATAGCCGGTTTTGCAACGGGCTTGCTGCACACGCACTTCAAAATCGAGGAACTGCTTAGCGGCATTCTCGTAATGACCGCCCTTTACTCGATAAACCTGCGCGTGATGGGCCGCAGCAACGTGCCCATGCTCAACAGCGAGAGCATTTCCGACTGGGCCGAAGCGATGCTGCTAAAGTCCAACCCGACGGAGAAAATCAGCATCCTAGGCTGGCCCGTCCCCGTGCGGGATCTGGCCATGCTGCTCACAGTGGCGGCCCTTGTCGCCTTCATCGGCCTACTGCTGAACCTGTTCCTAAAGACCAGTATCGGAACCGCCGTTCGCGCAGCGGGCGAAAACCCGCAAATGATACGCGCCCAAGGCGTGGACAACCGCTGGATGCAGGTGTTCGGCCTCGCCGTATCGAACGGGCTTGTGGGCCTTTCCGGCGCGGTGCTGGCCCAGTATCAGGGCTTTGCCGACGTGCAGATGGGCATCGGCATGATGGTCTGGGGCCTTGCGAGCATAATCATCGGCGAGGCGCTCGTAGGCAAATCCACCCGCAGCACGGGAATGATGATATGCGGAGCCTTGATGGGAACGGTGCTGTTCCGCCTCCTTATAGCGATTGCACTACGCTGGGGGCTGGACCCGAACGACCTGAAACTGGTGACGGCTCTATTCGTGTTCGCGGCACTGGTGCTGCCCCGCTGGGCCGGAAAGATCGGACGCAAAGTATTTGGAGGACGCGGCAATGCTGGAGCTTAACAACGTAAAGAAGACATTTTTCCCGGGCACGCCCAACGAGGTGCAGGCCCTTCGCGGCATAAGTATGAAGCTCGAAGACGGCTGTTTTGCCGCCATTATCGGCACAAACGGCAGCGGTAAGAGCACCTCGCTCAACGCCGTCGCGGGCAGCTTCATGGTTGACTCCGGCCAGATTCATCTCGACGGGCACGACATCACCAAGTGGCCCGAATACAGGCGAGCATCGCTCATTGGGCGCGTCTTTCAGAACCCCTTCGCGGGCACGGCGGCGGAGATGACGATTGCCGAGAACATCGTTCTATCCATGCGGCGCGGAAAAACGCGCGGCCTCGGCCTCGCGCTCAACCGCAGAATAAGAGAAGAGATAAAAGAGCGCATCCGCCCTCTGAACATGGGACTTGAAACGCGCATAGACAACCCCATCGGGACGCTCTCGGGCGGACAGAGGCAGGCGCTTACCCTGCTGATGGCGACTTGGCTAAGACCGAAGCTGCTCCTACTTGACGAGCACACAGCGGCGCTCGACCCCAAGAGCGCAGCACAAGTGGCGGTACTTACCAAGGAGATAATCGAAAGAGAGAAGCTCACCGCGCTTATGGTTACACACTCCATGCAACAAGCCGTACAACTTCCCCACCGCATCATAATGATGCACAAAGGGCAGATAGTTGAGGACATATATGGAGAGCGAAAAGCGAGGGTCAAAGTGGCGGATCTTATGAACGCGTTCGACCGCGTGCGCCGTAGAGACCTGTTCGACGCCTCGGTAGCAGAACAGGTGCTGCCTCAGTTTGCATAAGAAAGAATAAAGGTCGCACCCGAAACGACAATTGCGCACAAATAGCGATTAATGATTGCACACAACTCCATACTGGAGTTGTGTGCAATTGTATGAAAATCCCCCCTCCTCTCTTTGCCTGCGCAGCAATTTGTCTGACATCGTCCGTTTCGCACGCTGCCTTGGACGCCATCCTGATGGGACGCATGAAGCTGTCACTGCAACAGGATGCAAACACCGTTGTAACCTCGGCAATCGGCGGCGAAGGCCCATACGCTTTCGGGTACGAAGTGAATGAAACCAGCACGTCGCTGTTCTCCGCTGTTACTGCAACGGCCCCGGGCAAGACGGCCCAGTCTTTCAGTTATAGTGACGGCTCATGGGGACTTATGAGCAACTTCTCCACGCTTGAAGCACTGAACACTGCAAGTCCGACGGGAACCTACACAATCAGGCTCACAAGAAAGACGGGCGGAACGGTCTCCGAAACGCTCTCCATGACAAGCGCTGCGCGCAACTTCCCCGCCGTGCCCAAGCTAAGCAACTTCGACGACGTATTCATAAGCAACAGCAGCCAAACCATCACCTTTAACTGGAACGCATGGGCAAGCACGGGCATCGTTGGGACGACCATGCTCCAGATTGTCGATGGAAACGGCAATCTGGTGCACGACTCAAGCGATTATTATGACGATGGGATCTCCCCGGGCACATCCACCTACTATCTTTCCGCGAACAGTTTGACCGCTGGCAAAAAATATTTCTTGAAGCTTATCTTTATGGACGTCCCCTCCCTTGTGGAATGCTCAAACTTCAGCGGCGTGCCCAAGGGAACATTCAGCGCGACAGGCACTGAAGTGGAGTTTTACACGGCCATTGCAACTGATATGGAATCGCGCATGAGCGTGGAATGCATACGCGAGATGAGGTGGACCCTGCACAATTCCAAAGGCAGCATGGACGCCCACGCGTCGCTCCCTGGCACCGTATCAGAAAGAGTCATTTACGACACCAGAAGCAGCACCAGCACTCCTATAGGCTCGGTGTATCTTTACAGCGCGGAAAACAACATAGACCGGATAAACGCCACGGGAAGCTACGTCGAAAACGGCTACGTTCACTATGTATTCGACGGCATTAGCCCCTGGCTCGAAACGGACGACTTCACGGTCATGATTAACCCCGACAACGGCGGCTCCTGCTACCGCGGGGCCTATTCAAGCCTGCCCGCCCAGAGCAAAGATTACGTATTCGTCCCGACCCTTACGCTAGATAACGGCGTCGTATCCAGCATCTCTGCCCAAAGATTCAACATGGCCGGAACGAATATCGGCCTGCCTTCCGGCGGCGTAATCGAATACAGCATTGCAAGCGCCTCGGTCGGCCAGTCCAAATACACCGCGACACCTTCAAGCCCCTCGGTGAACCTTGCATCCGCTAACATCGCTGCGGACGACCTTCTGCGCATAGAAGTCAGCTACCGCGAAAGCTCTTCCAGCAAAGCGTATTACGTAAGTGCTTATACGATTAGGCGCGAGGCTAACCTCTTTGAACACCTGTCCCACAACGGCAACTGGATTGTTCCCCAAGGGAACGTAAGAGACAGCTTCGGCATCGTGTCGGACCTTCTCTTCCCCTACATTTACAACGCGAACGCGGACGCCCTTGCCAACGGCAGCTATCAGGGCGACGGAAGCGGGTACATGTACGTCTTCCCCGACGGCGACCTGAGCGACGGCTTCTACGCCTACCGTTACGCCACAGGCACCTGGTGCTGGACGAGCTACGACTGGAGCGGCTGGCTTTACGACTACGGGAACGGCTCTACACCCGCATCCTGGGTGGATCTTACGCCTGCGCGTCAGTAAGCAATAACCCACCGCTTCCCAAGCATAAGGCGCGTCGTCCCGGCACGGCGCGCCTTCGCTTTTTTACACGCTGGTCCATTCACCCTAATAGCTTCGCACCAAGCGTTTGTCATGCTGAATGCACCCAGTTTTTTTTGACAACGAAGCATCATCGCATTATCCTAAAGACAGCGCACACCACTGTCTGTCCCCGCGCTACAAAACCCAATAACCCAGCAAGTTCCCGCAAGAAATGAACACCATCAAAACCCTTGCTCTTATCTCTGCTCTCTCACTGCCAACGGCAGCATTCGCAGATGTAAATTTCATGATACTAGGCAGAAACGCCTATGGCGAACAAACAGACGCCACCACCGTTGTATATCCATCCAGCTCTCTTGATTACCCCTTTGAAGCTGGCATTGAAATCGGAGAGAGCGGAGACTCGGCATTCTCAAGCGGAAAACTCACAATCCCGGGTGGAAATGAAGCCACACTGGAGTATGAGGACGGTTCTTGGGAAGCAGGTGCAGAATTTGCGACGCTTACGGCACTAAACGACGCGATGACATCCGGACTCTACATTCTGGACATGGTCAAGACCGGAGGGGAAGAGTTCACAATGCCCTTCGATGTATTGAGCGACCACCTCGTGTTCCCCTCTTCTCCGCAAATAAGCAACTACGCGGCCCTGCAAAACGCAGACCCCAGCGCGGCGATCACCATTAGCTGGGACGCATGGGCAGAAGGCACGACGAGCGACTACATAATGGTTTACATCGAGACGGCCAGCGGGAACGAAACCGTGTATGAATCGCCGTCCCCGATGGAAGGAGGCGCGCTTCTCGGGACGGCGACCAGTTTCGAAATTCCAGCCAACACCTTGATTACGGGCATGGACTACCTCTTGGGCGTGGAATTTATAGACCTGTTTGTTTTTGAAAGCGGAACCGTGCCCGATTACACGACTGCGATGAAGGGCATATACGCGTCCAACACTACACAAGCGCGCTTGCACACCTCTGGAACAGCCCCATTGAGCGCATTCCTCAGCTTCCAGTTGTGGAACAACGTGAGCTGGACTCTCGACAGCGTGAACGGGACATTCTCCGGCAAGAGCGGATTGGAAGCGTCAAGTGTTGGAGAAAGCGTTCAGTTCGTAATCTCAGCTGAAAGCGACGTTGGAATCGCAAACGTCCTTTTCACCGGACCGACAGGCAGCGGGATAAGCTCCGCGGCTGCAAACGGGGTGGACAACTACGACGGACAGTTCTCCTACCGCAAGGACAACGTGACGCCGTACATAGCCAACGGCACTTACTCCGTTAACTACGACGGCACCGTTTACACAGGCCCAATCGACTACGCGCCAACTGCTGCCAGCCACACGCTTCTTTCCGCAAGCATCACAGTTGACGACACAATCGTCCAAAGCATCTCCTGGACTGCCTACAGCGCCGCAGACCTTACAAGCCCGATAGACATAAGCGGAGGCGAACGCGGAGTCAGCGTCCAGCTCGAAGACAAGAACTACAACAGGATCAAGGAGTTCTACGACCTGCCCGCTACTCAGAACTCGGTGGACCTATCCGCGGACAACATCTCCATTTACGATCTTGGCCGCATATACCTCGTGTATGCCGGAGAGGCGAACGACAACCTCATATACAGCAACCACTTCAGCAGCTACGACATCGACGTTTCCGAATGGGCTAACATCTTTGAACCCATTCCCCACAACAACGGCTGGGTGATCCCCGAGGGTATCAACGACATTTCCAGCTTCGGCGCGTTCATGGACGAGCTGTATCCCTACATCTACAACGCCAGTCTGGATGAGTTCATAAACGGCGAATACCTCGCCGACGGCGACGGCTGGATGTACATCTTTGAAGGTGCAAGCCTTCAGGGCGGCTTCTACGCCTACCGCTACGCCACTGACAGCTGGTGCTGGACCAACTACAACTGGTACGGTTGGATATACGACTACGCAAGCGATGACTGGATTGACTTCACGCCCGCAATCGTCCGCTAGAAACGCAGGCCAATAGCCTGTTCAGGCTACGAAAAGTCAACCCACAAGAAGCACCCCGCGCCACGGAAACAATTCCGGGCGCGGGGTGCTTTTTTTCGGAGATTCATACTTGCCCAACAAAGCCAAAGCCGCTACTGAACATATTAACACATAGAGACAGCTGGAAATATCAATTAGGCCCCACCCTCTCATGATACGTGACCAGGGAGTGCTTGACCGGTCGGAAAGTTGGGAACGCAAGAAGTGGAAAACATCAGCAACGCAAAGGCTTCAATCGAGGCCATACGGCTTCGGGGAGCGAGGCAGAACAACCTGCAAGGCATCGACATAGATCTGCCCGTGGGGCGGCTCATCGTCGTTACGGGCCTCTCCGGCGCGGGGAAAAGCTCGCTCGTGTTCGACACTCTGCACGCCGAAGGCCAGCGGCGCTACGTGGAGACCTTCAGCCCCTACACGCGCCAGTTCATGGAGCGGCTCGACAGGCCCAAACTGGACAGCGTGGAGAACATCCGCCCCTCAATTGCCATCGAGCAGGGCAACACGGTCAAGACCTCGCGCAGCACCGTGGGGACCATGACCGAGCTATGCGACTTTTTCAAAGTCTGGTTCCAGCGCCGCGCGCGCCTTTACGACCCGGCAAACGGCGAGCCGCTCGACGAGGACAACCCGCAGAGCCTGACGCGCAAGATTCTAGCCCGCCGCGCTCGCCAGACGCTCTGCATCGCCTTTGAAACGCGCCGCCCGGCCTCCCTGCCTTGGGAGGAAATCCTCTCGACTCTCCGCTCACAGGGCTTTGCCCGCGTCATACTAGGGGCGAAGGAGCCGCAGCAGGCCGAAAGCAGCCGCTTTGCCCGAACGGACGAGCTGGACGCCGCCGCGCTCGAAGGGCTGGACAGCATACACGTAGTGCAGGACCGCATGGAAATCCTGCCCGAAAACGCGGACCGACTTTCCGACGCCGTGGCCACGGCCCTGCGTTACGGGCACGGCGAACTGGCCCTTTTCGACGACGATGGCCGCTATCTCGCCCGCCGTTACGAGGGGCTGCGAAGCCCCGTCAACGGCCGCCGCTTCCGCCGCGCAACGCCTGCGCTCTTTTCGTTCAACAATCCGCTCGGCGCCTGCCCGAAATGCCGCGGCTTCGGCAGAGTAATCGAAATCGACTACCGCCTCGTCATCCCCGACCATTCAAAGACGCTTGAAGAGGGCGCCATCGCGGCCTTTTCCGGTGCCATTTACGGCGAGAGCCAGCGCGAGCTGCTGCGCGAGTGCAAGAAGCACAAGATACGCACAAAAGTGCCGTGGCGGGAACTGAGCGAGGCCGAGCGCGGCTTCGTTATCGAAGGCGAGGCGGACTACGGAGAGAACGGCAAGGGCTACGAAAACAGTTGGTACGGCGTGAAGCGCTTTTTCGAGTGGCTGGAGCAGAACAGCTACAAGATGCACGTTCGCGTGTTCCTGTCGCGCTTCCGCTCCTACACGACCTGCGGGGAATGCCACGGGACGCGGCTCCAGCCCGAGGCCCTGCTCTGGAAATGGAACGGCTATGCACTGCCGGAGCTGTATCTGTTGCCAATCAGCGAGTTGCTGGCTCTTGTGCGCGACAACGCCCTGCAAACGCAGCCCGCTGATGCGCCCGATCTTGCCGAACGCAACATTCTGGCGCGGCTTGGCTTTCTTGAAGCGGTGGGCCTTGGCTATCTGACGCTGGACCGCGCCTCGCGAACCCTTTCCGGCGGAGAGGTGGAGCGCGTCAACCTATGCTCCTGCCTCGGAACGGGCCTTGTGGACACACTTTTCGTCCTCGACGAGCCGAGCGTGGGCCTGCACGCCCGAGACATCGACCGCCTCGTGCGCATAATGCGCAGCTTGGTGGACAACGGAAACACCGTGGTCGTCGTCGAGCACGACGAGGCCGTGATCCGCGCCGCCGACTGGCTCGTCGAAATCGGCCCCCGCCCGGGCAAGGACGGCGGAAAGCTCGTTTACAGCGGCCCAGCCGCTGGTATCGCGAGCGCGAAGGATTCCATAACCGGTGCCTACATCACAGGCCGAGAAACGATCCCCCTGCCGCAGCGCCGCCATATCGAGGTGGGCAAAGGCGCATGGCTGCTAATCGAAGGCGCGAGCGCGAACAACATACGCAATCTCGACCTGCGCCTGCCGCTGCGTCGCTTCGTGGCACTGGCAGGCGTGTCCGGTTCCGGCAAGAGCACACTGCTGGACAGCGTTGTATATCAGGGCCTTATGGCGTCAATGGGCCGCAGTGTCGAAAACCCCGCAAGCATCGCCCGCATTGCGAGCGACGAGGAGTTTTCAGACATAGTATTGGTTGACCAAGGCCCCATCAGCCGCACGCCGCGCTCGAACGCCGCGCTGTTCTGCGAGGCATGGGACCCCATCCGCGCCCTGTTCGCGGGTACGCCTGAGGCAAAGGCATCGGGCTGGACCAGTTCGCACTTTTCGTTCAACGCCGGAACGGGCCGCTGCCCGCATTGCGAAGGGCTTGGCTATGAGAAGGTTGAGATGCAGTTCATGGCGGACCTCTACGTGCGCTGCCCCTTCTGCGAAGGCCGCCGCTTCACGCCCGAGACGCTCGCCATAAAGTGGCGCGGGAAGTCTCTGGACGAGGTGCTGGAAATGAATGTCAGCGAGGCACTTGCCTTCTTTGACGACAGGCCAGCCGTCCGCGAAAAGCTAAAACCCCTGGAGGATGTCGGCCTTGGCTATCTGCCACTAGGCCAGCCGCTAAACACCCTGTCCGGCGGCGAGGCGCAGCGCATAAAGCTCGTCAGCTACATGGCTCAAATGAGCGGCAAAGGCTCGCTGCTTCTGCTCGACGAGCCGACAACGGGCCTGCACCGTCACGACGTGCGCCGCCTGCTCGACGTGCTTCAGCGCCTTGTGGACCGCGGGCATTCGCTGCTGCTTATCGAGCACCATGCGGATGTTCTAAAAAGCGCGGACTGGCTCGTTGAAATGGGGCCGGAAGCGGGCGCCGCTGGCGGGCGCGTGGTTTTTGAAGGAACGCCCGAACTGCTCGCAGTGCGCGGAGGCACGGTCAGCGCGCCGTACATCCGCGAGGCCATCGAATGCAGGCATGCGCCGGAAGTCATTGAAGAAACGCAACTTCAGCCCGTATCCACAATGCCGACGGCGCTCACGATAGGCGGGGCGCGGCAGAACAACCTGAAGAACATATCGCTCGAAATCCCGCTCGGAGAATGGACCGTCGTCACGGGCGTTTCGGGCAGCGGGAAAAGCTCGCTCGCCTTCGACATAGTCTTTGCCGAAGGGCAACGCCGTTTCATGGAGAGCATGTCCGCCTGGGCGCGGCAGTATGTGGAGCAGCTCCCAAGGCCGGACGTCGACTGGGTGCGAGGCATCCCGCCGACCGTCGCCATAGAGCAGCGCGTTACGCAGCCCTCGGGCAAGAGCACCGTAGCCACGGTTACGGAAGTGGCACAATACCTGCGACTTCTGTATGCCAGAATCGGCATCCAGCACAGTCCACGCACCGGCGAGCCGCTTGTCGCCATGAGCGCGGCGGCACTGCATGACCGCCTGAACAATTTCTGCAAGGAGCGCGAAACGACCCTGATCATGGCCCAGCTCATTCGCGGGCGCAAAGGCCACCACGAACCGCTCGCCAACTGGGCAAGAAAGCACGGCTACCGCACGATGCGCATCGACGGAAAGATGGTGCAACTGGACTCTTTCCGCAAGCTCGACCGCTTCCGCGAGCACGACATAGAGCTGGTCATCGCGAGCGCGAAGGGCGGCGCATTCAGCGACGAGCAGGGGCAGCCGATCGAGGCCGCAGCCCTTGTCGCACTGGCGATAAAGACAGGCAAGGGCGCGTTTTTCTGCGCAAACGAAGCGGGCAAGACACTCTCTTGGTTCTCGACAAGCCGCGCCGACCCGCTGACGGGCGAGGCCTTCCCTGAGCTGGACCCCAAGCATTTCTCGTGGAACAGCGCGCGCGGGCACTGCCCGGTATGCATGGGTCACGGTGCCCTGCATGAGTGGATGCGCGAAGACGAACGTTTCGACAAGCTGCCAGCCGCCTTCAACGATGGGCAAATCTGCCCGGACTGCGGCGGGGCGCGCCTGAACGCCGTGTCGCGTGCCGTGTATCTGCACGGGGCGGGCGGGAAATGGAGCCTGCCGGAACTGCTCGCCATGACGCCTTCGGCCCTGCTTTCCACGCTGCGAAAGCTGGAGCCTGACGCAAAGGGCCGCGCCGTGCTGGCAGAACTGCTGCCGGAAATCGAGCAACGCCTCCACTTCATGGACGAAGTAGGCCTCGGCTACCTTTCGCTCGACAGGGCGGCGAACACGCTCTCCGGCGGCGAATCGCAGCGCATCCGGCTGGCCGCGCAACTCGGGGCAAGGCTCTCGGGCGTTCTCTACGTGCTCGACGAGCCGTCAATCGGCCTGCACGCCCGCGACACTCTGCGCCTGATCAATTCTCTCAAGGGCCTCAAGGCATTGGGCAACACCCTGCTCGTAGTCGAGCACGACCCCGACGTTATGCGCGCCGCGGACACCGTCATCGACCTCGGCCCGGGCGCGGGCGTCCACGGCGGCGAAATCATCGGCATAGGCCACTGCGAAGAGCTGGCCAAAGTGCCGGATTCGCTCACAGGTCGCTACCTCGCGCAAGGCATCCGGCACCCGCACGAAGGGGCGCACCACGCGCTGCCACCGCTCTGGAAGCCGCGCAGCCGCCGCAAGGACTGGCTTGTGCTGGAGGGTGCGCGCTTGCGCAACCTAAAGGGCATCGACCTGCACGTCCCGCTGGGCCGCCTGACGGTTGTCTGCGGCATATCCGGCGCGGGAAAGAGCACGCTAGTGCGCGACCTGCTCGCCCCTGCCGTCACGATAGCCTGCCGCGAGGGCAAGGCCACTCTGCGCGGTGCGGATTGCGCCGTATCGCTAGGCGGCCGCAGGGGCGAAAAGCCCTTCGACACCCTGCTAAACGGCGAGGGCTTCCGCTCCGTGATCGAGGTGGACCAAAGCCCCATCGGCAAGACTCCGCGCAGCACACCCGCCACCTACATCGGAGCCTTCGACATGATACGCGGCTTTTTCGGCGCCCTGCCTGAGGCCAAGATGCGCGGCCTCAGCGCAGGCAGCTTTTCATTCAACACGCCCGGCGGGCGCTGCGAAACCTGCAAAGGCTCGGGCCTTGTGAAGCTCGAAATGGCCTTCATGCCGGATACTTACGCGCCCTGCGAGGACTGCGGCGGCTCCCGCTACGGCGCGGACCTCTCCGACATCCGCTGGAACGGGCGCAACATCGGCGAGGTGCTCGACATGAGCTTCGAGGAAGCGGCGCAGTTCTTCGACTTTCACGACAAGCTGCACGGAATGCTGGACCTCATGGTGCAGTGCGGCCTCGGCTACCTGAAGCTCGGCCAGCAAAGCCCGACTCTTTCCGGCGGCGAGGCGCAGCGGCTCAAGATGGTGAGCGAGCTTGCCAAGGGCCTGCCGGGGGTTGCCGAACGGCGGGGCGCGCGCCCTGCGAAAAACCTCTACATACTGGAGGAGCCGACAATCGGCCTGCACCTTTCCGACTGCGAACGGCTCATCGACCTATTGCACCGCATGGTTGAGCAAGGGCATACAGTCGTCGTAATCGAGCACCATCTGGACATCATCGCCGAGGCGGACTGGCTTGTGGAAATAGGCCCCGAAGGCGGTGAGGCGGGCGGCGAAATCGTCTATCAGGGACCGGTCGAAGGGCTGAAAAACTGCAAAAGCAGCCCCACTGCCCCCTTCCTAAGCGAAGTGCTGGACTGATCGCGCCATGCCGGAGTAACATCGCGTGCAAATGCAGAGCGCAATACTCAAGAGCCATCTTGCCCTGCTGGGCTCCCGCGTTGCGGACATCGTCTCACCTCGCGACTGCGTCCACTGCGGTGAAGCGGCGGGCGAAAGCTATCGCTGGCTTTGCGAAGAATGCGCGCAAAAGCTCCCGCTAATCCCCTCAGACAAGCCCCGCTGCGCCCTCTGCGGCAAGCCGTTTGAAGGCAGCGTCCAAACGGAACGCATCTGCCCCAACTGCGTCGAAATCAAGCCCAAATGGGAACGCGGCTCCACGCTCATGATGTATGAAGGCGTCGGAGAAACGATTGTGCGCCGAATCAAGTTCCACGGCGAACGCTGCCTTTTGGAAGATGTCCGGCACATGCTGCGCGAGCGGCCTGACCTTGCCCCGATGCTGCGCGGGGCGACGCTGATACCAGTGCCCCTGCATTCGCTGCGCCTTCGCGAACGCGGCTTCAACCAAAGCGAATGGCTGGCCCGCGCATTTGCCAAAGAAAGCGGCGCAAGCTGCCAGAATCTGCTCGTTCGCAAGCGCGACACGGGCACCCAGACGGCGCTTTCAAGGCAGGAGAGGTTGAAAAACATGCGCGGGGCCTTTGCCCTCAGAAAAGGAACGCAAATCGGCACCGAACAACGTTACGTGTTGATAGACGATGTAATAACGACGGGCGCCACCCTGAACGCCTGTGCCGATGCGCTCGTTCGCGCAGGAGCGCACTCACCCTCTGTCTTGACCCTTGCCCACGCATAATGCATGTTCTCGCGAGCGTTTGGGACTTTGCCCGCTGCATGAACGCCCACCCGGCGCTTCAGACACATGCAAACAGCGAAGACCCGCACGCCTTTCCAGCCGAACACACACCTTCAGGAAATCAAATGGCATTCTTCTCGAAGCCCCAGTATTCGACCGTCACGCCCATCCGCAAAAAGGACATACCCAAAGACCTTTATGTGCGCTGCCCCGTCAGCGGCGAAATGATCTACACCAAGGATCTTGAGAAGAACCTGATGGTCGTCCCGGGCAGCGGTTACCACTTCCCGATCGACGCGCCGGCGCGCATCGCGTCCATGCTCGACGAAGGCACGTTCGAGGAGTTCGACGCAGACCTTTCCTCGCTGGACCCGCTGGGCTTTGTTGACCAAAAGCCCTACCCCGAACGCATCGAGGCAAGCCGCAAAAAGACCGGCCTGAACGACGCCATCGTATGTGGAACGGGCAAGATGAACGGCATGACAATTTCCATCGCAGCGATGGACTTCCGCTTCTCCGGCGGCAGCATGGGCAGCGTCGTGGGGGAAAAGATCGCCCGCGCAATCGAGAGGGCCATAGAGCTGAAATGCCCGATGATAATCGTCAGTGCCTCCGGCGGAGCGCGAATGCAGGAAGGCATATTCAGCCTGATGCAAATGGCAAAGACGAGCGCTGCACTGGCAAAACTCGCCAAGGCAGGCCTGCCCTACATTTCCATACTTACCAACCCGACTACGGGCGGCGTCACGGCCAGCTTCGCCACGCTGGGCGACCTCATACTCGCAGAGCCGGGCGCACTAATCTGCTTTGCAGGCCCCCGAGTCATCAAAGAGGGCACGAAGCAGGAGCTGCCAGAAGGCTTCCAGACGGCGGAGTTCCTGCTTGAGCGCGGCCTTATCGACCAGATTGTTCCCCGCACGCAGATGCGCGACAGGGTCAGCACCTTCCTCGCCGCTTTCTGCCACGCAGAAAAGCCCCAAACAGGCTCCAGTCAAGGAGTTTAAGTCAAAATGCAGGGAGCCGTCATCGACCTGGGCAACTACGCCGCGGTCAAACAGTATCTGTACAGCCTCAAATACCACGGGGCCAAGTACGGGATTGACCGCATGGCGCTGCTCGCAGACGCGCTTGGGCACCCCGAGAGGGCCTTCCCGCTAATCCACGTGGCCGGAACCAACGGCAAAGGCTCCACCTGCGCCATGCTGGAAGCCATATACCGCTCCGCTGGCTACCGGACGGGGCTTTTCACATCGCCCCACCTTGTGCAGCTAGGCGAGCGCATACAGATAGACCGCCACATCCTCTCCCAGGATGAAATACTGGCCTACGTGAGAATGCTAAAGCCCGTGGCGGAAAAGCTGGGCGCGGTGAACCCGGACGACCACCCATCGTTTTTCGAGTTTCTTACAGCGATGGGCTTCCTAACCTTCGCGAAAGAAAATGTGGGCGTCGGATTGGTGGAGGTTGGCCTTGGCGGAAGGCTCGACGCGACAAACATCGTCCTGCCGGAGCTGGCCATAATAACGTCCATAGGCTTGGACCACACGGAAATTCTCGGCGACACGCTGGAGGATATCGCCTTTGAAAAAGCTGGCATAATCAAGGCTGGCCGCCCCGTTCTCATCGGCCTTCTGCCGGAGGCTGCGGAGCGCGTCATTCGCAAGATCGCGGAGGACAGAGGCTCAAGGCTATACAGCGTGCGCGAGGAGTTCGGCAGCGACGACGCTCTCTTTCCAGTCACAAACCTCATCGGGCACCACCAGAAGCGCAACGCGGCGACGGCCACGCTCGCGGCACGGATACTAAGGGATACCCTGCCTGTTGACGAAGTTGCAGTCGCTCGCGCACTCAAGGGCGTAATCTGGGCCGGACGCTGGGACGAGCGCACACTTCCCGACGGGCGGGAGATTATTTTTGATGCTACGCACAACGAGGAAGGCGCTGAAATGTTGGAGGCCAACCTCGCCAAACTGGTGAGCGACAAAGGGCGGAAGCCGGTGATTATTTGCGGCGCACTCGGCCAGAAGCGCGCCCATGCAGTGCTTGAAGTAGTGGCCCGCCACGCTGCGGAAATCATCCTCATGCGCCCAGCCCAGCAAAGAGCCTGCACGCTGGAAGAGCTTGAGCGAGAAGTGCCAAAGAGCTTCACAGGGCACGTTATCAAAGCGGAGGTTCACGAAATAATCCCCCAGCCCATGCAGTGCCGCGCCGGTGACGGGAACGAAACCATAGTCGCAACCGGCTCGATCTACCTGCTCGGCGAGCTTATGGAGGCCCTCTACCACGAAGTGCCCGTAAACGAGCAGAACCTTCAGGACGGCCCGGGCTGCCAAAGGCTTGCGCGATAGCCATCACACGCGACACGCGCCTTAGCCCGCAACCCTAACCCGTCCTCACCCTCGCGGATTGTCAAGGGAGCGTCTAAAAATAGACGGACCGAGGAGGCGGGATGGATTTCCGAGATATAGCCGGAAAGGCACCCGCATTCCGACGGGAGTTGAATTGTCAGACGCTCCTTAGCACGCAACCGTAACCTGTCCTCATCCCTCGCGGATTGCCTTGAGGGCGCGGCGCATCTCCAGCTCTTCAAGCAGGGCGCAAAGAGCCTCCGTATCCCGCGGCGGGCAGTCGAGTCCGTCCACGGACACCTCGTAATCCAGCGTCGTCATGGCGAGGTTGCGGCGCAAAAGCTCGCGGTTCTGATAGACTACATTCTGGAAGCGCACGGGCTTGAGGTCTCCGCAATTTGCTATCACGCCCTCGACGTTGCCGAACTGAATGAGCCACTTTGCGGCGGTCTTGGGCCCCACCCCGTCAAGCCCGGGGATGTTGTCCGAACTGTCGCCCACCAAAGCGAGCAAGTCCGCGACCTTGCTAGGAGGAACGCCGAACTTTTCCTCCACGCCCGCGCTGTCCAACTGGCGCCATCCTGCGGCGGCGTTCGCTGTGGGCGGGGGCAAGAGCTGGGAAACGTTTGGCAACACAAGACACTGGCCTAAGTCTTTGTCCGCGCTGACGATGCGCACAGAGTGTCCTTCCGCGGAAAGACGCTTCGCCCAGGTGGCAATGAGGTCGTCCGCCTCCACGCCCTCTTTCTCTATCGCGCCAAAGCCCATAAGGCGGGCCAGTCGCTTGACGTAGGGCATCTGCGCACGAAGAGCGTCGGGCATTGCAGCGCGGTTCGCCTTGTAATCGGCAAATAGGGCCGCCTGGCGGCTCGCCCCGCCAAGATCGAAGAACACGACGCCCTGATCGGGCTTCTCGTTATCCTGAAGGTATTTGAGCGTGTTGAGCCAGCCGTGTATCGCACCCGTGGGCAGGCCGTCCGCACGGGTCAAAGAGTCCGGCATCGCGTAAAAGGCGCGAAAAACCATGTTGTAGCCGTCAACGAGCAAATACTTCGCCATGCAAAAGAGCATAGGCGAAACAGCCCTCAAAGCGCGAGACTCAAAGCGAGTCACACATGTGTCGGAATTGCCGGGCGGCTACTCGGCAACAGGCAGGCCGTCCGAACCTACGATTCTAGCCGTTATGAACACGATGAGGTCCTTTTTCTGCGTGGACTCGCCCTCGTTGCGAAAGAGACGCCCCAGAAGCGGGATGTCGCCAAGCAGGGGCACCTTGTCCTTCACCTTTACCGTTTCCTCCCTCGTCAGGCCGCCCATGACCACTGTTGCACCGTTGTCTATCGTGACCTCGGTGCGGATGCGGCGAACGCTGAACATCGGCTGATAGAAGCCGCTCGGGACAGTTACCGTTGTGGAACCTGCCACGGCCACGCTAGGCCCGCCGTATTCGACAAAGCCCTCGAACTCCGTTACGCACGGCTCCAAGGTCAGCGAAATGGAACCGTCGTCCTCGACAGTGGCAGTGACTGCCATCTCCACGCCCACGTTGCGCGTTGTAAAGTCTTTGGGCGTTCCCGCCGTCACTGCCACCGCAGCACCGCCGCCGCTGTAAGAACTGCCTCGCGAAACGCTGCTCTCCATGTTGCCGAAGCTGCGCGGATAAATCATCTCCTGAGCGACGGTTATCTCCGCCCTCTCGCCGGAAAGCACGGTCAGCTTTGGCGCGCTCAGCAGATCGTTACCGCTCTTGCGGGCAAGTGCGTTGACGACCGCCTCGACGTTAAAATCCCCCACGTAACCGGTGACGCTGGCAAGGGCTGCGGCCCCCGTCCCGATGTCTATGCCGCCGGAAATCTCCGGTGCGTTCACAATTTGGCTTATCGTGCCGTTGTCCCCCACGCTTTCGTCAAGGCCCGTAATCAGTATCTCGTTACTTACGCTGCTACCGCCAAACGCGCTCGAAAGAGTGCGGTTGCCGCTGCCCACGGTAAGCACGGAGTCCTTTCCCCGAGCCGTGGCCAGATTGGAAAAGCCCCACTGAAGGCCGAACTCCTCAAGATCCGCCTGCCCCACTTCAAGAAAACGCGCCTCGATCTGCACCTGTCGTATTTTCCCGTACAGGGCTAGTATGTCGCGCACGCGTTCGATGTTGCCCGAGCTGTTCGTAACAATAAGCTGACCGGCGCCAAGAGCCAGACTCGCACCCGGAACTGAGTCGAAAGGCACGCCCGCGCGTTCCAGAAAGGCGCGGGTGGCGGCCTCGACTTCGGCCTGCATCGCAGCACCGTTGCCATCTTTCTTTGCCTTGCCCTCTTCGAGCGGCGAAATGCCAGTCATGCGGACAAGAGCGGAGCGGTTCACGGCAAAGAACTCCGTTTTGAGCATGGTGCCGGGTTCGCTCACGGGGCGCAGGACAACAGCATCGTGCTCCATCTCGCAACGGT
The DNA here is from genome assembly GCA_016928295.1 of Opitutales bacterium. Classification (GTDB taxonomy): domain Bacteria; phylum Verrucomicrobiota; class Verrucomicrobiia; order Opitutales; family Oceanipulchritudinaceae; genus Verruco-01. The sequence goes on from JAFGLA010000098.1 coordinate 24,221, forward strand.
AGCCAACGGAACTGGCCACGTAGTAGAGAACGCGCTCAAGACTCATTTCGCGCAGTGTGATTGTCAGCTTCGGCTCCTCCCCCTTGGGGGCAAGGCGCACAAGATTGACTGGCATCCCCTGCGCGTCCGCCATCGCCGCGAGCGTCTCCAGAGCCTGCCCAAGAGGCATGGCGTCAAAACTGACCCTCGGAAGCTGCACGGCCTCAATACGGGCCTGCACACTTGTCGGCATATTATCCGCCTGTTCCGCGCGCGCTATCGAGCAAATGGCGAGACTAAGAAAGAGCAGTATTTGGAGAATGGAACGCATGGTGCAAAGTGGCAGGAAGTTCAAAAAGCGGCACTGCTCAGGGCTTCGGGGCGCAGTTCAATCCGCTGCCCTTCTTCGTTCACGAGCGAGACGATAGCGGGACTGTCCGTTATGTTTTGCACGGTCCAGCGGCGATTGCCCAGTTCAAAGGCTCCGCCGACGCCGAGGCGCAGCGGCTCCCCGGCAATAGTGCTTATCACGCATACCGGCCCGCGCTGAGCGTCGTTTCTACGGGTGCCGATTTCGACGCCGCGCCCCGCCTGCCTGTCGATGAATATGGCGACGGCATCCGGTATGCCTCCGCTTGCAGAGCGCATGTCAATTCCGCGAAACTCCAGCGTCGTGCCCGGAATGCATTGGCTCTGGCGCATCGTGTGGTAGCGGCCTGCGGAATCCTCCACGCTTGCGATCCATAGTAGCGGACTGCCGGCGTAGGCGCAGAGCCGGTATGTGCTGTCGCAAATCTCAACGCGCAAAAGGCGCGGCAGTTCAGCCTCCGCAAGCTGCCCGCCGGTGGCTTCCCTTGCCATAAACAGGCGCAGGGCCGCCTCGCCTTCAGTCCTTGGGAACTGAGGCGGCTCGGGAAGCTCCGCAACGGGCGCGGCATATTCGTCAGGAGCCCTATCCGCTTGCGAAAAAGTGGGCGGGAACTGCCAGATAC
>JAFGLA010000099.1 GCA_016928295.1 Opitutales bacterium
GCAGATCCATCTCGACCTTGTCCCACTCTATGGCGGCGTGGCCGAGCTGGACATCCTTGGGCAGGTCTATGACGACGGGGCCGGGCCTGCCGCTGTTGGCCAGATAAAAAGCTTCTTTGATGATGCGGGGCAGATCTTCCGTCTTTTTGACAAGGTAGTTGTGCTTGCAGACGGGCATTGTGATGCCGATGACGTCCGTTTCCTGAAAGGCCGTCTTGCCGATCTTGTCCTGCGTGACCTGCCCGGTGAAGGCGACCATGGGGATCGAGTCCATCCATGCGTCCGCAATGCATGTGATGAGGTTTGTCGCTCCCGGGCCGCTCGTGACCATGCAGACGCCAGTCCTGCCCGTGGTGCGTGCGTAGCCGTGCGCCATGTAGCCGACGCCCTGCTCGTTGCGCGGCAGTATGGTGCGGATTTGCTTCGAGCGCAGCAGCGTGTGGTGAATCTCCATCGTGGCCGCGCCCGGGTAGGCGAAAATGTGGTCAACGCCTTCGCGCTCCAGTGCCTTGACGATGATGTCCGCGCCTTTCATGGGCAGGGGATCGCTCGTTGTGCGGGCGCAGCTGCTTGAGATCGCGGAGGGCTGTGTTTCGGTCTGCGTGTTCATTGTCGTAAAAATGCTGATTGTTGTTTTCTGAAAGCTGTTTGAAGAGGACTTGAGACGTTTTTTTGTTTTATTGCACAGGCAGTGGCTCCGCCCGGATTTGGTTCCGGTCGGTCTATGTTGTGCGGATTGAATACGCGCGCAGCTAGAGACGAGCCGGATTAAGGCTTACTACGTCTACTACTACGAGTACAAGACCAGCGCTCCGCGAGCCGGACAAAAAGGCGGCGGAGTTAACGCTGTGCTGGTCGATACGATTCATTCGTTGTAGGAAACAACGGCTATATCAGGCGCTTTTCAAGCAGTTTTTTTGTAGCACCAAATCGTGCGCTTTGTTGGGAGTTGCCTTTGTTGTTGGTTGTAAGCTGCTTAGATTCTCTTTCCCTGCCGAGCATCTATTTGATGAGGGCATTTGCCAACACGGGGTCTTGACAGTTTGCCCTTCGCGGCACAATGTTTCGTCTCCCTTTTAGGGAAACCTCTTTAGGTGGGCGGATAGCTCAACGGTAGAGCAGTGGCCTTTTAAGCCATTGGTTCAGGGTTCGAATCCCTGTCCGCCTACCACTTTTAAGAAGTGGTTTATTTCAAGCTGCGAAGACGGATGTCGTGATACGCGTCGATTAGCACGTTGCGAAGAATTGTGGCTCTTAGCGGCTTGGCCAGATGGCCGTCCATACCGGCTTCCTTGCAGCGCGTAATGTCGTCGTGCAGGGCGTGGGCTGTAAGCGCGATGATGCGGGGCTGCTTCTGCGAGGGCAGAAGGGAACGTATTTTGCGCGTTGCCTCAAAGCCGTCCGCCACTGGCATTTGAATGTCCATCAGGATTACGTCAAAGTTCTGCGTTGCGGACAGCTCGAAAGCCTCTTCGCCATTGTTGGCAATTGCTATCGAGTAGCCCATTTTGCGCAGCATCATCGACGCCACCTTCTGGTTCACAACGTTGTCTTCGGCCAACAGGATGTTGAGCGGGAAGTTGTCGCCCATGCGTACATCTATGCGCTCGTTCGGTGCGTCTGTGCCTTCCACTGTGTGTACGACTGCAACGTGCACGTCGAAGCTGAACGTGGAGCCTTTGCCCACTTCGCTGACCAGTTGTATCTCTCCACCCATCATTTGCACGAGCCTTCTGCTGATGGAAAGCCCAAGCCCCGTTCCTCCAATGCGCCTTGTGGAAGAGTTGTCCCCTTGGATGAAAGGTTCAAACACCGCTGCCTGCTGCTCTTTTTCTATTCCTATGCCAGTGTCGGTTATTTCAAAGTTCAGCGTGCCCGTGCTGCCCGGGGTGCCCGTGCCGCGTACCTTGAATATTACGCTGCCGCTGTCGGTGAACTTTGTGGCGTTCACAAGAAGGTTGAGCAGCACCTGCTTGAGGCGGTTGGGGTCTATTATGACAGCCTCCGGCAAGGCGTCGTCTATGTCGCAGACAAACTCAAGCCCCTTCAGTTCTATACCCGGGACGGCTAGGCCCGTTACAGAGCTGAGGAAAGGCTTCAGGTTAACGCTCTCTTTTTCCAGCGTCAGCTTGCCCGACTCTATCTTGGACAGGTCCAGAATGTCGTTAATAACGTTTACGAGCAATTCGCAGGAATCCTGTATCGTGTCTATGTAGTCGCGCTGGTCGCCCTGTATCGGTGTTTCGCGCAAAAGCTGTACCATGCCCATGATTCCGTTCATGGGGGTGCGGATTTCGTGGCTTACGTTCGCAAGAAAATGGCTCTTGGCCTCGCTCGCCGCTCTGGCAGCCTTTGTCGCTTCTTCAAGCTCCCGGAGGGCCTTTTTCCTCTGGGTAATGTCGTTGAAAACCCGGAAGTTAAGCTCCCCGACGAAGGCGAAGTGCATCTCTATCTCTATCTCGTGCCCGTCCTTGGCTATGGCTTTGTATTCGATGGGTTCCGCCTGTATGCCAAGAGTGCGGCAGTCCTGAATCATGTCCTCGATTACGGTCCAGATTTTCTTTCTGTAATCGGGGTCGGGGATTGTGACGCGCTTTAGCGTATCGATGTCGGGCAAATCTTCTATCGTATAGCCTACCAGTTCCTTGTACTTCTTGTTCAGATACAGGATGCGCCCGTCGAGATGCGAAATGGATATGGCGAGCGGGGAGTGCTCGATAAGCAGGCGAAGCTGGGCCTCGTTTTCGCGCAGTTTGTGCGTTATGGCGCGCCTCTTCTTAATGTTCAGAAGCAGGAACACTATAAGCGCGCTTTGAGCGGCTATGCCAAGCAGAACTAGAGCACTCTCCACGGGGTGGCTCTCGATTATGTTGTCGTCCTTGAACTGTATCAGGCTGTTCGGCGGGACGGCTTTACGCGGGATGTCGAACCTCTTGAGTGCCGGGGCGCTAAACACCCAGCGTTGGGGGATGAGAATCTGCTTGGGCAGTCTTGACATGTCGCCCCCTTGAAGGATTTTCACTGCAATTTCCGCCGCTGCGTGCCCTTGGACGTAGCCAAGGTTTATGAATCCTCCGATCGGCCCTTTCGCGCTTGAATACAGGTCGTGGCAGACAAAAAGCGGCCCTTTGGCAGCTCCGGAAAAGCGGTTGGCAACTTCTTCGGGCAGGTAGTAGTGCCCTTGGGTGTCCACAACGTATAGGCCGAGTATGAAAATGGTGTCCGAGTCATGGCGCGAGATGTAGTCGGCCATGTCATCAAGGCTTCCCGATGGGGCGTTTATTACTGGCAGATCGCTTATCAGCCAGCACTGCTCGGAGATGTTCTTCGCCATGTCTCTGGCGACGGGAGTGGAGTCCGAGATTATTACAATCTTCTTCGCCTGAGGGTAACTTTTGGTGGCGAATGCGATGGTTTCGCTCGTGCCCTCGTTCTGATGCACTCCGTATATTCCAAGTTCGGAAGCTTTGTTGAGCAGGGGCGCGTTGTTGATGCCAGAGGTTATAATTGTTGCCTCTTCCAGTCCGGCCCGCCGTGTGTTGTTCATGCAGAACTCAAGCGCGATGTCGTCTGTTGCATAAACGATGTCCAGTTCTATGTGCGCGAATTTTTCAGCTAGAAAATCAGCGAAATAGCTCTCCGTGTTTTTCACGGAAACTCGTTTTGCGTCCATGAACTCGTAGTATAACTGGGCATCTGGATAATGCTTTTGGACTGTGTCCACGAAGCCATCGTTCTGCGAAGTGGTCCAAGAGTAGCCGGAATGGTAAGAATTGATTATGAGGATGTGATGCGATTCGGGGATGGCTGTTGCTTCATCGCTTTGTGAATGCGCGGATGCGGGGAATAATACGCTGAATAGAGCTATAAGAACGTGCAGAGCCTTATGCTTATTGAGGTATTTACCCATGAGTCGCCCGCCTGTTTTTCCCCTGCCTTGTTGGAAACGTCCGCACCGGTAAACGTTCGGGGGACGCGTTACATTATACCACAATTTGACTAAGGATTCATTGAGCTAATACAAAAAAATGTGGTTTTAATGCTATTTTACCTGTTCATGGTTGCCTGCATGAAAGAGTCCAGCAGCACTTTTCTCAGGCTTTCCACTCGCAGAGGCTTTGGCAGATGTCCGTCCATTCCAGCCTCGGTGCAACGCCTGACATCCTCGCCAAGCGCGTGAGCGGTCAGGGCGATGATTTTCGGCTGCTTTTTCTTCGCCGCCTTTTTAAGCTTTCTAATTCGCGAGGTCGCTTCCAGCCCGTCCATTTCCGGCATCTGTATGTCCATCAGGACTAGGTCGAAGTCGTGGCTTTGGGCCATATCTACCGCTTCGACGCCGTTTGAGGCTATTTTCGCCTCGTAGCCCAGCTTGCGAAGGACCATTTGCACCACCTTTTGGTTCACATGGTTGTCTTCGACAATGAGAATCCGCATGGGACATACCTTGGCGATATTTCCAGTGTTTTCGTGCTCTACGCACTTGTCAGGCAGTGCCAGAGTCACGGTCTGGCAAGGGAGCTGAAAGCTGAACGAGGAGCCTTTGCCGGGTTCGCTTTTTAGGGTGATGCGCCCGCCCATCATGTGCACAATCTTGTTGCAAATGGATAGGCCAAGGCCCGTTCCCACCTGCTTACGCCCGGGGTTGGTGTCAATCTGAACGAATGGTTCAAAAACCTTCTCCTGTTTGTCGGCTTGTATGCCCACGCCCGTGTCGCTGACTTCAAAGAGTAACTTCGCCTTGCTATCGCTTGTCATTGCGCATTTTACGCGCAGAGTAACCGAGCCGTAGTCGGTGAACTTGCCCGCGTTCATAAGCAGGTTTAGCAGCACCTGTTTCAGCCTGCCAGGGTCCGTGACTATGGCTGCCGGCAGGGCGTCGTCTATGTCGCAAATAAACTCCAGCCCCTTGTTTTCGATGACTGGCATCGCCATTGACGTGACGCTCTTGAGAAAGCCCCCGAGGCATACAGGACGCATTTCAAGACTCATGCCTCCGGCCTCGATCTTGGACAGGTCCAGAATGTCGTTGATAACGTTTACGAGCAGTTCGCAAGAATCCTGTATCGTGTCTATGTAGTCTTCCTGCTCCTTGTTAATGGCTGTGTCGCGCAGCAGTTGCACCATTCCGAGTATGCCGTTCATCGGGGTGCGCACCTCGTGGCTGACGTTCGCTAGAAAGCGGCTCTTGGACTCGTTCGCGGCCATTGCGGATTCCGTCGCCGCAACAAGCTCTCGCATCGCCTTCTTGCTCTGGCTTATGTCGTTAAAAATGCGAAAGTCTATCTCGGCCGCGCTTGCCGCATACATTTCCATTTCTATAACGCGGCCGTCCCTTGTCGTTGCCTGTATTTCAAGAGGAGTGGGGGAGGAACCGTGTTCGCGTGCCATGCTGATGGTTTTATCAATGGCTTCGGAAGCCTGCTGGCGGTAATCATGAATCGGGAAGAGCAGCTTCTTGGCTTGTTCCAGCGTTACAAGCTCGCTTACGTCGTAGCCGGTAAGCTGTTTGTAGCGGCGGTTTATCAGCTTTATCCTGCCGCTCTTCTCAGAAATGGAGATTGCGAGCGGGGAGTGGTCGATCAACATGCGCATTCTCGCCTCGCTGTCGCGGAGCTGGCGCGTGATGGCCTGACGACGCTTTATGTTGAAAAGCAGGGCAATAATAAGGGCTGACTGCGCTCCAACTCCGAGAATTAGCCCAAGAGCAAGGCGCGGGTTGTTAGTAAAAAAGTTGCCCTCTTTGAACAGGACCAAACTGTCCTCGGGCAGGCTTCGCTGTGAAATGCCGAAGCGTTCCAGCGAGTTGTAGTCAAAAACCCATTGCGGGGCTGATATGGCATACGCGGGCAGCTCCCTTATCGGCACTCCGTCAAGGACGCGCTCTGCAAGCATGGCGGCTTCTCGGCCCTGATCTTCAGCCCTGTTCACAAAGCCGCCAGTTGCCCCCGGATTCCATAAATAGGCTTCACTGAACACGTAGAGCGGAGCCTTCGCCCTTGCGCCAAGCTCCGAGGCCACGCGGGAAGTGTCCAGATACAGCCCCTTGGCGTCCACCATGTAGATGGCGATTAGGAAGATTGTGTTCTCGTCCTGACCGGCCACGTAGTCCAGCATCTGGTTCCAACTCAGGTCGGGGTTGTCCACTATGGGCAAAGAACAGACTCTTTCCACTTCGAGCCTGACATTGCGCGCCGTATCGTGCCCCACATGGGTATTGTCGGACAGGATTACGACTCTGCTCGCGTTGGGATTCGCCTCCATAGCGAAAGAAAGGACTTCTTTAGCGTGCAGTTTCTCCAGAATGCCGGAAGTGTAGGCGTCCTGCGAACGGTCGAGCAGCCCTTCATCATTTATGCCCGAGCCGATGACCGGAGTCGTTGCATCGCAAATGCGCTCCTTGTTGCGGATGCACATTTCCATCGCCACATCGTCGCTGGCGTAGATCAGGTCTAAGGGAATGTCCTTGTATTTCTCCTCAAGCATGAGGAAGAAATCTTCCTCGAAGGACTCTGCGGACACTCTTTTGGCGTCCAGATATTCTGTGTAAATCTGAATGTAGGGGTTCCACTCCCGCAGGGTGCTTACAAAGCTCTGCTCCTGCCATGCGGTCCAGTTGTAAGCAGGGTGGTAGGAGTTGATTATTAGAATGTTTCTCTGGCTGTTTTGCCTCGCCGTCTCATTTGAATTAGCACTCGCAAGGGCACTGGCAGAATGCAGCAGCGTCGTCAGTGAAAACAACGCTACTTTAAGGAATTGTGACATTCTTGATGTGAAGATGTCTGTCAAAATGGGGCAGGGGGTGATGGAGAGTGAGAGTCTTAAAGCTGAAATATTATTCGCGTTCGTTTTGGGAGTGTATGCCTCTCTTACGCGGGCTTCAAGTCGCGGAAAGAGGGGGCGTATGCACTTAGCCGCTTGTGTCGCCTGTTTTCGTCCTGTTGCTTGAATTGTCGTGAAGAGTTTGGAACGCCTCGATGAGAGCTTCCTTTAGCAACTGTGCGCGTATGGGTTTGTTGAGATATGCGTTCATTCCCGCCATCATGCACTGCTCTACGTCGTTGCCTTGAGACTGGGCCGTCATCGCTATGATGTACGGGAATGTGTCGTTGCCGCATTGAGCGCGAATGTGCCTTGTAGCCTCGATTCCGTTTAGAAGAGGCATCTGCACATCCATGAAAATCACGTCGAAAGCGCCATGTGCGGTCCGTTCCAGAACGTCGCGTCCGTTGCCCACCGTCTCGGGCTTGTAGCCCATCTTGCGGAGCATCATTTGCGCGACTTTCTGGTTCACGATGTTGTCGTCGGCAATAAGGATTTTCAGAGGGAAACTCTTGGACAGGGCCTGATCTATGTGCTCTCTGTCGCTTTCCACTCTTACGGGCTTGTCCATCTTGCTAAAGCGCAGGTCAAAGCTGAACACGCTGCCCTTGCCCGGCTCGCTCTTCAGGGCGATGTTTCCACCCATCATTTGCACGAGCCTGCGGCAGATGGAAAGGCCAAGTCCCGTCCCACCGTAACGGCGCGTGGCGGAGTTGTCCGCCTGAATAAACGGCTCGAAAACGCGACTCACCATGTCTTTGGGGATTCCGATGCCCGTGTCCTCGACCTCAAAATGAAGGGTGCAGCCGCCGGAGTCCTGCTCTCTTACCAGGACTCTCAGCGTAACCTCGCCCTTGTCTGTAAACTTGCACGCGTTGACTATCAGGTTCATCAGCACCTGATGCAGGCGGTTGGAATCGCCCATCACGGCGGGTGGAAGGGTGGAATCTATCTCACTGGAAAACTTCAGCCCATGCATTTGCGCCGTAGGTCTGGCTATGCCGACGATTGCCTTGAGAAGGCTTTGCAGGTCCATTGGCGCGAGGTCCAAGCCCATGTGACCGGCCTCGATTTTGGACAAGTCCAGAATGTCGTTGATTACCGTTACGAGCGAATCGCAGGACTCCTGAATGGTGCCTAGAAAGTCCCTCTGTTCCTTTGAAAGAGCCGTTTCGCGCAGTAGTTGAACCATTCCCATGATGCCGTTCATGGGCGTGCGTATCTCGTGGCTCACGTTTGCGAGGAAGCGCCCTTTGGCCTCGCTTGCGGCCTTGGCGGCTTCCTTTGCCGCCTGAAGCTCCCGGATTACGCGGTTGCGCTGCGTAACATTCTGAATGATTCGGAAGAGCAAGCCGCCCGCCATCGCAAAGCGCATTTCCACTTCCACTATCGTTCCGAACTTGGTCAGCGCCTTGTACTCCATCGGCTCGGGCATCAGGCCCTGCTCTTCCATCTTGAGCATCTCGTCGAGCTGGATATTCAGCTTCTCGCGCATCCCGGGGTCCGGGACCAGCATTTTGCGCAGTTGCTCAAGGGTCTTAATTTCCGAGACTTCGTAGCCGAAGGTGTCGTGATACTGCTTGTTTAATAGTAATATATTGCCCTTGGCGTCTGAAATGGAAATTGCCAGCGGCGAATGCTCGATGAGCATCCGCAGTTGCTCTTCGTTTCTACGCAGGCTGGCTGTCGCCTGCTGCCTCTTGTGTATGATTATCAAGAGATACAGTATGAGCGATGTCTGCGCTCCAAGCCCGAGCAGGATGCATGTGCCGAGAATCGGGTGCCGCGTGATGAAGTTAGTCGGCTTGTGCCTGATTGTGCTGCCCTCGGGCAACTGGCGTTCCGAAATGCCAAAGCGTTCGAGGGCGGGGTAGTTGAAATACCAGCGTTGCGGCACGCTTACGCGCCCAGGGATATCCACGACCGGCGTTCCGCCAAGTATCTGCAATGCAATCTTCGCGGTTGCTCGCCCCTGATCCGCTCCGTCGTTGATGAACCCGCCAACCGGCCCCTTTGCTTGGACGTATATTTCGTTGTAGTGATAGACAGGCCCCTGCGCGTGGGCGGCTATCTCATCTGCAAGATAATCGGGATCGAGGTAGTTTCCCTCGTCATCCACAACGTATAGGGCAAGAAGGAAAATGGCCTTGGTGTCGTAATTGCCGATAAAGCGCAGAAGCTCGTTCTTGTTTCCCGCCGGAGTGCGCACTATCGGAAGCCCGGTCAGGCTTCTTGCCTGTGCTTCGACCTGATCTCCAATCTCGGTGCCCACTTCCGTACTGTCGGCAATTATGACTATTTGCCTTGCCCGTGGGTTGAGCGCAAGGGCAAGCTCGATAGTCTCCGTCCCGCCCTGCAATTCGGCAACGCCTCTTGTCGTAGGGTGCAGCAGAGGGTCCAGAAGCTCGTGGTTGTTTATGCCGCTGGCCACGATGGGCATATTCTTGCTCCACAGGCGCGATGCGTAGGACTGGGCAAATTGCAGGGCGACATCATCCGTCGCATAGACAAGATGCATTTCCAGATCCTGATACTTCCTCTCCAGCATTCGGGCGAAGCTGCGTTGAAAACTCGCTCCGCCGTTGCGCTTCACATCCATGAATTCGGTGAACACCTGCGCGTTGGGATGCGTCTGCAAAATCTCCCTCTCAAACGCCTTGTTCTGGCTGTTGGTCCATGAAAAGCCGGAGTGGTAGGAGTTTATTACCAGTACGTGCTTGTGCGGATGCGCCTCTGGGTTTGTGCCCGCCTCGGACCAAAGCGATTCGCATGGCAGGAATAGTATCGCCGCCATGAGGCACACCTTGAACTTTGCGATGCAGGCCATGTCGCTTGTGGGAGATGGGAAATGCCTAAGCTCTATTGGCTTTTGCCGCCCGAAGGGCGTTCTTGTGGCATGTCCGGCAGTAATGTGGCAGGCGTGTATTCGACATCGCGTCGGAACGCAGCCCGTTTTACCGAAGACGCTGTCAGTTCTCAGGCCATAATGGACTCGGGTATTCTCCCTTTCCGTGAAGAGTGTTGATTTTTGCTATGAAAGAGTCGCGGTCCTGCGGGTATGTGATGCCCATCCATTCGTCGCTGCTGCGCAATACGCGCAGGCTGGCCCTGCCGCTTGCAATTGCGAAGCTGACAGACTCCGGCAGGTAGCATTCCGCCCCGGGCACGCCAATGCGCTGCTCAAGGAACAGCCTGAAGCGTTCCTCCAGCATCTTGATAAGCGAAGGGGTGAAGCCCATGATGTTCATGGAAACAGGGGTATTTGCAGGAATCTTAGTCCATATATCGGCATTCAGCGCCTCGGGTCCAGAGGGGGACTGGCGAATCTTTTCCATCTCCTGTATGGATACAAGGCATCCGCATTCATCCACTTTGCAAATTCCGCGCGAAACTGTTCCGTGTTCGGACAGGGTGCGCCCGAGTTCGTAGGCCACCATGCAGAAAGGCGCAGGCTTGCCCGCCTCTTCGCGCGCGTTGTTCAGAAAGGCTGCAATCTCTCGGTAGGCACCGGCTCCGTAAAAGTCGTCCGCGTTAATCACGGCGAAGGGTCCGTTCACGAGGGAACGCGCCGCGAGGACGGCGTGGGCCGTGCCCCAGGGCTTTGTGCGTCCTTCAGGCAGAGTGAACGGCGCTGGCAGGTCGTTTAAGTCCTGAAACGCGTATTCAACCTCTATGTGCTTCTCGAAACGCTTTCCAACGCTCTGGCGGAACTGCTCTTCAAAGTCCTTGCGAATGACGAACACCACGCGCCTGAATCCCGCTCGCATGGCGTCGAATACGGAGTAGTCGAGAACGGCTTCTCCACAAGGCCCGACTGGACTTATCTGTTTAAGTCCTCCGAAGCGGCTGCCCATACCGGCAGCCAAGACAAGGAGAGAGAGTTTGTGTGTGCTTTTACCGCTATCGTTGCAATGAGGCATCTGCTCTAGAAGTTTATCCTATAATAGACGCCATCATTTGTTCTGACTGGCGAGCTTTTTGCCGAGTACAGGCGTTCTAGCAGCGGAATGAAGCCTCTTTGCATGTCATGGCGAACGTTCGCGGGACGGTCGCTGGCGGAGTTCAGAATGCGTGTGCAGGAACGGACGAATTCCTTGCAATCACTTTCCTCATGTTCAGGCACACCCATCTCCACCTTGATGCACGTTTCGAGCAGAGTGTATATGTCGTTGAACTCATCCTCGGATAGTTCGACTGTTCTGGACTGTGTGCTGTTGAACGGCGCATTCATGACTTGTGGGGATTACAAAGTAGCTCCGTTTTTTGCGTATTTCAAATGACTCAGGCGCATATTTAAGCCTTTTTGACGTTAAAAACACTTTTCATGCGCAGCGGCACACGCGCATTATGTCCCTAACTTGGACGCCTGCTCTTATGGACGTTACTTTTCTGTGACTTCGCACCCGAAAAGTGTTACGGCCAGAAGGCCCAGCGTGGCCGGTTCGTTCGGGTTGGAGCGCACGTCGATGTTCAGCAGCATCGAGTCAGGCTCAGGGTTAACCCATTCGTATGTGTAAAGGTAGCGTTCGTAATCGTAGGGGTCGCCGTTCTCCGCGAGCACAAGGTGACGGACGTGCTCTGCGTCAAACTGCGGGAAGTCCGCCCACCAGTCCTGTATGTTTGCCACGGCGACCGACGGGTCGTCCGCAGGCATGACTCCGCGCGGCACTAGCGCAAGGCTGCTGGTCTTTCCTCCGCTGTGGTGAAAGTCGTACCAGGCAAAAGGGGAAGGGTCCGACACAAAGCCGCAGCCGTGCAGGAAATACACGGCGCGCACCTTGCGCAGTATGGGGATGGACACCTTGCAGGGCAGGGGATTGCGCCCGGGTTGGCCGCCGCGGCTGGACTGCATCACAAGGACGGCACGGCCCTGATTAGCGTTCTCGTCGATGAGGTCGAACTCCACCCCGTGTATGCGCTTGCGACCGGCGGAAAGGTGCTTCAGGGGCAAATGGCCGAGCCAGCCGTGCGGGCGGTGCAGCGAACGGTTTACTAGTCCCTTCATATCCAGCGGCTGGTAGTCTGTCGGGCGGGCGTTAATGGCAAGTTTGTGCGCGCCCTGCCAAGTCTGCTCGACTGCGCGGACTCTTGCGCTGCGTTCCAGCGGCCAGAGGTGAGGCTTGGGCGTGTCGGCGGCGTTTTGTTTTGGCGTTTCGCAAAGCTGGAGCACGGAGCCGCCCGTTCGTATGTTCGCTTCCAGCTTGATGCGCTGGGGCTGGAGAGGGCGCCCCCACTGGCGGATGGTGGCTATCTGCTTGCAGATAAGGTCCAGCGTAAGGTGCGCCTGTGCGCGTTGGTCAAAGTTCGCGCTTGTTATGGGTGGGTGGTTGGCGCGCGCGTCGAGGGTGTCCCCAACGAGGGTCAGTGACATGTCCAGCGGTATCGAGATGCGCTCGTCGTGCATGGCCAGAAGCAGGTTGCGCAAATGGTCCACGTCGAACCACACCAGTGCCCGCGCCTGCGGATAGGACAAGCGCATCTTTTCCAACGCCTTGCGTATGCCCTGCCTTGTGTGGGAGCTTAACAGATACTGCTGTTTTGCGGATTCGTTCAGGCCAAGGCGCAGGCAGGTCTCTTCGAACGCCGTGCAAATTACGCTGGAGCGCATCTTGCGCCGCAGCGAGCCGACGCAGATTATGTTCCTGTGCCCTTGCGAGAGGAGAAGCTCCACCAGGCGGGCAGTGGCGTTGCGCCAGTCCTCGGCCACCATGCTAAGGCCCTGCGGCGCTTCCTGGGCGATTATGCAGGGGATTTTCAGCCGCTCCATCTCCGCCATTTCCCTGTCCCATTCCCAGCCCGAGTCGCTTTGGCGGAACACGACTCCGTCAACACGCTCGGCGATGGCTTGTTGTAGGTGGTGGCGCATGGCGTCTCGTCCCACAAAGAAGCATTCCTTTACCTCGACGCCCTTCTGTGCCGCCTCTTCCACAATCCCGGGCAGGCGGTCCATTTTGTGCGTTATTACGTACACTCGCGCACCGGCCACGCTGTCCTGTGGAACCGCAACGGGAAAGAGTCTGTATCCCTCTCGCCTTACTCGCCCGGCGGCAATCAACTTGTGCGCGGCACGATTTACCGCCGAAGTGCTCAGGCCCCAACGCTCCGCAAGAGTCTTTTCCGAAGGCAGTGGCTGGTTGCGGCGAGTCCCGTGCTGGCGCAGCAGCTCGTCGAACTGCTCTATGGCGCGAGCCACCGGTTTATGGTCTGAAGGCGTTTTCATTCCAAGGGCGCGGGCAGCATCCCATCATTTGGCCAACGCTGCAATGTTTAATGCATTAAATGACCGAACGACACTCTTTTTCACATATGTCCCGTTTGCGCACGCCATGCGTTACAGGTTTTAATGATTATCATGAGCGAAATAAGATCCGGCGAGTTCATATCCGCACAATCAACCCCTATGCAGGGCAAGGGGGCGGGTGCATCTGTGTATCTTTACGGCATGGTGGTGCAGTCCACCATTCACAGGCTGGTGGGCGAGTTTCCCGAGTTGGACACTTACGGAGAGTTCGACAAGAGCCACTACCTGCCCGGGGGAGAAGCGGGCAATTCCGCCGTGGTGCTGAGAAACTTCGGGCACAAGGTTCGTCTTGACGGGCCGTTTCTTGGCCGTCGCACAAAAGAGCCGGTCCTCGGCTTTTACACTCCTCTGGGCATCGACTGCACGGGCATGGAATATCGCGAGGACTTTGAAGGCGTGGAAGATCTTGTAATAGTAAGCGGGAGCAAGCGCACGGTGTTTGGCAGCTATCAGCACCTTTACGCTGGACCGCCGTTCTGGACGCCCCCGAGCGAGGACGCCATCGCCCGGGCCGACATCGTGGGGCTGGACCCGTTCTTTTGCAAGGAGTCCGAAGAAGTCGCACGCCTTTGCGTAAAACACTCCGTGCCCTATGTTACTATTGATTGTGCGCCGGAGTCCTTCATGGCGCAGAACGCGGCCGCGCTGGTCATATCAAACGAGTATCTCAAGCGTGAGTATCCGGGGCGCGACGCCACGGAGCTTTTCCTCTACTACGCCCAAATGGCCCGCGGGCTGGTCATATTCACGTGCGGAACAAGGCGCATCCTATTCGGTCGGAATAACGATAGCCCGATATGCGCGGAACCATTCCGGGTTCAGGTCGTAAGCACGCTCGGGGCGGGGGATTGTTTCCGCGCTGGCGTCATGCAGGGGCTTCTTCAGGGGCTGGACGATGGCGGAATCGTTCGCTACGCAGCCGCGACTGCCGCAGTTGCCTGCACAGGGTTCCCGATCGGGTTGTTTCCGCCTTCGCAAAGCTCTATTGATAGGTTGATATATGGCCACCTCTAACAACTTTGATTTCTGCTGCGAACGGTCCTTTCGGCGGGAGGGTGTAAACCCTCCTTGCTTTAAGGGCTTTGCCCTTACGGCGACTACGTGCGCCTATCCCATGACAATGCGCCGATGCGCAAGCATCGGTGGTGCAGGGCTTGAGCCCTGCACATCCGCAAATCCTCGTTCTCGCTACGAAACCACTTGTTAGAGCTGGTCTAAAGACCGATTATAATATATTCATCTATTTCGTGTGGCCTGAACACAGTCCCAATCGTGTTCAGGTACCGTAAATCGGAATGCACTCCCAAAGACGTTCCGATTCGTTATGTGTGCCCGCGGGTAGGGTATGCCCGCGGGCCTTTTATTTTTTTGCAAGGCTGGCTTCTGCGCGCTATGCGTTCACGGATGTTTATCCCTCGGATGATGCTTCTTGCGGCGCTTTCCTTTTTCATGTGCTCCTGCGGCGGAGGGGGGAAAGACGCTCCGCTTGAAGAGGGCGCTCTCTTGCACGTGCGCTTTCAGACGGACTGGTATCCGCAGGGCGAGCACGGCGGCTTTTACTATGCGCTGGCCATGGGCTATTATGCCGAAGAAGGGCTTGATGTGGACATACTCCCGGGCGGCATCACCTACATGGGCGCACTGAGGGTTACAGAAGGGCAGGCCGACTTTGCGATGAACAAGGCCGAGGCCATAATCCGCCACACGGACAGGGGAATGCCGCTGCGCATTGTGATGAACACCCTGCAACACGACCCGCAGGGCATAATGCTGCACGATGAAAGCCCTGTGCACGACTTTGCGGACCTGGACCAAAGGCCGATTATCGCTATGCCCGGTGGCACATGGCTATCCTTTCTTGAGCGCAAATACGGCATATCCCTGCACGTAATTCCAAGTGACAAGGGCATGGAACGCTTCCTTTCAGATGCCGGGATGGGGCAGCAGTGCATGGTTACGAGCGAACCATTTTACGCGGCAAAGCAGGGCGTGAAAACGCGCGTTCTGTTGTTGAAAGACTCGGGCTTCGACCCCTCGCACGTCGTTTATACAAGCGAAGGCTTCGCGGCGGAGCACCCGGAGGCTGTGCAGGCGTTTGTGCGTGCGTCCATCCGCGGCTGGGTGGATTACCTGACAAAAGATCCGAGTCCCGCCTTCGGGCTAATCAAGGCGCGCAACCCACGCCAGAGCGACGAACAGCTCGAATACTCCCGCAGGGCGCTTATAGACGGAGGATACGCTTTTGGCGAATCCGGCCCAGAGGGCTGTGGCAAGGTGTCCGCCGCCGCCATGCGCGAACTTGGCGCCCAGTTGCTGGAGCTTGGCATAATCAAGACCCTGCCCGATGAGAGGCTGTGGAGCCTTGCACCGGCGGCGGAGTAGTAGGCGATAGAGGCTGGTCAGCAGGCGCCTTTCCTGCAGCATGTCATTATATGCGCGGGTTCCACTCGCTGTTGTTTGCCAGTTCCTGCCAGAGTTGGCGCTCGCGATCGCTGATGCGCTCGGGCACGTCAATAAGTATCGGCAGAAGCAAGTCTCCGCGCCTTCCGTCAGAAAGGGGCAGCCCGCGCCCGCGTACGCGCAGTTGCGTCCCCGCCTGTGCGCCCTCGGGGATGCGTACCGACACGCCGCCGTCGGGCGTGGGGACTTTTACTATCGCTCCGAGAACGGCCTCCCAGGGGGCCAGCTCAAGGTCGTAAACAAGATCGTCGCCATCGACTCTGAACTGCGGGTGCAGAGCGTAGCGAATGTTTAGGAACAGGTCTCCGGCGCCGCCGCTGCCCATTCCCGGGTCCCCCTTGTTAGGCACGCGCAACCTCTGGCCCTCGCGAACGCCCGTGGGGATTCGCACCTTGAAAGTCTCCTTTTGCTCCACTCCGCCCCGGCTTGTGCGGCGCATCGTAACCTCTCGCAACGAGCCGTTGAACACCTCTTCGAGCGTTACCGCGATGTCGCCCTCCACATCCGCCCCGCGAACGGCGAAGCCCTTGTTGGTGGAGAACGGCTTTTTCGCCGTCTCGGCCTTCGCCTTCGAGAAGGGGTCGCTGTTCTGGCCTTTGCCAAAGCGTGAATACACGCCCCCGCTGCCGAAAAACTCCTCGAAAAAGTCGGAAAAGCCCGTGCCGTCGAACTTGTAGCTCTTGCCACCCGCACTGCCGCTTGCCGCGTCGGACCAGTTTTGCCACTGGTTGGCGCCATGCCGCGCCTGTGTTCCGGCTCCAGCCTTCCAGCCGCTCTGGATTTCGTCGTACTGGCGCCTCTTTTGGGCGTCGCTCAACACCTCGTGCGCCTCGTTTATCTCCTTGAACTTGCGGTCCGCGTTCACCTTGTCCACGGCTACGTCGGGATGGTATTTGCGCGCCAGCTTGCGGAAGGCCTTGTGAATCTCGTCCTTCGTAGCGGTGTGCGAAACTCCCAGAATCGCGTAGTAGTCCTTGAAATCCATGCTCTTTACTTCAACTACCAATGGGCGGCACTTGCAAGCAAGAGGGCGAGAAAGACCGTTTTTGACAGAGTATTTCTCTACGCGTTAATCGGGAGCTTCTTATGACTATTGCTCGTGCCCTGTAATTATTGTTTATTGTAAAGTTGTATAAATCTTTATCTTAACATATGCCACGTGTTGCATGTTTGCCGTAACTTCTGCTAATGAAACGCAGATGAACGGGGAACAAGTTGGCTATGGGGGGCGTCTTGAACTCGCGAGGAAAGCGGCTTTTGTGCTGCTTGCCGCGCTTTGCATGGCTCCCTTTGTAAGTACGGGAATGGCGCTTGCCGCCGGTATCGCCTTCAGCCTTACGCTGGGTAATCCGTGGCCGCAGCAAAGCGCCAAGATCAGCAAGAACCTGCTGCAAATCTCGGTCGTAGGACTGGGCTTTGGCATGAATCTTACCGAAGTGTGGCGCGTTGGCCGTTCTTCGCTTTTGTTCACCGCGCTGGGCATAGCGTTCACAATCGGCACGGGGTTGCTCATCGGGCGCATGATGGGCACTTCGCGCAAGACCTCGGCCCTTGTCAGCTTTGGCACCGCCATATGCGGAGGCAGCGCGATAGCGGCCATGTCGCCCGTGCTCGATGCCGACAGCGACGAAAACGCCGTGGCGCTCGCCACAGTGTTCACTCTCAACGCAGCTGCGCTCTTCTTATTTCCGGTGATAGGGCACATGATGGGGCTTGGGCAGGAACAGTTCGGCGTTTGGGCAGGCATGGCCATTCACGACACTAGCAGCGTCGTCGGCGCTGCCTCGGCCTACGGGGCGCAAGCCCTCGCGGTCGGAACGACGGTTAAGCTATCGCGCGCGGTGTGGATTGCGCCCGTGGTCATGATAACCTCGCTATTTACCAAAGGCGGGGGAAAGGCGCGTGTGCCGCTCTTTATCATCGGCTTCATCGTGGCGGCGGCACTCGCCGCGCTTATTCCGGCGGCAGCCCCTGTGTGGAAAGGCGTGTCGCTTCTTGCAAGACAGAGCCTCGTTTTAACCCTGTTTCTAATCGGAGCGGGTCTCGGGCGCGGGGTGCTAAAGAAGGTAGGCGTCCGCCCGCTGGCGCAAGGCGTTCTATTGTGGATAATCGTGAGCGTAGTAACAATAGAAGCCGTGACAAGAGGCTGGATCTGCTAATCAACGCTGGCATATTCAAACGACGACAAAAAAGCCCCGAGGTCTGTTGCCTCGGGGCTTTTGTTCAGGCTGGTCCTGTTAACTGCTACCTCGTTCTGAACGGAGCCGCAGGCAGACCCTCGCCGTTTACGAGGTTTACCACAGGCGCGTCCGCCCAGGCGTAACGCACATACAGGGGCTGGGGCACCGCCTCGCTTGTCACGAGAACTTCACCCTTTTGGATGCGACCTTCCGCGGGATGATAGACGCCGTCCGCACCGGCAAGCTCGAAACCGGTGACGATGGGCGCGTCGCAGAGCGTGTGCAGGTCGTTTGCGTGGCTAAAGCGAATGCGAATTGCCGAGCCTTCGATGCTTGCGCTCTCAAACACCGGTCCGCTGAACTCCACGCCCTCGATGCCGTAGGTATTGGCAAAGGCGTTGAGAGCAAGGCGACGGGCCACTTCCTGCTTGTTGCGCGGGTGAATGTCCACGGCGTTGCCGATGTCGATCGCGAGCGCGCGGCCGGTGTTAGGCTCCGCAAGGGCTGCGTCCTGCTGCTCGCGCAAGGGCGCCCAGGGGTGCCCGGAGTTGAACGCGGCAAGCTGCACGTAGTAGAAGGGAAAGTCGCCCACTCCGAAGCGGTTGCGCCAGTCGCGAATCATGGCGCGCACCAGCTCTCCGTAAGGCTCCGGGTTGGACTCGTTCTGCTCTCCCTGATACCAGAGAGCGCCCTTTATGCCATACGGAATCAGCGCGTGAATCATGCCGTTGTACAGGAACGCGGGGCGGTTCTGCGGCTGTGTGAAGCCCGGGATGCCGGGCGAGCCAGCGAATACGTTTGCCGGAGTGATGCCGATGTCATGTTCGACAAGGTAGCGCCAGTTGCCCGCGATGGAGAGCTTCGCCCCCTCGCGTCCCTTGGGCGCAAGCCACATGTCGGCAGGTACTCCGCCGAAGCCACCTTCGCCGAAGTCGTCAAACACGCGCACGCATACCACTGCGCGGCCACCCTTGACCATGCTTGCTGGAACGGTGTAATTGCGTGCAATCTGGTAGGAATCCGGCGTCCCGCGCGGCGTCTCGCCCACTACCTGTCCGTTAAAGTAGGTAATGTCAAAGTCGTCCACGCGTCCCATCGAAAGGGTAAGCTCCTGACCGGCCCATTCAGCGGGGATATTCACCGCCATGCGGAACCACACCGCGCCGTTGAGCTTCAAGCCGCGGTTCTGCCAGTAAACGGGCAACTTCATCTCCTTCCATGCCGAATCGTCAAAGTCTGCATTTGCCCAGCCCTTGTCGTAGCCGAAATTGCCCGGATCCTGCGGCATGTTCTCAATGCGCCAGGCGCGGGCGATTTCAAGGTAATCGGCGTATGCCTTGGCCTGCTTGGCCTTGGTCTCGGGCGAGGGGTTGATCTGCTCCTTGTCAACGTATTGCGAAATGACATCGAGGCTTGTCCATGCCTCTACGCAAGTGCCGCCCCAAGTGCTGTTGATTATGCCGACAGGAACGTTCAGCCTCTCGGACACATCGCGTGCGAAAAAGTAGCCCACCGCGGTAAAGTTTCCGACTGTTGAAGGCGAGGCCACTTCCCAAGTCCCCTCTATGTCGTCCTGCGGGGCTTCCTGCGCGTTCTGAGGCACCTTGAAGTGGCGAATCTCGCTGTTGTTGGCCGTCGCGGTTTCGAGCTTTGCGTTATACACGTTCTGCACCGTGTATTCCATGTTCGACTGGCCGCTGGCCAGCCATACTTCGCCCACGAGAACGTCTTCGAGCTTCTCGTCGTTGCCGCTGCCATCTACAAAAATCGTGTAAGGGCCGCCAACAGGCAGCTCCGGCAGCTTGATCATCCAGCGTCCTTCGCCGTCAGCCTCTGTTGCGATGTCGAAGTTGAAGTCGGGACCATCGACGATAACCACCACGGTATTGCCCGGTATCTCGCGGCCCCAGATGGGGTTCTCCATGCCGCGTTGCAGGACCATGTGGTCGGTGAAAAGTGGGGCGAGCGCAAAGGCTGCCGCAGCTGAAGCAGTAATTCCAGGCATATCAGGAGGGGTTAATGTGAATGACGCGAACGGGGGTAATGAATGTTCGCCTATGGGCCAGCACTAACAACTTTGATTTCTGCTGCGAAAGCAGTTGTTGGAGCAGGGCTATGTTTTCTTACGCTTTGTGTGGGCGTAGTTCCAGCGTTTTTCTGACGAACGTCGGCAAACCCGTACAAACGGCGATTCCCGTGCTCGCATCCGCGCCCATCGCGTGTATCGTTCGGCGTGATGACCGACTTTGCGACCAGCCACAACGAATCCATGCATGTGCCCGAACTGCTCGCACCGGCGGGGAGCTGGGCCTGTGCGCGGGCTGCAGTCGAGAACGGCGCGGACGCCATATACTTCGGCCTCGATCGTTTCAACGCCCGCATGAGGGCGGACAACTTCACGCTCGAAGACCTGCCGGAGCTGATGCGCTACCTGCACGGGCGGGGCGTTCGCGGCTACCTTGCGTTCAACACGCTCGTATTCACCGGCGAACTGGAAGACGCGGCCCAATTTCTCAAAAGTGCCATAGAGGCGGGCGTAGATGCCGCGATCGTGCAGGACGCGGGCCTATGCCGCCTCATCCGTCGCATATCGCCCGACTTTCCCATCCATGCCTCCACGCAAATGACTGTCACGAGCGCGGCAGGCGTGGAGCTTGCCCGGGAGCTTGGCGCTAGCCTCGTCGTTCTAGCCCGCGAATGCGCAGTTGGGGAAATTGCGAAAATCCGCGCCGAGCTTGGCGAACGTGCCCTGCCGATCGAAGCCTTTGTCCACGGCGCCCTCTGCGTCGCCTACTCGGGCCAGTGCCTTACAAGCGAAGCCCTCGGCGGACGCTCCGCCAACCGCGGCGAATGCGCGCAGGCCTGCCGCCTGCCTTACGAGCTAGTGGCCGACGGCGAGACCGTCCCCCTCGGGCGCAAGCGTTACCTTTTAAGCCCGCAGGATCTGGCGGGGATGGAGCTGGTGCCGGAGCTGCTCCGCGCGGGCGTTGTCAGCTTCAAAATCGAAGGGCGCCTCAAGACGCCGGAATACGTGGCGAGCATCACGCGCATATACCGCGAGGCGCTGGACGCCGCGCTATCCGCCGATACGCCGGAAGCTGCCGACGCAAGGGCCGTCCAATTGCGCAAGGCGCACGCCTACGAGCTGGAAATGGCCTTTTCGCGCGGCCTGTACACGGGCTGGATGCGCGGCACGGACAACCGCGCCCTCGTCCATGCCGAGTATCCCAAAAAGCGCGGCGTCCGCCTTGGCACGGTGAGAGAGATTCGCGGCGCGAGGGTCTGCGTGAGCGGCTGTGAGGCTCCGATAGAGCAGGGCGACGGCGTGCTGTTCGACCTTGGTCTGCCCGAGGCGGAGGAAGCGGGCGGCTTTGTGACGGATGTCGAGCGGCGCGGCGGCGAGCTATGGCTGACTTTTCATTACCCGAGCCTTCGCTGGGGCGGGGTGCGCGTGGGCGCTGTGGTGTGGAAGACTTCCGACCCCGCGCTTGAGAAGCGCCTGCGGGCGAGCTTTGCCGAGGGGCAGACGCATTTCCAGCGGCCCGTAAAGATGCGCGTCGAGGGCGCGATGGGGCAGCCGATGCGTCTGATTGTTAGCGACGGGAAGGGGCACGAGGCTTCGGAAGCCTCCACGATGCCATTGGAAGCATCTCGCAACACGGGGCTGGACTCCGAGCGCCTCACTGCGCAGCTATCGCGCCTTGGCGGCTCGCCATTCCGCATGGAGGCGCTGGACAACGCTCTCGATGCGGGCCTGATGCTGCCGGTTAGCGAGCTTAACCGTATGCGCCGCGCCGTTGTGGAGCGCCTTGCCGCGATGTGCGAGACAGGGCCGCGCTGGACGCTGAACGAAGGCGATG
The DNA here is from genome assembly GCA_016928295.1 of Opitutales bacterium. Lineage (GTDB taxonomy): Bacteria > Verrucomicrobiota > Verrucomicrobiia > Opitutales > Oceanipulchritudinaceae > Verruco-01. The sequence goes on from JAFGLA010000099.1 coordinate 21,621, forward strand.
TGGACTTGAAAATCGCCCGCGTTGCTCCGCCGCTGTTTCGCGAAGCACCGCTAATTGTGCCGATGGTGCGCGACCTTGCGCAGCTTGACGTAGTCCTGCCACTGGCCAAGGGGGATATTTACGCCGAATTTGAAAACCACCTCGACTACGGCAAGGCCATGGACAAGGTCCGCGCCTATCGTGCCGGGAAGGGCGGGGAAGGCCCGCTATTCTGGGCCGCGCCGCCCCGCGTCTTCAAGCAGGGCGAGGACTGGATATTGCGCATAATGGCTGAGGCGGAGCCGGACGGCTGGCTGGTGCGCAATGCCGAGCACATACGCGCCTTTGCGGGAAAGAGGCTTCGCGGCGACTATTCGCTCAACGTGGCCAATCCGCTCGCGGCGGAGTTTTTCATTCGCGAAAAGGGCCTTGAGGGCCTGACCGCGAGTTGCGACCTGAATGTGGAGCAGCTTACGGACCTCCTTTCCGCCGCGCCTGCGGATTGGTTTGAAGTCACCTTGCACCAGCACATGCCCATGTTTCACATGGAGCACTGCGTATTCTGCGCCTTCCTGAGCGAGGGGCACGACTACCGCGACTGTGGCCGCCCTTGCGAAAAGCACCGCGTGTATTTGCGCGACCGCACCGGCGCGGAGCATTACCTGCGGGCCGACGCGGGCTGCCGCAACACTCTCTTCAATGCCCGTGCGCAGACGGGGGCCGACTATGCACGGCATTTCGCCTCGCTGGGGCTACGCCGCTTTCGCGTGGAGTTTCTCGAAGAGAGCGCGGAGGAAATCGCCCGCACGTTGAACCGCTACGAGCGCCTGCTCGCGGGCACGCTGGAGGGCGTTGACATATGGCGGGAGTTCAAGCTCCTAAGCCAGCTCGGCGTCACAAGGGGCACACTGCGAAGCGGAAACCGAGGCGGGTTGACCTAAAGTAATGCATTGATAGACAAGAATTAACACGAGCTGTCTTTATCGCTGATAAAGGGTGTTGTTTGTCCTTTTGGAGCGTTCAGGTGTTTGCGTTTGTCTTGTCTGGCGGTTGACTTCTCAATATATATTTTGTCCGGCATGAAACATATACCGTGTATTATCCTTTTGGCTTTGCTCTGTTCCTGTTCGACCGGGAGTAAGGATAAGGACGCTTATGCGGCGCAAAGCGATCCTTGGGGATTGGAGGATCAGGGCGAAGAGCTTCAAAAACGCGTTGAGGAGCGTGCTCGCAGTCTTATGAACTTAGGGCAGGCGAAAGATTATGACGATGCTCTGCGTCAGGCTGCAGGTCAGATAAACATTGAAATGATACAGAACAGAAATTCCAAGCCCAAGCAGCGGGACGATCAGCCCCAAATGGATCGTGCTCTGGACGAGGCGGCAAAGGGAATAGGATCAGAGTAGGTATATTGGGGTGGTTCTATTGTTGCAATTCCCTATGAGTTGAGCTTGGGGCGAGTTTTTATTTTCTTATTCAAGCGTTTAGTGTCACTCTATACTCTATGGAGCGTTTTGATATACGCCTCCCGTTGGATCGCGCGTGTATTCGGTGATAAGCTCATACCGTTCGGCGCGGAGTGTCCATATTCGCCAAATACCCCCCAAAAAAATGAATACAATCAGAATTACTCTGTGCCTTGCGTTGTCGCTTTGTGTTCCGACGGCGTCCATCTTCTCCGCTGAGGCGGATGCGTCGTTCCCGGCCTCGATTGTATCTTCCGCGCTTCCGTCTGCGTTGGAGCTTGTCAATGTTCCAACCGAGTTGAGCGTGAAAGAGGACGGCAGTATTCTTATGGGTGCTTCCGGTCATACCAATTTGTTCAACTCTCCCAACGGAGTGGGGGTATATACCGGCGCTCCGATGCTTTTGTTTCCTACATCGGGGGACTTCACTCTTTCAGCCCGCATAGACGCCAAACTTGTCAACGTGTATGACGTGGCGGCGCTTGTCATGTATGTAGATGGGCAAAATTGGACCAAGCTCTGCTACGAGCTTTCCGCAGAGAAGTGCCCAACGGTTGTGTCCGTTGTTACAAGAGGCATTTCCGACGACTGCAACAGCGAGGAAATAGACACTGACTTCGTTTACATGGCCATGTGCAGGCGTGGTCAGGAGTGCTCGTTCCACTTCTCAAGGGACGGAGTGAAGTGGAAGATGGTCAGGCATTTCCGTTTCGAGTCATCCCGGATGCCGCGAATTGGGTTCGCCGTGCATGCGGCATATGGCGAGGGGTTGAGCGCAAGCTTTTCCGATATTCATTACTGGACCAGTGCTCCGGCAAACATGCGTTCTCTGGATTTGAAACTGTTGTCGGTCGAGTGATTCGTGCGTGAATGCGTTAACAGGCGTTGAAAGCTAATTTTGGCGGCTTGCAATGAGTCTCAGGGCAACGTTTACGGCGTTGCTGAAGGACTTTTTGCTCGCCATGCCCTTGCCCGCGATGCCGAAGGCTGTGCCGTGGTCGGGGCTTGTGCGCACGTGCTCAAGGCCGAGCGTAACGTTCACCGCGCTGTCGAACTCCAGCGTCTTGAGCGGCCCAAGGCCCTGATCGTGATACAGCGCCACGGATACGTCAAAGTCCCCCGCAAGC
>JAFGLA010000100.1 GCA_016928295.1 Opitutales bacterium
CCTTTCTCTGCCGCCAGACGGACGTTCTCGTTGCCGCCTGCCGCACGGGGCGCGTTGTGAACGTGAAAAAAGGCCAGTTCCTCTCCCCGCAGGAGATTCGCTTTGTCGTGGACAAGCTCGAAGAGAGCGACGCGGAGGAAATCTGGCTTACAGAGCGCGGTTCCACCTTCGGATATCAGAATCTTGTCGTGGATATGCGCAGCTTCGCCGTCATGGGAGCCTATGGATACCCGACCATCATGGACGCCACGCACAGCGTGCAGCTTCCGGGCGCGGCGGGAGGAAAGAGCGGCGGAAAGCGCGAATTTGTCCCCCTTCTTGCAAGGGCTGCCCTTGCCGCAGGGGCGAGCGGCCTGTTCTTCGAGACGCATCCCGACCCAGAGAAAGCCATTTCCGACGGTCCGAACCAGATTCCGCTCGCCGAGTTGGAGGCCCTTGTAAAGCAGTGCCTCGCCATTTGGCGCGCGATGAGAAGTCTTTAGTGCGGGGCTGTTCTTCGCTTCTTTCCCGTCATCGCATGCTTCCTCATCGGGGGTGATTGCGCGAATGTGAATGCGTCTTCGGCTGGGGTGTTTACTTTTCAAGAATGCCGCGTTGCGTGAAAAATGCAGGAATATGACCCTTTCGGCGTAACATATCGCGGCGCGAGCTTGACCTTGTGCCCGTTTTAAGGCTCGATAAAAAAACTTTACCCATCGAAGCCAATGGCCGAGGAAACGCCCCGGAACGAACAGTCCGCCCCACTCAACGTGGATATTGATCTCACCAGTCTGAACGATCTGGCCCTCGGGCCGAGATGGAGCAGCGGACCTGTGTCCGCAAACATGCCCCGACAGAGCTTTCGCGACGATCGCGAGCGTGGACCCCGTCCGCCTCGTTCTTCGCAGCAAGGCCAGCGCAAGGACCGTCGTCCGCCCCGTCAGAGGAGCGATGCCGCCGCACCTGCCGCAGAGGGGGAGCAGCGTCAGCCCCGTGGAGAGCGTCCCGCGCGTTCCGAGCGCAGCGACAGGCCCCAGCGCGACAACCGCGGCCCGCGCCGCGAGTATTCGCGTCAGGCTCCGCCCCCGCCCTTCAAGCCCGTGGTGCAGATTGCGCTCTACCCCGAGGAAGCGCCCTTCAAGAAGCTAAGTGAAGCGATCAAGAACTCAGGCCGCACTTACGAGCTGTTCGAGATTGCCCGCCTCATCCTTGAAAAGCCCGAACGCTTTGTCCTGGTAATTCACCCCCTGCCGGAAGCGCAGAGCCAGGTGCTCCACATTTCCGCGCCGGACAATCTCCCATTCCTCAGCGAGGAAGAGGCGATTGCGCACGTTTTCTCCGTTCACGCCGACAAGTTCTTCGACGTCGAAGAGGTGGAAGTGGAAGCGCCGAAGGGTAATTTCCAGATTGTAAGTCGCTGCGGCATAACGGGCGAGCTTCTCGCTCCGCCCAACTACCACCGCTACCAGCAGATTTTGCAGGCGCATCACGCGGCCCGTCTGGCCAACATGCCCTACGAACGCTTTGTTTCCCGCATCGAGACGGTGCGTGAAAAGGAAGCTATCGACCAGTGGGTTGAAAAGATGCGCAAGCAGACGCGCTACAAGCTCAAGGAAGCCGTCGAAGGCGTTCCCTCTGAGTTTGACAGCCTTGACAGCGCCCGCTTCCAGCTCGTGCTGCACGCCAAGGACAAGCTCGTCCGCACGGTGCAGAACGCGCGTTTCGAGGGCCGTCTTGTCGAGGTAATGCCCGAAGGGGACATCCGCACAAGCCTTGAAACCGTGCTTGAGCAGCAGCGCCGCTTCCCGCTCGATACCGCCAACAACCTGCGTGGCCGCCTGCGCCGCATGGGCTTCAGCGTGTATAAGAAGGGTTCCAAGGGCATTTCCTACGTCTGTGCAATCCGCCGCGCCTTCCGCAAACCCGGAGAGACTTTTGGCGAAAGCGTGCAGCAGCTAGTCGAGTTTATCGAAGCGCACCCGGGCTTCCCCGCCACGGACTTGCCAAAGGAATACCTCGGCACCGAGATTCCCGAAGGTGGCGACACGGCCATGTCTGCAGAGGATCAGGAACGCCTGCGCCTTTTGCGCAACGACTTGCGTTGGCTTATTACAAGCGGCTATGTGACAGAATACAGCAACGGCAAGCTCTTTGCCCCGCCGCCGATGGATGGCGCCTCTCAGGGCGATGACGATGCAGACGCGAAGGACGCGTCCGCCGACGCAGTGGCCGAGTCTCAGTCTGCCGAAGCGGTGGAAACCGCAGTGAAAGCCGAAGTCGCCGAAGAAGTTGCACCGGTTGAAGAGGCCGCTTCCGTTGAAGAGCCTGTAAGGTCCGTTGCGGAAGCCGAAGAGGCTCCTGCTGTCGAGGCTGTCGCCGAAGCTGAAACGCCCGCCGAAGCCCCGTCAGAAGAAGCCGCGCCTGAAGCGACTGTCGAAGAGGAAAAGGAAAAGAGCGAATAGCTCCGCAGTTTTCCAAAAACTATATTTAGCAGGGTCGATGGGGTTTACTCCCGGTCGGCCCTGTTTTGTGTCGGGGAGCGTCTGTTTGCATACGCGCCCAATGCTTCCGTTGGCTGTGACGATTCCGTTACGGCGGAAATAATCCAAGCGGGATTCAGCCTCATGTGTATATTACGGTAAATATGAACAAGCCCCTGATACTCGTTCTCTGCACAGGCAACTCCTGCCGAAGCCACATGGCGCACGGAGTGCTCGAAAACGCCCTTGGCGACATCGCCGAAATCCGCAGTGCGGGCACCCGCCCCGCCGGATACGTCCACCCGAAGGCAATCGAGGTGATGCGCGAAGTCGGCATCGACATATCTAGTCACCAGTCGCGCAACCTTTCCGAATACCTCCATAGCGGCGCAAGGACGGTAATCACCGTATGCGGCGGTGCGAACGAGGACTGCCCCGTGTTCCCGGGCAAAGTCCGGCGTATGCACATTGGCTTTGACGATCCAGCCAAGGCTATGGGCAGCGAAGAGGAGGTGCTCAGCGAGTTCCGCCGCGTGCGCGACGAGATCCGCACCGTGTTCGGCGCCTTTGCCGACGGCTACCGTCATGGCAGGGAGGATGCCGCCATATGAGCGCCGGAAGCGATGCGCAAAACGCAGTCTGCCCGCCCTGCGCCAAGAGGCTGGGCCTTATGGACCGCTATCTCACGCTCTGGATACTCCTCGCAATGGGGCTTGGCGTGGGGTTTGGCGCACTTTGGGAAGGAGCCTCGGACTTTGTGGGCCGCTTCCAGTATGGCACGACAAACGTTCCGATCGCCATCGGCCTTATCCTCATGATGTATCCCCCGCTGGCCAAGGTGGACTACGTCAAATTACCACGCGTATTTACTAACCTCAAGGTGCTGGGCCTGTCGCTCCTTCAGAACTGGCTCATCGGGCCGTTGCTCATGTTCGCGCTGGCAATAGCGTTCCTTAGCGGGCACCCCGAGTACATGACGGGCCTGATTCTCATCGGCCTTGCCCGCTGCATCGCGATGGTGATCGTCTGGAACAGCCTTGCCGATGGCGACAGCGAATACGCGGCGGCCCTTGTCGCATTCAACAGCGTGTTCCAGATACTCTTTTTCAGCCTATACGCATGGTTTTTCATCAGCGTTCTACCCCCGCTCTTCGGGCTGGAAGGCAGCGTTGTAGAGGTCAGCATGGGCGAGGTGGCAAAGAGCGTGTTCATCTACCTTGGCATACCCTTCCTTGCGGGAATGCTGTCGCGCTTTGCGGGAGTCGCCATCAAGGGGCGCGAATGGTACGAGAAGGTGTTTATCCCGCGCATCAGCCCGATTACGCTTATCGCGCTGCTGTTCACGATCGTTGCCATGTTCAGCCTTCAGGGAGAGCGCATTGTGGATACCCCGCAGGATGTGCTGCTGATCGCCGTGCCGCTGACTCTGTACTTCGTCATCATGTTCGTTGTCAGCTTCCTCATGGGCAAGCGTTCCGGTGCCAACTACCCGCAGACAACGACGCTGGCCTTTACCGCAGCGAGCAACAACTTCGAGCTGGCAATCGCCGTCGCTGTTGCCGTTTTCGGGATCAATTCCGCCGTGGCCTTCACCGCCGTCATCGGGCCGCTCGTCGAAGTGCCCGTTATGCTTGCGCTAGTGCACGCGGCATTCTGGTTTCGCAGGCGCTTGTACGCTAAATAGCACGATTCGCGCCGATGGCATCCCTTCGCGGCACTCTTCTGCGTGCGGCGCATAACGCCGCCCTTGCAGCGGGGCATTAGTGCCGATAGAGCTTGAATGCGATGCCGCATCGGGAAGAGACGCCATTGGCCTATGCCCGCCAACCCCACAAGGCCGCCCAGCGCCTGCTGGGGGAGCTTGCGCCTCTACTCGCGGGCCATGTGCCGATTGACAGGGCACTGCGCCTTGTGGCGGCCCAGCAGGGCGGTAAACGCGCACGCGAAGCGGCCCTCGCGCTCGAAGCCGCCTTGCGCGAAGGGCGCCCCCTGTCTCTTGCAATGGAGCAGGCCCGCGACTTCTACGGCTCCGCTGCAATTGCGGCGGCAAGGGCAGGCGAAAGCTCCGGCAATCTTGCCGAATCACTTGGCCGCTACGTAAGTTATCTGCGCAAGCAGGCCGAAATGAAGCGCAAGCTAGGCTCCTCGCTCGCATACCCGGCAACGGTTCTGACAGTGGCTCTTGTCGCAATCGCACTCTTGCTAGGGCTGGTCGTCCCGCGAATGAGCGCCCTGCTCGAAGCTCTTGGCAACGGAGAGCCAGCCCTGCCGACGCGGATTCTGCTATCGCTTTCGGCGTTCATACGCGGCCCGATGTTTCTCTGGGCGCTCGTGCCGGCACTTTTGTTCGTTATCTCGCTGTTTGTTCACGGGAAAGGCCGAATCTCGCTAATCGGAAGGCTCTCCCTGCGCCTGCCGGTCCTCGGGGCGGCGGTGCAGATGGGGGCGCTTGCGCGGATGTGTGCGACATTGGCCGCGCTTTTGCGCTCTGGCGTTCCCTTGCCGGAAGGGCTGCGCCTTGCCGGTCCTGCCAGCGGGAACCTTGTTCTTGCGCGGCGTGTGGAGGCTTTGTCGCGGGATGTCGAGCGGGGCCTGCCTTTGTCCGGCCTTATGCGCGGCATAACATGGCGGGGGATGGATCTTGCGGCGGAAGCGGCGGCTCTTGGCGAGGAAACCGGAGAGCTTGCCGAGCGGCTGGACTGGGCGGCTGGCGAATTGGAGGCGCGTAGCGTGGCCCGTTCCGCCACCTTGCTGGCTCTTCTCGAACCGGCGTTAATCATAATGATGGCTCTTGTTGTGGGTCTTGTCGCAGCTTCGCTTTTCATGCCGGTGCTGGCTCTTGCGGAGCGGGCAGGCGGTTGATTAACGCCGGTTCGCAGATAGCCGCTTGACGCATGGGCGCGAGCGGGGCTAAGTAAGCAGTGATGAGCGAACAAGACCAAGCTGCTGATGGTTGTCCCAGATTCAAACGCATAGTTCTCAAGCTGAGTGGGGAAGTTCTCCGCAGCAACGAGACTGGAAACACCATCGACGATGCGATTCTCGAAACCATCTGTCGCGAGGTGAAGGAAGTGCACGACATGGGCGTGCAGGTCGGCCTTGTCATCGGCGGAGGCAACATTTTTCGCGGTCTTGCCGGTTCCCAGCGCGGGACTGCCCGCACTACTGGCGACACGATGGGTATGCTCGCCACGGTGATCAACGGCCTCGCCCTGATGGATTGCCTTGAACGCATGGGCGCGCAGGTGCGCGTACAGAGCGCCATTCCGATGGAGAAGGTTGCAGAGCCGTTCATCCAGCGCCGCGCGGTGCGCCACTTTGAAAAGGGCCGTATCGTGATTTTTGTCGCCGGAACGGGCAATCCCTATTTCTCGACGGACACGACAGCCGCCCTTCGCGCAAGCGAAGTGCAGGCCGATGTCATCATGAAGGCCACCAAGGTGGACGGCATTTACGACAAAGACCCGATGAAGCACTCCGACGCTGTCAAATACGATACGGTGAGCTATTCGGAATGCCTGAGCAAGCGTCTCAACATCATGGACTCGACAGCGTTCTCGCTGTGCATGGACAACAACATGCCCATCATGGTGTTCAGTATGCAGGAAGCTGGCAGCGTCCGCCGCGCCGTAATGGGCGAGAAGATCGGCACGCTCGTCAAGTAGCTTCGGCTTGCGCATAGAGCGCACAAAAAAACGCCCCACTATTAGCGGGGCGTTTTTTTTGTATGCAGGCGTATCGGGCCTGACTATTCGAGCGGCCAGTCGTCGCTGCGGAACGTGGAGGCGGGCAGGCCGTTGCCGCTTGCAAGGTTGGGCGTTGCGATGTCTGTCCAGGCAAAGCGCACCGCGACAGGCTCTTTCACCTCGGGGCTGGAGACGATCACCGTGTCGCCGTCGATCGTGGCCGTTGCGGGGTGGAACACGCGGTCTGCACCCGCGACTTCAAAGTCCGTCAAAGGCTTTCCGTCCAGAGACTGGAGACCGTTGGCGTAGATGAAGTTGACGCGCAAGGAGCCGTTATCTTCCGAAAAGCCGCTGAAAAGCGGGCCGCAGGGGATTTCGTCGCTCACGTCATACACGCTGTATAGCGCCCAACCGGCGAGGCGTTCGGCCACTGTCAGCTTGTCCATCGGGTGTATGTCATTGACGTTGCCCGCGTCCGTAATGACGACCATGCCGCTGTCCGGGATTAGGTCCAGGGCGCGGCGTTGCTGGTCGCGAAGCTGTGCAGCGCGGAATGCCTCGGGATTTTCCGCATTGTAGCGGTAGGGCGGAATCTGCACGTAAAAGAAGGGCAGTTGCTCTCCCCAAGCGCTGCGCCAGCCGCGCACCATCGTGGCGAACATGTGCGCATACACCTCGTCGCCGCGGTTTGCGTTCACGTTCTCCTCGCCCTGATTCCAGAGAACGCCAGCCAGTTTGAAGGGTACAAGCGGGTGAATCATTGCGTTGTAGAGGACGCCCGGCGCGTTCGGCCCCCAAGTCTCGCGGTCGCGCGTCTTGAGAAACTCCGACAGCACACGGTCGCCGGTCATCAGCGGGGCAGGGGTCCACACGTCGGCTGGCGTGCCTCCCCAGCTGCTGTTTATTATGCCCACCGGCACGTCCAGCTCTTCCACAAGGCGGCGTGCAAAATAGTAGCCTGTGAGCGAAGTCTGTCGCATGGACTCGGGCGTGCACACTTCCCATGCCCCGTAGAGGTCGTTCTGCGGAGTGTCCGCGCTAACGTTGGCCACGTTGAAGAAGCGGATTAGCGGGTTGTTCGCCGCAGCCACTTGCGCGTCGATGTTGGCCAGTTCCTTTTCCACGTCGAAAGTTGGCTTGCTGCGCCCTTCCTTTACGTCGTTTGCGAAATTGTAAACCCACTGGGCGCTGAAGGCCATGTTGCTCTGGCCGGAGCAAAGCCACACTTCGCCCATCAGAACGTCGTTCAGCACGACTTCGTTCCAGCCCTTGACCTTGATAGTGTGCGGTCCTCCGGCTTCGGGTGTCTTGATCGTGATGGAAAAACGCCCGTCTCGCTTCACCAGTTGCGAGGGCTTTTCCTCGCACCAGTCTGTTTCCACCGTGACGGTTTCATACGGGGCGGCAAAGCCCCATATCGTGACTTCAGCATTGCGCTGAAGCACCATGTGGTCCCCGAAAATGCGGGGCAGTATCACGGTTCCTGAAAGGTAAGGAGTCATGGTCGTCGCGGCGCCAAGCAGCGCGCAGAGTATGCGAAGTTTCATAACGTTTTTTGCGGGGGGTTAAAGCGGGGTGGCTCGATACGAGCAGCGTTCAAGACTTAGGGTATTGTGACGCGGCGCGCAAGGTTGTGTTCCGCGACAGGGCGGCTCTGTTTTTTGTCTTTGGCAGAGCAGGATTCACCGGATGCTTGCTTAGCGCCTGCCTAATACTGTAATTCTAATGCTGTTCGCATTTTCTGTATCACCATATCTCTCACTTCAAAACCCCTCCATCAACATGCGCGAGCGCGATCTTACCGAAGTATCCACGGGTCAAATCCTTTCTGAAGCGTTCGCCGCGTGGCGGCACAACCTGCTATGGATTAGCTGGGCGTTTCTTATGCCGTTTATCGTGGGCATTGCTTGGGGTTACTTTGTTCCCATTGTCCCGCTTCAGAAGGGGCAGACGATTTCGGACTTATTTGCTGCGCAGACCGTGTCGCCAGCCTTGCTCGGAATCGTTGGTGTGTGTTACCTGGCGTTTTCAGTCCTTGTGTATTACGGGCAGTTTATTTGTTGTCTGCGCGCCGTTCGGGGCGAGCCGTTAAGTGTCGGGACTGTGTTTTCCGGTGGCGTCGTGGACACGCTTAGGTTTTTCGGTGCGTCTATGATCATGGCTGTGTTGATGATGTTGGGCTTTATCCTGCTGATTGTCCCGGGATTTATTGTCATTTTGACGCTGTTTCTCTTCCCCTTTGTAATGATTGACAGACGGGATTTGGACCTCATTGAAGTGCTTGGCGAGACGCGCCGCCTTATGAAGGGCTTCAAGCTGGATCTGTTCGGCATCATGATAATTTTCGCGATTCCGTCGATTATCGTTCAGTTGCTTGTGGCATTCATGGTCAATCCGGAGAATGTCGTTCAGTTACAAGTTGTTACAATTGGTGCAGGATTGATGATGACGATTTTTGTAGCGCCTTGGGCCATGATCTCATACGCGCGTTTTTACGAGGAGCTGATTTCCCGAGACCTGCCCGAAAAGCCCCGTTGGAAAGAGCTGATCGAGGAAAAAGAGCGCAAAGCCGCCGACGGAGCTGCTGCGGATGAAGACATTACGCCCGTTCCAGAGCCGCCCAAGATGAGCGATGGCAATTCCGGCCCTGCCTCATAAGGCGGGTGTGTTTTCCTGACAGCGCGATGGGTCCAAGGGAGCCGCTGAAAACAGATGCTCCCCCGTTCCATTTTCGAGAGTTACTAGCCGCGAATCTGGCCTTCGCCGTAGATTACGTACTTGTAGGTCGTCAGTTCCTTCAGGCCCATAGGGCCTCGCGCGTGCAGCTTGTCCGTGGAGATGCCGATCTCGGCACCCATGCCGAATTCGAAGCCGTCGGTGAAGCGTGTCGATGCGTTCCAGTACACCGTGGCGCTGTCCACTCCGGCCATGAAGGCGCTCGCCGCTGCCTTGTCGCTTGTGATTATGACGTCGCTGTGGCCGGAGCCGTAGCTGTTGACAAACTCGATTGCGGCGTTGAGATCGTGCACCACTCGGACGGCTATTTTTAGGTCCAGATACTCCTCGGAATAGTCCTCCTCGCTCGCATCCTTCAGGTTCGAGAAGCCGCCGAAGGCTTCCAGCGCCATGCGGGAGCGGAAGTCGCAGCGCAGCTCCACGCCGTGCCGCGCAAGGTCTCGCGCAACGTAAGGGAATACGCTGTCCACCACGTCCTGATGCACGACGAGGTTCTCCAGCGCGTTGCACACGCCCGGGCGCTGCACCTTGCCGTTTGTCACGACGCGCACGGCCATGTCCTTGTCCGCATCCTTGTCGATGTAAGCGTTGCAGACGCCCTTGTAATGCTTGATTACGGGCATGTGCGCTTCCTCGGTCACCATGCGGATGAGGCCCTCGCCGCCGCGTGGTATTATGCAGTGCACATACTGGCTCAGCTTCAGCAGCCGGTGCAGGGCGTAACGCTCCGTCGTCTCGATGAAGCTCACTGCGGCTATCGGCAGGCCCTCCGCCTCCAGCACTTCGTGGATGCACTTAACAAGCGCTATGTTGCTGTGGTAGGACTCTCGTCCGCCGCGCAGAATGCAGGCGTTGCCGCTTTTAAAGCAGAGTACCGCGCAGTCGATCGTGACGTTCGGGCGGCTTTCGTAAATTATGCCGATTACGCCGATGGGAACGCGTATCTTGCGGATGTCCAAGCCGTTGGGGCGGTCGATCTTTTCAATCTGTTCTCCGACGGGATCGGGCAGCTCGGCCACTTCGCGCACGCCGTTGGCCATCTTGGCCACGCGCTTTTCATCCAGCACAAGGCGGTCGATCATCGCGTCCGAAAGGCCGGAAATGCGCGCCGCTTCCACGTCGCGCCGGTTCGCTTCGATGAGCTCGTCCGTGCGTCGTTCGAGCATTTCAGCCAACTTGAGAAGGGCCACATTTTTGCGGTGCGCTGGCACGTTCGCCATCATGCGGGACGCGGCAAGGGCTGCCTTGGCGCAGTTGGTCACGAGTTCGTCGATGTGGTTCTGCTCTGTCATGGCTATGAAAGTTGAGGCGTTCATTATCCGTGGATATTGCACGCCTGTCGATACCGTACTGCCCGAGCCTTGTTTGGGGGAGCGACCTTCAGAGTCCAGGCGCAGGAGGTGGTCTTTATTCCGCTTGGGGCAGCCACACGTTCATCAGGCCCGTGCCGCGGTTGTTCCACACGCAGTAGGGAACGAGTGTCGCAGTGCCGCTCTTTAGGACGCTGATTCCGCCGAGAAGCTCCGGCATGTATTCCACGCTGAAAGCTGCGTCGGGCGCAATTGCCGGGCCTTGCAGGGTCATGCCCGGGTTGTCCAGTTCCTCGGCGCAGTAGATGACGGGGCCGCGCTGAAAGGCTACAAGACCGCGGTCGGCTTCGACGCGCTCATCGGCCTTTACGCGGCGAACGGGCATGGGCAGGAGCAGGCGCACAGTGTCACCGTTCTTCCACTCCCGCGTAAGGCTTGCGTAGCCGTCCTGTCCCACGCTGGCGTCAACAAGCTCTCCATTTACGTAGAGGGCAGGCTTTTCGTCAGGCTCGGCGTCGGCAAAGGCATAGAGACCCGTCGGCATGGCTTCGCCGCGTGCCCAGCCCGGGATGCGGATTTTCAAGCTGAACTGCGCGCTCTTTTCGAGGCCGATCGAGAGGCTGATGTCGCCATCCCAGGGATAGTTCCCTTTCTGAACAAGCGTGAGCTTGTCAGCTTCTTCAAGCGAAAGTTCCGCCCGTCCCGCTGCGAATAGGTTCACGTAAACACTGCTGCCGCTTTGCGCATACTGGTAGCCGCTTACAGAAGCCATGAAGCGCGTGATGTTGCCCGGGCAGCAGGCGCAGCCGAACCAGGGCTGGCGCTCCGCATCGCCCGCGGACTGCATGGGATTGCCGTAGAAAAAGCGTTTGCCGTTTAGCGACACTCCGGAAATTACACCGTTGTAGAGGGCCTTTTCGAGCAGGTCCACGTAGCGTGCCTCTCCGTGGAGAAGAAAGAGGCGTTCGTTCCAGTAAACGTTGCCGATTGCGGCGCAGGTCTCGCAGTAGTTTGTGTCGTTTGGCAGGTGAAAGTTTTCGCCAAAGCCCTCCCATTTGGGCATGTCGCCGATGCCGCCTGTAAGGTAGGTCTTGGCACTCGCGCAATTCTCCCAGATGGCGTCTATTGCGTCTATGTATGCCTTTTCGCCCGTGATTGCGGCCACGTCCGCCATGCCAGCATACATGTATGTGGCGCGGACGCTGTGGCCCACCGCTTCCTTTTGCGCGGTGACGGGCTCGTGGGACTGGTTGTACGGGTTGCGCTCCAAGCCGCCTTCGCCGCGCTCGTCGAGCATGAAGCGGGCAAGCTTCAGGTAGCGTTCCTCGCCCGTTGCGCGGTACAGCTTTACAAGGCCCATTTCCACAATCTGATGCCCGGGCCAGATGCTGCGCTTCCCTTCGCCGAAGGTATTGTCCAAAAGGTCCGCCGTGCGTATGGCAATGTCCAGCAGGCTGCGCTTGCCCGTGGCTTGATAGTGGGCTACGGCGGCTTCGTAAAGGTGGCCGAGGTTGTACAGCTCGTGGCTTAGTATGTGCTCGTTATTCCAGCGTTCCGGCCCTGCCCACTTGTGCGGATTGTTGGGACTCATCGTGCGCGCGGTGTACAGGTAGCCGTCCGGCTCCTGAGCGGCGGCGATTTTCTCAATCAGCGTATCGAGATAGGCGTCAAGGTCCGCGTCATACTGTACGCTAAGGCAATACGAGGCTCCTTCGAGCACCTTGTAAATGTCCGTGTCGTCAAAGCTGAACCCGGGCAGCTTCACGTCCTTGTAAGGGTGCCCCGCAAGCGCCGCCGCCGCGGCTTCAAAGTTGTACACTCGGCCCGTTTCCTCGCACTTTCCGAATGCGAAGGGGATGCTGACAGTGCGGTTCACCTCTATGCGCGGCGCCCAGAAGGCGTCAGTAAGCTGCACCTTGCTGAAGGAAAGCGGCTGAAAGGGATAGTCGGCCTTGAGCGCGACCTTGTCCGTGGCGTCGCTTGCGCAAAGGTTGCTTACTCCGCAAAGGGCAAGAAGCGCCATCGCGGTGCGGGTAGTGCGGGGGTATTTCATAAGGTCACCTCTAACAACTGGTTTCGTAGCGAGAACGAAGATTTGCGGATGGATGGCAAGGTTTCGGAAGTGAGCAGTATTGGAGAAATCCAGCGAACTTTCGAAACGAAGCTAGACGCCGCAAAGACCGTTCGTAGTAGAAATCAAAGTTGTTAGAGGTGGTCATAAAGGCATCATACGCCCCCAAGCCTGTTGGTAAACCCAAAGCGATATAGACGAGCCGTTGCATGACTTTACAGTAAAGCGATGCAGCGGGTGTATCCGCCGCAATCGCTTATCCGTCGTCACATGCCTTGCGCTCTTACTGCTTAATCTTGAAGAAGTTACGCTTGCCGGCCTGCACGATGATTTCGGTTCCTTCGGCGGGGGCGGAGAGGGTGGCGTTCACGTCGGCGACCTTCTCGTCGTTCACCTTCACGGCGCCCTGTTCGATCATCCGGCGGCATTCCTTCTTGACGGATAATGGACCAAGTCCAGTTGCATACATAATGTCAGTAATACGAACGCCCAAATCAGATCGATTGTATCGAATATTCCCGAGGTAGGCGAGTTGCGCCAGCGCAGCTTGGAAGCCTCCTTGATCAGGACTATATCCATGTGTTTTTATAAAGAACTCGGTTTCCATAACAATTTCGATCAAGCTCCCGTTCCCAGTTTTACTGTCGATCCAATGCCTAGGCTCATCTGTGAACAGTCCACCCCAAAGGTCCACAATCTTGCTCTGAAACCCTCCTTTGGATTCCAATACACTCTTCTTTAAGCGTGCTCCTATCTCGCATAATAGGGCGTTTATGAGATCCTTCCAGTGGAATTCCGGCATGTTGTCGGGTTTGTCGCCCTTGGAGAACACCTTCTCGAACTGTTCGCGCTCGTAGTCGCCCTTGCCCTCGCCGCAGATCTTGTTCACAAGGCGGCTTGCGAGCTGCTTTTTCATCTCCATCGGGTGCTCCGCCTTCTTCGCCGCAATCTCGGCCTCCGTTGTGCAGAGCAGCAGGCGGTAGTAGGTCCACATGGCCTCGTCGCCGATGGACATGATCTTGCCGAACATGTCCTTGGACGAGTCGTTGAAGGCGATGTAGTTGTCAAAGCTCTTGGACATTTTCTTCACCCCGTCGGTGCCCACAAGAAGGGGCAGCGTCATAACGATCTGCTCCGGCTTGCCCGCGTCCTTCTGGAGCTGGCGCCCGACAAGGAGGTTGAAGGTCTGGTCCGTGCCGCCAAGCTCCACGTCGGCCTCGAGCATTATGCTGTCGTAGCCTTGCAGGAGCGGGTAGAGGAACTCGACAATCGAAATGGGCGTGTTCGAGGCGTAACGCTTGGCAAAGTCGTCGCGCTCGAGCATTCGCGCCACGGTCATCTTGCGGGCTAGGGAGAGGCAGTCCGAGAAGCCCATCTTGCCGAACCATTCGCTGTTGTAGCGCACCTCGGTCTTTGCGGGGTCGAGAACGCGGAAGGCCTGTTCGACGTAAGTGGTGGCGTTGGCCTTGATTTCCTCCGGCGTAAGGACGGGACGGGTGCTGCTGCGGCCGGAGGGGTCGCCAATGAGGGTTGTAAAGTCGCCGATTATGAGGACGGCCTGATGGCCTGCGTCCTGAAACTGGCGCAGCTTGTTGAACACGACCATGTGGCCGAAGGTGAGGTCGGGGCGTGTCGGGTCCACACCGAGCTTCACGCGCAGGGGCCTGCCAAGGGCGAGCTTCGCCTTGAGCTGGTCGAGGTCAACGAGTGTCTCGATGTTTTGAGTAAGCGAGGAAAGGGCTGAAAGTGGCATAATGGGCAGCTATGATACACGCGCTGGGCCTTGCGGCAAGCGCGGCGTTGTGCATTGCGCCCTTCGCCGTTCCTATGCGACGAATCCCTGTGCGTACTTGATGAAGAACACCGCGAGGTTGCTCGCGATGTGGCCCGCGAAGCAGGGCAGGAGCGAGCGTTGCGCGTTGGCTGGCATGAAGCGCAGCGCGTACCACCAGAGGGAGTTGATGAACAGGATGAACGTCCACCAGAGGGGGCCAGCCGCAAAGCTAAGCTCGTATTTGCCGCTGTGCGAGTCTTCGGGCGAGATTAGCAGGTGCCCGTGGATTAGCGCAAACACGACGCTGAAGGCCACGATGCTGCCGATTAACGCGGCTTTACCCCTGTTCTTCACTACAAAGAAGCCGCGGAAAAGCAGCTCTTCCACGATGCCCGCGCCCAGCATGGCGGCGAGGTACAGGTAGGAAATGGTGCTTTGTTCCCCGCTAATCCCGAGCATGTATTCGCCAAGGGTTTCAACGCCCACTATCGCCACGGATACGACAGCGCCGATTGTTACAAGAATGAGCGGCGCGGGCGTGGCCCCGGGCAGGGGGTTGTCCACGGGCACGCCTTTGCGGAAGGCGACATAATCGCTGATCCAGAGCTTGAGGACGATTATCGCGGCCACTACGCTGATTGTGATGCTGGCTGGACTCATTGTGTAATAAACAAATCTTGAATCGCCCGTCTTGCAAACCCTCTCTTTGGGGAGCGCGTGGTAAAGCATTTCTCAAAAGAAACCCCAAATAAGAGTATTTAACCGCAGATTGCGCAGATTTTCGCAGATTACTAAGAAACAAAGAGTTACTTATTTTATCTGCGAATAAAACATCTTGTTGTATTATGGAAGACCTTGGGCAACGGCTCTAAAAAGTGGATTACGAGAGATACACGTTCTTATTCTTCTGTAATCTGTGTAAATCTGCGTAATCTGTGGTTAAGAAAATCTTTCTCTTTCTATTTCGGTAAACTTTTGAGAAACGCATATAAATGCCTGATGCGGGTGCGGGCTTTTGCCGCCGCATATCGCCGTTTCAGTCTCTTCTTGCGCGGGTCCAGAGGCGCAGGCTGGAAAGGAGCAGGCTTTCAAGGGCGGCTTCTTCCTTCAGGTTGAACACCTCGCAGAGCCTTGCCGCGCGTTCGATTTCCTCCTGCACACGGAAGAGCGAGCGGAGCATTCCCTCGCTCGTGTCGTTGCGGATGAAGTCCAGCGTGGCCTGCTCTATGTCTGCAAATAGTAGCTGGCGAAGGCCCTTGCGCGCGCCCGCCTCCATGGCGGCAATCTGTTCGTCTGGCAATTCCGGTGGAAGGGCGGCCTTTTGCGCGTCCCATGCTTCGTCTGAAAGCGTGCCGAGAAGATCCGAGAAGCTCGTCGAAAGGCCGTACATCCCAAGCACCAGCTCTGCCACGGCGGGGCCTTTGCTCGCTCCGTTGCAGGCGCGGGACATCCAGTCCGCGTAGCGGTCCAGCCAGCGTTGCCAGCGTTCGTCGCGCCCAGTTCCCGCCTTTGCCCCGATGCGGAAGTGGAAGCAGCGGCTGCGTATGGTGTCGAGCAGGTCGTAGGGGCGTGTGGAGAGGAGCAGCATCGTAGTGTCCGCAGGCGGCTCCTCAAGCGTCTTTAGGAACGCGTTTGCCGTGGCGACGTTCATGCGGTCCGCGTCAAACACCACGGCCAGCTTGCGCAGGCCCCTGTTGGGCGTTTGGTGGATCTGGCGCAGGAAGCTGCGCATCGTGTTCTCGGTGCCTTCGCCGCGCTCGCCAATGCGTATCTGGCGCATCTTGCCGGACGGGCGCAGCGTGTTGTAGTCCGGGTGCGTGTTGAGCTTGTCCGCAGGGCTGTCCAAGAGGGCCGCGCCAAGGGCTAGGGCGACTGATTCAAGCTCGCGCATGTCTTCCCCGTGCAGGAGCATCGCGTGGGCGAGGCGGCCCGTGGACAGGGAACGCTCCAGCACTTGCGCGGGGCGTCCTTCGCGCAGGGCAGGGGGCAGTGCGCGCGCGAAACGTTGTGCCGCGGCGCTGTCTCCAGCCGTTGTCTGTGCTTCTACTATCAAGAGCGTGATTGTGGTGGGATGGTTTCGCAGGCGCCAGACCGTTAACACGGCCTAGGCAGCGTTTGCAAATAGAACTCCCGTCGAATTACGGGAGTCTTTCCGGCGAAAAACCAGTTCATTCAATTCGAAGAATCCAGATTCTACTTGTTTCATGTCCTGATTTTTCACTCGAAAATCTATCCCGTCTTCTCGGTCCGCCTATTTGCAAACGCCGCCTAGATGACGCGCTTGCGGAGTTCTTCCCATATCTGGACTTCCACCTCGTCGATGGACTTGCTTCCGTCGGCGATTATGAAGCGTCCGGGCAGGGCCTTGGCCAACATCAGGTAACCTTCGCGCACTTTGCGGTAGAACTCGATGTTTTCCTGCTCCATGCGGTCCGGCATCTCTCGCGCGCGGTGGCGGGTGCGCTCAAGGCCGATTTCCGCGGGCAGGTCGATGATTACCGTAATGTCCGGCATCAGGTCTCCCACGGCGAACTTGTTAATCATGGCCACGGGCTCGCTCGCTATGCGCCGTCCCACGCCCTGATAGACTGTCGTGCTGTCCAGAAAGCGGTCGCAGAGAACGATTTTGCCCTCGTCCACGGCCGGGCGGATAACCTCTCGCACAAGCTGGGCGCGGCTTGCGGCAAAAAGGAGCAGTTCGGTCTCCGGCGTCATGGCCGAGCCGCAGGCCGAGTGCATCAAAAGGCGCCGTATCTCCTCTCCGATGGGCGTGCCCCCGGGTTCGCGCGTCACCACCACGGCTTGATTGTGCGCCTCGAAGCGCTTGGCGATTCTTTCCACCTGTGTGGACTTTCCGGCCCCTTCGGAGCCTTCAAAGGTAATCAGGTAGCCTCTTGTGTCGTCGTTCGCACTCATGGTTCTATTCAGGTTGGTGAAATGTTCGCGTGTTTTATTCGGGGTATTGGGGAGATACGGCGCTTTTGAGAGCCTTTCGGCTACTTCTTCCAGTTGCGCAGGAAGCTGTCCGTCGCCGTCAGGTTCGGGCTTTTCGCCGTGCGCACATACTGGCCGCTGAAAGAGACTGCCACGGTGAGGCAGGCTTCGGGCGAGAGGCCCAGCACCTGACCGGTGACAAAGCCCGCGTTGAAGTGGTCGCCGGCACCGGTCGAAATAAGCGGCTTTTCGCAGAGCGGGCCGTCGGTGTAGTAGCTGCCTTCCTTTGTGGCACAGGCGGCGCCCTCGCGCGGGTGGATGACTACGCAGGTAATCTCCAGCGCGTTGCGGATTGCGGCGGCTCCCTCGCGCAGGGAATGCTCGGTGTTGGCAATCTCGCCAATGCCGAGAACCTTTGCCACCTGCTGGGATTCGGCGTGGTTGAGGCCAAGCGTGACGCGGCCATGGCCACGGAAGCGGCCTATCACTTCGAGCACCGTGCGGATGTCTCCCTCGGAACGTTTCTTCGGGTCGGCAAGGTCAAAGAAGAACAGGCGTCCGCCGTCCTTGGGCGGCAGGTTGGGCAGCACCTTGTCGAGCATCGCCTCGAAGACTTCCGTCATGCGCGGAATCATCGTCCAGTTCGTCATGGCGATGAGGTCGCAGCGCGAGATTTCGTCAAAGAAGGCTCCTTCGCCCATGACTTCGACGATTCGCTCGTAGGAGAGCAGGTCCAGGCTCGCCATCTGGCCGAGGAGAATCTTGCCGTCTTCGAACTCCAGGGCGTTTGTTATGCCCGGGTCGCAAAGGCTTACCGCGGAGGTGTGCGCGGCGAATTCTTCAAAAACGGGGTGAACGCTGCCGTCGCCGAGGGCGCCGATGTAGCGCACTTTCATGCCGCCGCCGACGAGGGCATTGGCCATGATGGGGCCGTTGCCGCCGAGCTTTTCCATGCGCGGGAACAGCTCGATGTTGCAGCTCTTGCCAGCGAAATCGAGAATGCGCTGGCCGAATTCGCTCATCGAGGCCATGGGCGTAAATGCCTCGCCAAGGCCGCTGCGCGTGGCCACGGGGGCCATGATTTTGTCAACGAAACCGTCCAGACCAACAAGGGCGCGCTTGCTGGCGATAGTGGAGGCCTTGCGGCCAAGTTGCTCAATTGTTTGGGCTATGTATTGCATTGTGGGGCAATGAATTTCTACGTGGGAATGTGTATTTGTGGGGGAAAATGTATGCGCTTTGCCGCTTGGGTTTCGCAGCAAGCAAGGGGTGTTGCGCGCGTCGCGGGGCTTATTGGATGATGCTGCGTCCGCCCGCGCTCGTGCTCATGCGTAGGCGTTGCCCGTCGCGCTCCACTTGAAGGCTGTCGCCGTTGGAGTAGCGCACTTCCACAGGGCCGTCCACGTCCACATTGCGCGTTTCGCCCGGGGTGAGGGTGCCTTCAAAGACGCGGGTGTTGTCGCTTTTGCGGATTACCCAGACCGTCACCGCGTTGTTGGCAATGAGCGTCAGAGGACGCATGGAGGGCTGGGTGCTGACCTTGGCCGAGTTGGCCAGCTCGGGGTTAATCTCAGGCTTGGACCCGCCCCAGATGGACGATACGAGCAGCCCTATCAGTATTATGCCTACCGCTATTGCGCTAATTAGCAGGGCGGGGCGCAGATAGGGCAGCAGGTCTTCGGAAAGCTTGCGCTCGTTTATTGCGTAGCCGTGTGGGGCAAGCGGCGGCTCGCCCTGTTCAGATCCTTCGCCAAGGTCCATGCGGCCAAAGGATACGCGGGTTGGCTGGGGGCTGGCTTCGGAAGCGGGGGAAGAGTGTTCTTCGCGCTTCTGGGTGCCGAGGCGGTGCTGCCTGCGGTTTCCGGCGCGCATGGCTTCGTAGTCTTCGACGATCTTTTTGGTGTCCAGACGCAGGAAGTTGGAGTAAATCTTCAGAAAACCGCGCACGTAAACTTCGGGCAGGTTGATTTCAAAGGAATTGCTCTCCATCTGCAATAGGTAGTCGCCGCGGACTTTGGTCGCTTCCGCCGCCTCGCGGATTGAAATGCCCTTTCTAGAACGGGCTTCTTCAAGCCTCTCGCCGATTGTTGTCACGTTGTCCGCCATAGTAATGCCCAAGGAGTGCTGTGAGCCATACAAAGCTAAAATGTGTGCTTTGTTAAGCTGGAAAGCTCAAAACGAGCATCTTTAAGTTGTATTTTTCTTATGTTGTTCCTCTAGGGAGCGTTTGCAAATAGAACTCCCGTCGGAATGCGAGTGTCTTTCTGGCTAAAAACCTGCCCATTCAGCTCTGTGAATCTCGATTCACGTCGCCTCATGTTCTGATTTTTATCTCAGAAATCCTTCCCGTCTCCTCGGTCCGTCTATTTGCAAACACTCCTTAGGGCATTTTTATCGCTTTGGTAAATAGACTCGCAGGCGGAACCGAGTCTTGTTAAGGGTGTTGCCGTGTGCGAAATGGGACCGCTTGCGGGGCAGGCTTTCGTAAAAGCCGTCCGTGGCGTGCTCTTTTTCGTAGCGAGGAGAAATTACATCATGGGTTTGGCTATATACGCTGGGACTTTCGACCCTTTGACAAACGGGCATCTTGACGTGCTCTACCGAGCCACGCGCATTTTTGACACGGTGGTCATGGCCGTGGCGCCCAACCAGAGCAAAGGGCCGCTATTCAGCGTTCACGAACGTATGGAGTTCATCCGCGAAGTCTGTGCAGGAAACGAGCAGATTATCGTGGAGACTTTCGACGGTTTGCTCGTCGATTATGCGCGCGAGCGCGGCGCTACGGCCCTTATTCGCGGCCTTCGAGCCGTGACGGACTTTGAGTACGAGTTCCAGATGACGCAGATGAACCGCGACCTTCAGCCGGACATGGAGACTCTGTTCTTCATGCCCAGTCAGGAATACACGTTCACAAGCTCCACGCTGGTAAAGCAGGTTGCCCGCTTCGACCCCGAGCGCGTTGCCAAATACGTCCCCCTGCATGTGGCCGCCGCCCTGAAAAAGCGTTTCGGGCACATTTAGTGCCTATGGTCTTCCTCATGGCGCCTCCGTTATGGGCGCAATATGCGCTAAGCACGATGTCCGGCGTTGCTTGTTTGTGCTCGTGAGACTATTGTCTTCTTCAAACACTGGCACTGTATGAAAACCACTATCGCGCCCAACGTGTCATGTAATTGCCTGCGAGCCGCTATCTTGATGGCCGCGCTCGGGTTGCCCTGTCAGCTCTCCAGAGGGCAGGACGGTGCAGAGGTCGCGGGCGAGGAAATGTCGCTCGAAAAGGCCAACGCCCACTGGACTTTTTCTGCCCAATGGGAAAACGACCTTTGGGTGGATACGGATCGCAATTACACAAACGGGGCCAAGTTGAGCTGGGTTTCTCCCGACCTTACCGAGTATCGCGACGCGGGAACACTGCCCGGGATAATTTACCGCATAAGCGACTTCATTCCCTTCATTCACGCCCCGCACACTCAGCGCAACGTGGCGATCAACATCGGGCAGAACATGTACACGCCGGCGGATATTTCCGTGCCCGATCCCGATCCTCTGGACAGGCCCTACGCGGGCTGGCTCTATTTTGGCGTAGGCTTCCACAACAAGACCGAGCGCTGGCTCGACATTGTGGAGCTTAACATCGGCGTCACAGGCTCGTGGTCCATGGCGGAAGAGACGCAGAAGTTCGTCCACAAGCACATACGCGGCAACATTATACCGCAGGGATGGGACCACCAGATAGGGCGCGAGGTGGTGGTAAACCTCGTGGGCGAGCGCAAGGTTCGCTTCTGGCGCCTTGGCGAGGAACGCGGGCACGCGGCAGACGCCTTTGTGCACTTTGGCGGAAGCCTCGGCACTTTGTACACTTTCGCGAACGCGGGCTTCACGGTTCGCACGGGTTGGAATCTGCCGTCTGACTTCGGCTCTTCGCCCATACGAATCGCGGGTGACGTGAACGCGCCTGCCGCTTCGGACGATCCGCGTCTTGAAGGCGGGGCGGGTTGGGGGATTCACTTTTTCGGCTCCATGGACCAGAGGGCGGTGCTCTTTGACGCCACCTTGGACGGCAACTTGTTCGGCGACGATGTCAGCGTGGACAAAAAGCCCTTCGTCACGGATTTGTCATTCGGCGTAAGCCTTGTAGTGTGGAACTGGAAACTGTCCTGCGCACAGGTTGCCCGCTCAAGAGAATATCGCACCCAGAAGGACGACTGGCACCGCTTCGGTTCCTTTTCCCTTTCCTACACTTACTAGTGGGGTCGTTTGTGCGGCTTGTTTGTGCACTTTCGCTTTATGCGTGGGAGTGTGTTACCTCATTGAGGTGGCATCGTTAGGAGCGCTATTTGCCGGAAAGCTCGTTATCATGTCTTGAAAACGCTGGTGGATTGTCCATTAATTCAGTGCATGGATCCTGCTGCGACTACATTGTTTCTGGTTGGCCTTCTGTTGCTGGCGTTTGAAATCGTCGTCCCGGGCGGGATTCTCGGCGGTATCGGGGCCATTTGCATGTTTGCCGCCGCCGTCGTCGTATGGAGCGTGCACGGTAGCACCTGGGGCATCGTCGCGCTTTTTGGCGGTATCGTATTGGCGGGGTTGTTTTTCGTCCTTGAGATACGCATTCTTAAAAGCGGTCCCTTCGCCCGTCGCTTTGTGCTCAGCGCGCGCACTCCTGCGGCCAAGGAACACATTGCCGAGGGAATCGCGTCCGGGGCTGTCGGGCGCACCGTTACGCGGCTTAATCCCAGCGGTCAGGTCATGGTCGAAGGGCGTATGCTTGAGGCCCTTTCGAGGGATGGATTGATCGAAGCGGGCGTCGAGGTCAGGATAGTTTCCGACGACTCGTTTCGCGTAGTTGTCCGCAAGGCCTGACGGGAAAAGCTAATCGCGCTCTAGCTTCAATTCCAAGCCCAGTCGTTGCCTCGCAGAGCAGGGGCTTGTTTTACTCGCTCTTGCCCTCTTCCGCTTCTTCCTTGCAGAGGGGGGTGAAGAGCTTGTTGAGGCTCGCGTCCGAAATGGGCTTGATTACGTAGTCTGACACTGCGGATACTTCTATCGCCCTCCTCTGGTCTTCGGGGTTAACCGAAGAGGTCGCTACAAATATCGTGATGGTCTTGCCGATAAACGGCTTAATCTTCACGAAAGCGTCCATGAAGTCCCAGCCGTCCATGACCGGCATGTTAAGGTCCAGCAGGATTATGTCGGGCAGTTCATCGGGCTTTCCGGCATTGTCGGAAATGAAGCGCATTGCCTGTTCCCCGTCGGAGAACATCAGCACTTTGCGGGCATAGTTCTTGCGCGTGATTTTCATCCAGGTGATCTTCTGGAACACGCGGTCGTCGTCTATGATGGCAACTATGTCGCTTTTCCCGTTCATGAATTGTTGGGGAGATAAATTGTAAAAATGGTCCCTTCGTCAACTCTTGAGCTGACTGTTATGGAACCTTTCATCGCCTCTACCTGTGCCTTTATCATGAACAGGCCCACTCCGCGGCTGCCGTCTGCCTGATGGAAGCGTTGTTTCAGCCCAAAGAGTTTGCGCCCGTGTCTTGACATGTCGATGCCAATGCCGTTGTCGGCAAAGCGCAATACCGAATGATTGCGGAAGTGTTCGCTCTCGAAGCGGATTTGCGGCGCTCTGTCCGGCGAGCGGAAGCGCAGGGCGTTGGAGAGCAGGTTGCGCAGTATGCTTTCCATGTAGGGCGCATAGGCTATCACGCTAGGGCAACAGTCAAGGGACGACTCGATGCGTGCTCCTTCGCGCTCTATGCGGCGGGAAAATGTTTCCGTAACCGCGTCGAACATGGGCTTTAACAGCACCTGCTCCATGATCACATCCGGGCGGCGCTTGACGTTTAGCACCTCGTTGAGCGTGTCGAGGGTGTCGAGCAGGTCGCGCGCAAGGTCGCCAATGTTGTCGAGGACAAACTCCGCGTTTTCTCCCGTGGGCTCCTGCTTGTACATGTCCATCAGCGACACGATGCTCGTCACGGGGCTTCGCAGGTCGTGCGCGGTGATAAATGAGTATGACGCCAGCTCTTCGTTGCGGCTGTCGAGGGCTTCCATCACGGAGCGCAGGCTTTCTTCCAGCCTCTTGCGGTCGCTGATGTCGTTGTGAGTGCCTATGATGCGCGTCGGCTTGCCGTTTTCGTCGCGGGATACCGTTCTTGCGTTGGAGAGCATCCATACAGTGCCTCCGCCGCGGTGCCGGTAGCGCACTTCCAGCCTGTAAGGTAGCCTTCCGCCGGAGGTGATGTGGTTGCGCATGGCCATCATGGCGCGCGGCACGTCCTCGGGCTCAAGCAAGGTCATCCACTCCTGATAGTTCATCGCGCTGACGTTGTCGCGCAGGCCTAGAGTTTTTGAAAAACCGTTGGAAAAAATGACTTTGTCTTCTGCGGGAAACCATTCCCAGTAACTCGTCACTGCCCCTTCAAGAACGTCCTTTGCCAATGTCTCGCCCATGGAGGCTTCGCGAGAGGGCGTTGCCTTGGCGGCGGCAGTATCTGCACTTTGGGGGTTGATGGTCATTAATCGCACTTGCAGAAGGAGCGTCCAGCCGCGTGTCTAGGGGCCTGACGGAGTTTTATGTATGAGGGGGATGGGCTGTATGCGCCCCGAGGGAGTACACAATACCACAGAATAATACGGATGATGGAGAGCTTGGTTTCTAGTCAAAAAACAAAGAGAGCGTAAAAACTTAACAAATTGTTTAAAAACAGAGACGTGTTTTTGCGCTATTTGTTCAAGTACAGCTATTTCTGTATGTTAATTGGTTATGGATTAATGCCTCGGGCGCAAGTCGAGAAATGCGTTCGAGCATTTTTACAGCTTTATGACGCCGCGTTGGGGGCATGTTACGGCTTCGGATTCGAATAACGCAGCACCGGATAGCTAATGGCGTTGGGCTGTCTTTTGGCTGAATCAAATATCGTGACAAGCTCCCTTTGCTTTGTGAAACTTGGCGCATGGAGAACCTCATCATCCTCGGAAGCGGTTGCGCGGGACTTACGGCAGCCATCTATGCGGCTCGTGCGAATTTGTCCCCTCTAGTTCTTGAGGGCGTTCAGCCCGGCGGACAGCTTACGACCACAAGCGAAGTCGAGAACTTCCCGGGCTTCCCCGAGGGCGTTGACGGTTATGATCTTACGTCCCGTATGCGCCAGCAGGCCGAACGCTTCGGCGCCCGCTTCGAGTTTGCAGAGGTGAAGGAGGCCCGCCTTGACGAGGACGTAAAGACTCTTGTTTGCGAGGGCAAAACGCTCGAATGCCGCGCCCTTATAATAGCCACGGGTGCTTCGCCGCGTCTTCTTGGCGTGCCCGGGGAAAAGGCCCTCTGGGGAGGCAACGGGGTAAGCTCCTGCGCCACTTGCGACGGCGCGTTTTACCGCGGCAAGGAGGTTGTCGTAATCGGCGGGGGCGACAGCGCGGCGGAAGAGGCGCTCTTTCTAACGCATTTCGCCAGCAAGGTGACGCTTATTCACCGCCGTGGGGAGCTTCGCGCTTCGCCCATCATGGCAAAGAGGGTGGTGGAGCATCCCAAAGTCGCCGTTGCGTGGTTCAGCACTGTAAACGAGATGCTTGCCGGAGAGGACGGCAAGGCCCGCGCCGTGGTCCTGCGAGACGTGCGGGACGATTCCTTGCGCGAGCTGCCCTGCTCGGGCATATTCCTCGCCATCGGCCATGTGCCGAACACCAAGCCGTTTGCCGCGTATCTGGACCTTGACGGCGAAGGCTACTTTGTCCCGCAACCCGGGAGCAACGTGCGCACGAAAGTTCCGGGCGTCTTTGTGGCGGGCGACTGTGCGGACCCGCATTACAGGCAGGCCATCACGGCTGCCGGAATGGGCTGTCAGGCCGCCATTGAGGCCGAGCGGTACACGTCAACTCTGTGATGCGGAGTTTGTCGAAGCCTCGTTTTTCGCAGAAATAAAGCCTCAAAGGTCAATCTTCCCATTCATGTGTCTTGACAAAGCCCGTCGCGACGCTTGAATTGGGCGCTTTTCCATTTAACAGCAAGACGTCATGCAACCTACCTACCGTCCGTCAAAGATCCGTCGCATCCGCAAGTTGGGCTTTCGCGCCCGCATGGCCACCAGAGGTGGTCGCGGTGTAATCAGAGCGCGTCGCGCTCAGGGCCGCAAGCGCCTCGCAGCGACAGTCCGCAACTAAGTCCGGCACCTTTTACACAAGGCCCGGATGCGGCTGAGCGGCGCGCAACGCCTGCGCAAAAGCGCGGATTTTGAAGCAATGCGCGCCCGCAGCAGCGGGTGCGTATGTTCCGCATTCAGGCTTCGCATTCTGCCGACAAGCACCGGCCTGCGCCGTCTTGGCGTAATAGCCTCCAAGCGCGTGGGCAATTCCGTGGCCCGCAGCCGCGCCAAACGCCTCCTTCGGGAGGCTTTTCGCAATACGCAGGACAGGCTTCCGCCCTCCTGCGACGTGCTCCTTATCGCGAGCAGGCCCGTACTCGACATGAGCGGCCCCGCGCTGCAATGCCAGTATGAGGAACGCTTGCAGAAGGCGCTAAGTCGCGTAAAGCGCGAAGGGACTTCCTGATGAAGCTCCTGAACAAAGTGCTTTCAGGCCTCATGATAGTGCTGGTGCGTGCGTATCAGCTTGTCGTGTCTCCCTTGTTGCACCTTGTGGCAGGCCCCGGCATGGGATGCCGCTTTCAGCCCACCTGTTCGCAATACGCGATAGAAGCCTTGAAAATTCACGGCCCCTTCAAGGGCTTGTGGCTTGCCACCAGACGAATCTTACGTTGCCATCCGCTTGGTGGGCACGGCTATGACCCCGTGCCGCCTCTCCGGCAGAAACGACAATAATGGACAAGAAAAACACAACTATCGGCATCCTGTTCCTTGCCATCGCCATTGGGCTGATGTTTTGGCAGAACAAACAGGTGGAGGCCTATAATCAGGAACAGGCCCGGGCACGCGAAGAACAGCGCGCACAGATGATTGCGGAGGCCAACGAGCTTCAGCAAGCGGCCCCCGTGGCCCAGACTGTTGCCCCCGCGCCGCAGGCCGAGATTTCCAGCCCCAAGGCGGTTCCCGTCGTGGAGGCGGACGCGCCGGAGCTGCGCCCCGTGCTGGAGAACGACTTTTTCAGGGTGGAGTTCACAAGCCACGGCGGCGCCATTGCCAACGTAGCCTTCAAGAACTACCCCGCCGTGCAGGGCGAGGACGAGCCGTACGTCTTCAACAAAGAGGGCAAGGCACCCGCGCTCGCGATAGACGAGTGGGTTGACGGCCAGCTTTACGCCCAGAAGGCAGCATATCTCGTAGAAGAGCTGTCCGATTCCAAAATCGTCTTCGTCCGCAGCGCAGGCAATGGCGTCACGATTCGCCGCAGCTACGAGATCAGCTTTGTAAGCGAAGGCCCCGCCACCTACACGATCAAGCACACGATAAGCGTAATTAACGACGGCTCCGGCGTGCACATGGGCGGCGAGTTGTTCGTGGACCTTGGCACCTCCGCGCCGGACGCGAGCGACGCCTACGGTTACAGCCTCGTATCCGGCTACTACAACGGGGAGAGTTTTATTAACGAGCGCCCATCGGCGTTTTCCGGCGGCGGCTTTTTCTCCAGCAAGGAGCCCAAGCCCTTCATTCGCAAGGATGACTACATCCTCTGGGCAACGACCAAGAATCCATTTTTCGCAAGCATAGTTACGCCCGCTTCGCCCGCAAAGGCGGCCGTGATGCGCGCCATGACCCTGCCGCCAACGCCCGAAGGCAAGGCGCGCCTTGGCATGACAAACGCCATCGTGTTCGAGCAGCCGCATCTGGCCCCGGGCCAGCGCAGCGACCTCACGATGGACTGTTACATCGGCCCAAAGGAATACCGCCGCCTTGCAGAGCTGGACCTTCATCAGGACCGCGTCATGCAGTTCGGCTGGAGCAAGCCCTTTGGCACAATCGGCCGCTTCGTAGGCTTTGTGGGCAAACTCTTCTACACGGGCCTCACCGCAGTGCAGGAAGTAGTGGTCAACTGGGGTCTGGCCATCATCATAATGACCCTGATAATCCGCCTCGTATTCTGGCCCCTGACGGCCAAGGCGGCGGACAACAGCCGCAAGATGGCCCGCTTGCAGACCCCCCTTAAAGAGCTGCGCGAGAAGTACAAGGACAACCCCACCAAGCTCAATCAGGAGACGATGGCCTTGTTCAAAAAGTACAAGGTGAACCCGCTCGCCGGTTGCTTGCCCATTCTTATCCAGCTTCCCATTTTCATCGCCTTTTACTACATGCTTCGCGGGGCGAGCGAGCTGCGCTTTGCGCATTTCCTCTGGATTAACGACCTTTCCCTGCCCGACACGCTGGCTTCCCTGCCCGATTCGTTGGCGATAATTGGCGGCTTCCCGATAAACATCCTGCCCCTTCTCATGGGCATTACGATGTTCTACCAGATGCACCTTGCTCCCGCGCCGAGCACGGACCCGATGCAGGGCAAGATCATGAAACTGATGCCCCTGATCATGCTTTTCTTCTGCTACAACTTCTCGTCGGGCCTGGTCCTGTACTGGACAGTGTCCAACTGCGTAAGCATCCTTCAGCAGCTTCACACAAACCACAAGCGTTCGCTTGAAGAGGCTGCAATCGCAGTGGAGGAAGCGGCCAAGGCGCCCGTCCGCGTGGCTGACCTGAGTAAGCAAAAGGGTAAAAAGCGCAAGTAAGCCCCCCTTGTCAGCACTTGGCTGAAGCGGCGCAGAGCCTGTATTCAGCACAAAAGAAAAGCCCCGTCCGGCAAAGGCGGGGCTTTTTCTTGCTCGGAGCGCGGGCGGGAAGCCGACCGGGGATGTTAGAAAAGCCTCGAAAAAGCGACTCCAAACACTCTTTGAGTATTTTACCCTTGAATGAGCGCAAAGGCGCGGCACCATGCTTTTCTTTTTCCTCTTGGTTAAAGAAGCTATGTTTCTACTTCTTTCCAACTGAGGAGCCATACGCGAAAGCAAGGCCATGCGACAAGTATCAGATGTCAATGTTGTAAACACCTCCGTTCTGCCCGCACCGGAATACCTCTGCGGCAGAATCGCCCGTACCGAAGCCCAGGCCGAGTATGTGGCGCAGAGCCGCAAGGAGATTAACGACATCATATTTGGCGACGACAAACGCATCCTGCTCGTGACAGGCCCTTGCTCGATACACGACACTGTCGCTGGCTTGGAATACGCGCGCCGCCTCGCGGAGCTGGCCGACAAGGTCCGCGACCGCATCGTAATTGTAATGCGCGTCTATTTTGAGAAACCCCGCACGACCGTCGGCTGGAAGGGCCTCATCATGGACCCCGACCTCGACGGTTCGAGCGACATCCCCAAGGGCCTTTCGATGGCGCGTCGCTTCCTGCGCGACGTTATCGACATAGGTCTTCCCACAGCCACGGAGCTATTAGACCCGATTACGCCCCAGTACATTGCGGACCTTATCTGCTGGTCTGCAGTAGGTGCCCGCACTAGCGAAAGCCAGACGCATCGCCAGATGGCGAGCGGTCTGTCCATGCCGCTGGGCTTCAAGAACACCACGGCGGGCGATGTCATGGCAGCCATCAACGCCATCAAGGCAGCGCGCCAGCCGCAGACTTTCCTCGGCATCAGCTTTCAGGGCCTGGCAAGCTCCATCTCCACGAGCGGCAACCCTTCCTGCCACGTAATTCTGCGCGGTGGCGACAACGGGCCAAATTACGACAGTACGCACGTCGAGGCGGCCAAGGCGTTGCTTGTAAAGAACGGCCTGCTGCCCGCAGTGATGGTGGACTGTTCGCACGCCAACTGCCACAAGGACCCGACGCAGATGTCCAAGGTGCTCTTCGACGTTGTGGACCAGATTCTGAACGGCCACGACTGCATAATCGGCGCCATGCTCGAAAGCAATATCGTCGCGGGAACGCAGAAGTTCCCACAGCCGCTGGAATGCCTCAACTGGGGCCAGTCCATTACAGACCCCTGCATCGGCTGGGAAGAGACCGTGGCAGTGGTGGAAGAGGCTTACAAGCGCCTCGCCCCCCGCTTTGCGTAAGGGATACTTGCCGCTGTTTGCACAATACCGCTTTGCCGTTGCGCTTTTGAGCTTCTTTGCTCAAAATACGCTTCAATGAAGAGTCGGCTATCCTCCCTGTTCGTTCTTCTCACGCTGTTTGCACTGCCTTTGTCCGCTACTGAAGCGGCTTTGGAGCAGGCTGCGCCCGAGGGTGTTTCTTCCGCAGTAAATGAGGACGCAGCAGTTGAAGAGCCTCTTGCCGAAGCGCCTGAGAGCGAAGCCGCCCCATTGGCCGAGGACGCTGCAAACGCGGCGGATGCATGGCAAGTCCCCGCCGAAGGCGAGGAAGAGGGTGAGGCCGTAACTGCGCCGGACGAAGCGCCGGCGGAAGAGCTGGTAAAAACGTGGACTCGCAAGACTCCTCCGCCTGCCGAAGACGGAATGACGAACATCGTCGTAGTCCCCATCAGCGAAGCCATAGGCAAGACCAATCTCTACATCCTGCGCCGCGCCCTCAAAGAGGCCATTTCGGAAAACGCCGAAGTGGTGGTTCTGGAAATGGACACTCCGGGCGGCAGGGCCGACATCATGCTTGAAATGATGGAAATGGTGGACCGCTACGAAGGGCGCACCATTGCCTACATTAACAAAGAGGCCATGTCAGCCGGAGCTTTGATAAGCGCCGCAGCGGACGACATCTACTTTGCCCCCAAGAGCGTCATTGGCGCGGCGGCGGTGATAAACGGCGACGGCACGGATCTCGAACCCACGCTCAAGGCCAAGATAGACAGCTACATGGATGCCAAACTGCGCACCCTTACTGAGGAGCATCCCCGCAGGGCGGACGTTATCCGCGCCATGATGCAGACCGAATACGTTCTGGAGCTGGACGGAGTCACCATCAAGGCGGAAGGCCCCCTTCTTTCCCTGACGGACAAGGAAGCTATGAAGCTCTACGGCGACCCTGCCGCTCCGCTCCTGGGCTCCGGCATTCACTCAAGCGTGGACGAGCTTGCAAAGGACGAATACGGCGCGGGCAAATACGCAATACAGCGTTTTGAAACGAGCTGGTCGGAATCCGCCTCGATGTTCATGGAAAAAATCGCCCCCATGCTCATGGGCCTTGGCATACTTTGCCTGATTATCGGCTTCTATGTCCCGGGCTTCGGCCTGCCTGAAATGACGGGCATAGGGCTGCTCGTCATTGTATTTTTGAGCAACTACATCGCGGGCCTTGCAGGGCACGAACCGATGATATTTTTCGCCATCGGTTTCCTGCTCTTGCTGCTTGAACTGCTCCTTTTCCCGGGCGTTTTGTTCATGGCGATAACGGGCCTATTGCTGATGTTCGGCTCGCTCGTGTGGTCGTTGGCGGACGTTTGGCCCAAGAGCGGCGGCGGTTTCGAGCTGGACTTGGGCGCAATAGGCCACGCCTTCGCGCAGGTGTCTTTGGGAGTGCTTATCGCGGCCATAGGCTTTGGCATCCTATACCGCGTCATGCCAAAGAGCTGGATTGTTAACCGTCTTGTCCTTCAGGGCAGCGCGGGGACTATTCCCGTGGAAGCCGCCGGAGCCGTGGCAGAAAAGGCAGCGGATCTGCCCGCCATCGGCAGTATTGGCAAGACCGCAAGCAACCTGCGCCCGGGCGGAACGGTCGAAATCGAGGGCCGGTTCTACGAGGCCATGCTTCCTGTCGGCTCCGCCGAACGCGGAGAGTCGGTAAGAGTAATCGCCTACAAGGACTTGGTCCTGCTGGTCGAAAAGCTCTGAGAAATGCGGCTGGGGGAATGTCTGATAATTCTTTTTTCGAGCCAAACAGTGTATGGCGCAAAGCAGAGCCTATGCCGCGCCCGCGTCCTTCCAAAGCTGGCGCACCGTGTCGGGGTTAATTCCGTCCTGAGTGCGGGCGTTGCCGATTGAGTCCATGATTACGTAGCGCAGCTTGCCCGCGCGCACCTTCTTGTCGTGCCCCGCCACGCGCTCAAGCTCCGCCAATGGAAGCGGCTCGCGTAAGGCGACGGGCAGGCTGTAACGCTCTAGAAGCGTC
Source organism: Opitutales bacterium (assembly GCA_016928295.1). Lineage (GTDB taxonomy): Bacteria > Verrucomicrobiota > Verrucomicrobiia > Opitutales > Oceanipulchritudinaceae > Verruco-01. The sequence goes on from JAFGLA010000100.1 coordinate 30,990, forward strand.
TTTACGCGCTCCACGTCCGAAGGCGGAATAAGCCCCATGATACAGGACAGCCTCGCCGCCATGTACAGGCCAAGGCCCACGGCCTCGCCGTGCAGATACGCGCCGTAACCGGCGACATTTTCCACCGCGTGCGCGAACGTGTGCCCGAGGTTCAAGAGAGCGCGCCCGTTGTTGGCCGCCGTTTCGCGCTCGTCGCTGCCGACTACGTCCGCCTTTATCTGGCAGCAGCGGGCTACGACTTCTGGCAGCTCGTCGGACGCGCTTGAAAGGCGCGGGAGAGCCTCCAGTTGCGTAAAAAGCTCTTCATCAGCCAGCATCCCGTATTTGATAACCTCAGCCATTCCGGCGGGGAATTCACGCTCTGGCAGGGTTTCAAGAAGGCCCGTATCCGCGAATACGGCCAGAGGCTGCCAGAATGCGCCTACGAGGTTCTTGCCCGCCTTGATGTTGATGCCCGTCTTGCCCCCGACGCTACTGTCCACCATGGATAGCAGAGTTGTGGGAATCTGCACAAAGTTGATGCCGCGCAGGTAGCTTGCCGCCGCAAAGCCTGCAAGATCTCCCGTGACGCCGCCGCCGCAGGCAAAAAGGGTGCCGTCGCGCGCGACGCCGCTGTCGGCCATGAAGTCGCACACTCTTTCAAACTGCGCAAAGCACTTTGTCGGCTCGCCGCTTGGAAGGATTATTCTGGGCATGTCCGCGAAGGCTTCGGCGACAAACTCCGGCTGGGCGGCAAGCAGCGCCTCGTCCACGGCCAGAACGCAGCGGGAGCGGCGCGCCGCGAGCGAGTCCGCAAAAGCGCGAACCGCTGGAGCTAGGGAGCGCCCGATTTGAATCTTGTAGCTGCGCTGGTCCAGTTTGACTTCAAGTTCCGGCATGATGGGGCCAACTTACATGCAGAGTCGTCGCTTGTCCAGCGCCCTGCGCAAAGGGCTACTGGCCGAATGGGAGCGAGGACTGGCCTTGCACTGCGCCGCCTTGTTCCTGAACAGGCTTCTCCGGCCTGTGCAGGTGTTGCGGAGGCTTTGACACCTTGCGCGAAAGCATTTCCTCCTCTTCGCGCACGATGCGTTCGCAAATCTTGGTAACTTGCAGCTTCAGCCACTTGTGCGTCGCGCTCTGTGGCCGGTAGTCCGCCTCGCCAAAGTGGTCCACGCGGCCCTGCTGGCGCATCTCGTCGTTCTGGGCAAAGGACGCATCGTTCTCTGGATCGTAAACGGCGAATGCCTTGCCCTTGTTGCCGCGAACGACGCTGAACACGGGCACGTCGCTCGGCCCGTCGGCCACGTAGATCATGTTCTCGATGGGCACGCGGCGGTCTTCGGGGGCCATTTTCGCGTTCACGTCCACCTCGTGCCAGCGGTTACTGCCCTTGTTGATTTCAAAAATGAAGCGGGTCTTGATAGTGTTGTCCACCATTACGCCAATCTGGCTGACCTCGTTCTGGCAGGGGTCGTCAGGGGCTGGGCTTATGAGTTCCTTTTGCTCGGTGAACCCTGGAGGGGGTGGGTTTTCGACAAGCTCGCAGCCGTAGATGTCCGTTACAAGTGGCGCGATGGCGCTGCCGCGTATCATCTCGGCAAGGCCTGTGGAAATGATGTAATGTTCCACGATTATCTCGTGCCGTTTGAAGTCCGCACGACTTCTGGGCACTTCGCAAAGAGTGGCGAAAAAGTCCGGCAGGCCCGGGAAGAACACAAGCTCCTTGCCCAGTTCGCGCAAGAGCTTGTTGTTCATGCCCTTGAAGCGGCCCGTGCGTACGTAGCTAAGCAGGTGGTTAAGGTAGCAGGTCTCGGGGGAAACGTGTTGCCCGCGCTCGTTGAAATACGCTGGCAGGGCGTTGACCTCTTTCCAGAACTTCTTCGCGTCCACGTCGAAGTGGCGGAATATCGGCTCCTGCATGTAGCCTGGTATCAGCGTGTTATCAAAGTCCCAGATGCAGGCGACTATGTTCTGGCGGTGCAGGCGTTCTTCGGACATTGGATTGGCCTATGTGCTTGATGGGTGGACTCTTTCGCGAAGCAGGGGATGTCTTTCGCGCACAAAGCATGGTATGACCTGGCAGGAACCTTGTCGAATCGAATCAAAGCTGCCGCCCGGGATGCGCGCTATTTCCACTCTCTTACGCAACGACTAGTTGCTCTTGCGACGGCGGCGATTGCGGCCACCGCGTCTTTTATACTGTCCGTTGCGACCTGAAAAACCGCCCGTGTAAGAGTTTGACGGGCCAGAGCGGTTGCCATCGGCATCGTAAACGTCCGCGTCATCCCCATTCTTGCCGAACCTGCGGCGAAATAGGTCGCCTATCCCGTCAAATAGCTTGCGGAAAAAGACCAGCACTTCGCGCATAGCAAAGAGCTTTTCGTCCGGTCCCTTGCTCTGGCGCACGATGTTTCCGATGCGCTCGTTTATCGTGTCCTTCACTTCGGGGGGGATTTCCGGCGGGGTGAAAGTCTCGCGTTGCGAACGCTTGTTGTCGCGTTTGCGCGGGCGGAACTCTTGTACGGAGTCCGTCCCGTCGTGTTCCGGCTGAGGCGTTGGACTGTCCGTTTCAAAAGTTGGCATGGTGGCGTTGGCTGATGGAGAGAGGCCGTATTGATAAAGGAGCAATTAGCAACCGTTGTCCACCCATAGTCAAGCCGCTTGGGTAGCGCGTGCATCTTTGCGGGAGCGTATCTGTTCTGGAGGCTTGCATGGCCCTGTTGGCAGGGGCATTCTTCAGCCCGTGGACAAGCTGGAAGAAATCTTCTCAATGCAAAAGGCCCTCAACTCACGCATCGGCGTAATTACCGATAGCCTGGACGAGAAGGCCAAGACGGAATGGGTGCTCAACTATTCCCGCGCGATGCAGCAGGAAATGGCGGAGCTTATTGATTCTGTGCCGTGGAAGTGGTGGGCAAAATACCAGAAGTTCGACGAGCAGAATGCGCGTGTCGAAGTCGTGGACCTGTTCCACTTCCTCGTATCGCTCGCACAGGTTCTGGGCATGAGCGCGGAGGACGTGTATCAGGCCTATCTTGCCAAGAACAAGGTCAACCACAACAGGCAGGACAGCGGCTACGTCGTGAAAGACCACAACGACAGCGCGCATATCTAGAGCCTTTTGCGGCCCGCTTGAGTTGTTTCTTTCGCCGATACGCTGACGTCTTGACTGTTTTAGGACTCCTGCCCCTTACATGCGCGAGAGCGTTTTCAGGCCCAGAATGTGAAGTCCCGTTTCGAGGACGGCCAGCGTTCTGGAGCACAGCATCAGGCGACGCGCCCTGACGGTTTCCTCGTCCACCATGACGCGGTTTGCGCTGTAAAAGGAGCTGAAGGCGCCCGACAGTTCGTAAAGGTAATTGCAGAGCAGATGCGGGCGCAGATCCGAAAACACTCCGTCCATCGAGGGGCCGAAGGCAAGCAGCTTGCGCGCAAGCACCAACTCTTCTGGAGATTCGAAAACGGAAGCTCCCGCTTCGTTCTGACCGGGTTTGAGATTGGCCTTGCGGAATATGGAGTGAATTCGCGCCACGGCGTAGAGAAGATAGGGCGCCGTGTTGCCTTCGAGGGATAGCATTTTATCCCAACTGAACACGTAGTCGCTTGAGCGGTTCTGTGAAAGGTCCGCGTAGCGCACCGAGCCGAGTCCGACGACTTCCGCTATGCTGCGGCGTTCGGCTTCGTCCAAGTCCGGGCTTTTCTCGCTCACCATCGCGTAGGAACGTTCCACCGCCTCGTCGAGAAGCTCGCGCAGTTTTACCGTGCCGCCCTCCTTGGTCTTGAAGGGCTTGCCGTTTTCGCCGAGCACGGTGCCGAACGAGACGTGCTTCAGCTTGGGCAGGGCGTAGCCTTTGGCCGCGAACCACTTTTCCACCGTGAGGAAGAGCTGTTCGAAGTGGTCGCTCTGGCGGGAGTCCACCACGTAGATAATCTCTGTGGCGCCCAGTTCTTCGACCCGGTAAAGGATCGTGGCAAGGTCTGTCGATGCGTAGTTGCTTGCCCCGTCCGCCTTGCGAACTATGAAGGGCTGGGTCGCAAAGCGTTTGTGCTCCGGGTGGAAGACGACGAGCGCGCCGTCGCTTTCAACGGCCAGTCCGCATTCGGAAAGCTCCTTGTAAATGCGTTCCACGCGGTCGCGGTAGAAGCTCTCGCCGAGTGTGAGGTCAAAGTCGATGCCGAGGCGTCCGTAAATGCGGTCGAAGCTCTGCTTGCTGATCTCGGTGATGCGCGTCCATATGCGCATGTTTTCCGCGTCTGCGTCCTGAAGTTTGACCAGTTCCTCGCGAATCAGGGCGGCGGCTTCGTCACTGCTTTTGTAGTGCGCGTAGCCGCGTCCGTACAGGTCTTGAAGCTCCTGCACCGCGTCCGCGCCCGGGTGGTCGAGGTCGTAGCCTTCGTTTTTCACTGCCCAGATCAACATGCCGAACTGCGTGCCCCAGTCGCCGATGTGGTTGTCGCGGATTACCTTCATGCCCTTTTGTGCAAGAAGGCGTGCAATGGCTTCGCCGATGACGGTGGAGCGGATGTGCCCGACGTGCATTTCCTTGGCCGTGTTGGGGCTGGAGAAGTCCACAACCACGGTTCCGGCTCCCTCCTTGGCCATGCCCGCGGACAGCTTTTCAGAACTGTCGAAGTTTACGAGCCAGTTGAAAAGGTATTCCGCCGAGAGGGTGAAGTTTATAAAGCCCGGGCCTGCAATCTCGCTCTGTATGCCGCCGAGGGTGCCGCTCTCCTGCACCTTGGCCAAGGTTTCCACAGCCAGCGCACGGGGGTTCGCCTTGCGTGCCTTTGCGTAGGGCAGGATGCCGTTTGCCTGAAAGTCGCCAAAGCGGGGGTCGGCGATGCGCACGTCGGAACGGAAGTCTTCCTCCAGTGCGGAAACGGACTTGATGGCGGCCTCCAGGCCGGCGGCAGGATTGAACCAGATTTGCATACTTGGTATAGCAGTTACTACCGTTGAGCCTCTGGGGGCAAGCCCGCAGGCGTGTCAAGCGCAGGATAATGCTTGTTTCAGGGGGTAAATGCTCGCTGCGCATGTCCATGCCAGACGGGGCCTGTACCTATGAGCTTGCAAGACGGGGCATGATTGTCGCATATAATCAGCACGATTGATATTGATCTTTTCGCGGCTGCGGTCCATCGGCGGACTGCGGCTCTTTAAGTTGAAGACGGAAACAGGGTATGGAACCAATGCCCGTCAGTCCCGCACACAATGAGTAACCACGCTTAAAACGCGCGAGGGCCTAATACAGGATTAAGCACAGTGTTCAGCAAACAAAGGTTCCACTCCTACGAGGACTTTCAGCAGTCCTTTCGCGTCGATGTGCCGGAGCGTTTCAACTTCGCTTTTGACGTCATAGACGAAAAGGCGCGCAGTGCTCCCCATCAACTGGCCATGATCCACGTGGATAACCACGGAACAAGGCGCGATTACGACTTTGAATATTTCGCAAGAGAGTCCGCCCGCTTTGCGCACGGCTTGGAGAGCATGGGCGTGGGGCGTGGCGACAAAGTGATGCTCCTCCTGTATCGCAGGGTGGAGTTCTGGACCGCTACGCTGGCCCTGCACCGGATCGGCGCAATCGCGATACCGTCTTCGTTCATGCTGACGGGGCAGGACATCGAGGAAAGGGTGAACTTTGCCAATGTGAAGTGCCTTATTGTGGAGCACGGCCTTTGCTCCCGCGTGGAGGAGGCCCGCGCCAAGTGCCCTTGTGCAAAGGTGTTTGTCGATGTCGGTGAGGCGGAGCAGATTCTGCCCGGATGGTTGCGTTTCGAGGACGTGTGCCATAAACAGCCGACCCATTTCGCGCGCAGCAGGAACAGCCCGGGCGGGGAAGATCCGCTGCTCATTTTCTTTTCATCGGGCACGACGGGCCTGCCAAAGATGGTGGAGCACTCTCACCGCTACCCGGTTAGCCACTATACGACCGGCGCCTATTGGCACGATCTGGTCCCCGGAGACATTCACCTGACCGTTTCGGATACGGGTTGGGGAAAGTCCATGTGGGGCAAGTTCTACGGCCAGTGGATGGCGGATGCTGTGGTGTTCGTGTATGATTTCAGGGACAAGTTCATGCCGCGCAATCTTTTGCGCATGATAGCCGACCACGGCGTGACGACTCTCTGCGCCCCGCCGACGGTGTACCGCTTCCTTGTGCTGGAGGACTTTTCCCATTACGACCTGTCGCACCTGCGCCATTGCACGACGGCTGGCGAGCCGCTCAACGAGAGTATATCCAGCGAGTGGATGCGAAAGTTGGGCCTGCCTATTTACGAGGGCTTTGGCCAGACAGAGACGACGCTCCTCATCGCGACGTTCCCGTTCATGAAGGTGAAGCCGGGCAAGCTCGGCAGGCCGGTGGCAGGCTGGGACGTGCGTCTTTTAGACTATGACGACAAGCCTTGCGAATGCGGCGAGGAGGGTGAGATTTGCGTCAGCCTGTCCAAGGGGCATCCTGTTGGCCTTTTCGACGCCTATGTGAAGGACGAGGCCAAGACGGCGGAGGCTTGCCGTAACGGTTTCTATCACACGGGCGACAAGGCCGTGATGGACGAGGACGGTTACTTTACCTTCCTTGGCCGCGTGGACGACTTGATAAAGAGCGCGGGTTACCGCATCGGCCCCTTCGAGGTGGAGAGCGCGCTTGTGTCCCATCCCGCCGTTGTCGAGGCCGCCGTTACCAGCGTGCCGGACGATATTCGCGGGCAGGCCGTGAAGGCGACAGTGGTTCTGGCGGCTGGTTTCACCGCGTCGGACGAGCTGACGCGAGAGCTTCAAAAGCACGTGAAAAACTGTACGGCCACGTACAAGGCTCCGCGCATCATAGATTACGTGAAGGAGCTTCCCAAAACGGTGAGCGGCAAGATCAAGCGCGCCGAGATAAGAGCCAAAGACTGGCAGCGGTAGGGGCGCTTCGATGCACAGGGGGATGCACGTATTACATGACAAGGTTAGCACTGCGGGCCTTGTGTTGCAGCGCCTATATGAGCCACGCCTAGCCCAGTCTTGCCACTATTCTTTCGAACTCCTGAAGGCCGCGGTCCAGGGTGCGGTCGAAGGCGCTTTCCTCGCTGCGGATGACTTTTTCTATCACCTCGCGGCGCTCGACAAGCTCCGGGAAGGTGCCGCCGAGCGTCTCGACTACCGGCGCAACAAGTTCCGTAAAGAAGCCCGGCTGGAGATCGAGGCGGCGGCCAAACATTACGGCGCGGCGCAGGATGCGGCGCAGCACGTAGTTGCGCCCTTCGTTGCCCGGAAGTATGCCGTCGGCTATGGCGCAGGACAGCGCGCGCACGTGGTCTGCAAGGACGCGGAACACCACGTCCTGCATCTCATCGGGGGATAGCTTGTTGCGGTCCTCGGGCATCGTGCGCCCGTAGCTCTTGCCGCACATTTCTGTAATCTTCGCAAAGATCGGCGCGAACACGTCCGCGTTGTAGTTGCTGGGGGCCTTGGTGAAGTC
>JAFGLA010000101.1 GCA_016928295.1 Opitutales bacterium
ACGGCGGCGGCTACACGGGCTGGAGCCGCGCCATGATGATCGGCCAGTGGGCACGCCTGAACGACGGAGTGAAGGCTTACGAAAACCTTCAGGCCCTGCTGGCGGACTCAACCCTGCCGAACCTTTTCGACACTCACCCGCCCTTCCAGATAGACGGCAACTTCGGCGCGACGGCGGCCATTATCGAGATGCTCATGCAGAGCCAGCTCCTGCCCGATGGGACGGTGCGCATCAAGCTGCTCCCCGCCCTGCCCGGCCAGTGGCCGTCGGGGAAAATCGAGGGCATCCGCGCACAGGGAGCCGTCAGCGTGGACATCGAATGGCGGGACGGCGCGCTTAAATACGTAATCCTATGTGCGGACAGGGACATCGAGGCCGAGCTGAACCTCGGCCACCTTCGCGGCAAGATTACGCTCAAGGCTGGCCAGCCGCAGAAGCTCGACGCCGACTTCCGTCCCCTGCAAGGCTGCAACGAATAACCCCCCTTGCAGCAACACAAAACGAACGCCTCGGACAGACTCCACTACCCGCCAGAAATACAACAACTTGCGCAACCTAACTTTATGAAACCACGCCTTCTTGCCATACCCCTTCTGCTTGCGGCCAGCGCCGCCAGCGCCGCCCTTTCCACACAGACACTTAACGAAGGCTGGCGCTTCAGCCTTGGCGAACAGCCCGCAGAAGCCACTGCCCCCGCTTACAACGACAGCACATGGCAGAGCGTGCGCGTACCGCACGACTGGGCGATTTCCGGCCCCTTCGACCCCGAAACGCATGGCTACTCGGGCAAGCTCCCATGGCGCGGCGTTGGCTATTACAGAACGACGCTCGACCTCTCCGCTCTCGAAAGCGGGCAGAGGGTGTATCTCGACTTCGACGGGGTGATGGCCAAGAGCAAGGTGTATGTAAACGGCCAGCTCGCGGGCAGCTGGGACTACGGCTACAGCAGCTTCCGCGTCGATGCCACGCCCTACGTCCATCAGGGTGATGCAAACGTGGTAACCGTAGTCGCCGACACCCGCGAAGGCGTCTGGGACACGCGCTGGTACCCGGGCGCTGGCATTTACCGCAAGGTGGTACTGCAAATTGACTCCCCCCTGCACATCGCCCACTGGGGCCAGAAAATTTCACACGACGGCGACGAACTCTCCGGCCGCAAGCCCTCCGTCCTGCGAGTGGGGACGAAGCTCGAAAACCACGACAGCGAGGACCGCGAAGTGGAGGTTGAAACCGTCCTCATCAGCCCCTGCGGCAAGGAAGTCGCCCGCAGCACAAGCCGCGTCAAGGTGCCAGCAAAGGGCGACATGAGCGCATCAAACGCCCTGCCCTTGGGCGAAGCGATTCTCTGGGACATCGACAACCCGGCCCTGTACACGGTCCAGACCCTTGTCCGCAGCGGCAGCGAAGTCCTCGACACCACAAGCACCCGCTACGGAGTGCGCACCTTTGCATTCACCGCCGACGACGGCTTCCACCTCAACGGACGCCGCGTGCAGCTCAAGGGCGTAAACCTGCACAGCGACCTCGGCCCCCTCGGCATGGCCTTCAACCGCCGCGCGGCGCAAAGGCAGCTCGAAATCATGCAGGATGCGGGCGTCAACGCCCTGCGCACCAGCCACAACCCGCCAGCGCCCGAAGTGCTGGATCTCTGCGACGAGATGGGCATCGTCGTCTGGGACGAGGTGTTCGACAAGTGGAACAACACAGCGGGCCGTTTCAACGGCGAGCCGGAATTTTACGAATTTGGCCGCAGACAGGTGCAAAGCATGGTCCTGCGCGACCGCAACCACCCAAGCGTCGTCGTCTGGAGCGTGGGCAACGAAATCCTCGAAGGCGGCAGCGATGACATCACGCCCGAGCGCACGGCCTACATGGCAGCCTTCGTAAAGGAGTTCGACCAGAGCCGCCCCGTAGGCATGGCAAACCACATCCCGGGCATGAGCGAGAGGCCGAACTTCGAGGCGCTCGACCTCACAGGCTGGAACTACGCCCGCCGCTACTGGCGGATGCACGAGCTGTATCCCGAAAAGCCAATAATTTACTCCGAGAGCGCGTCCGCCGTCTCCACCCGCGGCTACTACGAGCCGGAACTGCCCGAGCGCCGCACGGACCGCAACCAGAAGACGCTTCAGGTCTCTTCCTACGACATGAACAGCGCCGACTGGTCCGACATCGCGGACGTGGAATTCGCCCTCATGGAAAAGGACCGCTTCGTATCGGGCGAGTTCGTCTGGACGGGCATCGACTACCTTGGCGAGCCCACGCCCTTCGATGCGGAGGCGCGCAGCTCGTACTTCGGCTTTGTGGACCTCTGCGGCCTGCCCAAGGACCGCTTCTACCTATATCGCAGCCACTGGAGGCCCGAAACGCCCACCGTCCACATCCTTCCCCACTGGAACTGGGAGGGCCGCGAGGGCAGGAACGTGCCCGTATTCGTCTATACGAACGGACACAGCGCGGAACTCTTCCTCAACGGCAAGAGCCTAGGCAAGCGCGTGAAGGGCGAAGTGCCGGAACGCGCACCGACTTACCCGATAGCATCCGCCAGCGCCACCAGCAGCGCGAAGGGCCACGCCCCCGCCCTAGCCGCCGACGGCGACGAGGAAAGCCTCTGGCGTGCCGCGGAGGCCGGAACCAGCCTTACGCTCGACCTCGGCAAGGCGGCAAAGCTCGGCTACATCGCCCTGTCCTTCGAGAACAAGGAAAGCCTCTACGCCTACGCGCTTGAGGCATCCTCTGACGGCAAGAGTTGGCTGAAACTGGCCGACAAGCCAAGCAGCGAGTTCCCCCTGTACAGCGGCCCGCGCGAAAAATACCACACTGTGGACGCGACGGCCCGCTATCTGCGCCTGAGCTTTGGCGAATGCCGCGAAGGAAACCTGCCCGCCGTGCGCGGCGTGAAGGTCTATCCCGAAGTGGTGGAGCCTGAATACTACGACGTTAGCTACCAGTACCGCCTGCGCTGGAACGAAGTCGCCTACGAGGCTGGCGAACTCAAGGCCGTAGCCTACGACGCGGAAGGCAACAAGATTGGCGAACAGGTGATGCGCACGGCTGGAGCACCGGCACAAATCCGCCTTACGCCCGACCGCACAGTGCTTGACGCCGACGGCAACGACCTTGCGTTCATTACAGTCGAGGCTCTGGACAAGGACGGCACGCCCTGTCCGCTGGCCGACAACATGATCGAGTTCACAATCGAGGGGGCCGGAGAGCTTGCAGGCGCGGGCAACGGCAACCCGATGAGCTTCGAGTCTTTTGTGGACGACGAGCACAGCCTTTTCTACGGCAAGGCGGTGCTGATAGTTCGGGCAAAGGACGCGGGAGAAATTGAAATTGAAGCAAGTGCGAAAGGGCTGGAAACAGCTATTGTAAAACTAATTGCAAAAGCAAACTAGGCCGTAAACTTACCGCCACCTGTGCCGAAGCGGAAATACCTCCGCTTCGGCACAACTGTTTTTACAAGCATGGGACAAATACACGCTTCACCTTTTGATGCAGCAATGCCATAAGAGGAACGCCCCCCTGCCCCGGGCCTTGTTCTCCCCAATCTCTCCTTGACCTGTGAAACGCAGCCTTTTGAACCTGCTTGGCATGATAGGCGCACTGCCCGCGAGCCTTCTCGCGCTATGCGTCGTGTCCATGTTGTGCACTGCGCTTGTAATCGCCAGGGACAAACAGGAGCACAAGGGGCTTGTTTACTGGAGTTTCGCCCGCGAACACCTGCGCGCCTACGTGCAGCAGACGGAGAGCTGGAACAAGCAGAATCCGGATCTGCCCGTGCACCTCACCTACGTTTCCGAACAGGCGCTGACGGACCGCATGATGGGCAGCTTCTTTGCCGGAACACCCAGTGCGGACATGATAGAGATGAATCAGGGGCCGAACGTCAACGTATGGCGCGGGCCGGACGAGGCGACAGGTTTCAGAGACCTCGCCCCCCTGCTCCGCCGCGACGGACTGATTGACAAAATCAACCCACCCTCCCTATCGCCGTGGACAAGGCAGGGCCGCATCTACGGGCTACCCCACGACGTGCACCCGGTCCTTCTCTGCTACCGTGCGGACATCGTCGAGGCTGCGGGCATAAACGTGGACGAGCTTACGACATGGGACAAGTTCTTCGAGGCGCTCGCCCCGCTTTGCGGAGACTTGGACGGGGACGGTTACAGCGACCGCCACGTGCTGGAAATGCCCGAAACGACGCACTTCATGCTGGTCATCATGGTGGATCAGGCCGGCGGAATGCTTATCGACGACTACGACCGCGTGCACATGAACAGCCCTGCCGTGGCAAACGTTCTGGCAAAGCTCGCAAGCTGGGCGGCAAGAGAGGACAAGCTCACCGCCGACATCCCCGTATTCACCGCCGCCGCAGCCCAACCCCTGCTCAAAGGGCAGGCCCTTTCGTGGCTCTGCCCGGACTGGAGGGTTGCCAACATGTACGACATGGCCCCGGGCCTCGCGGGCAAGGTGAAGCTGATGCCCCTGCCAGCTTGGGAAGAAGGCGGGCGCAGGACAAGCGTTCTAGGCGGAACGATGCTCGGGCTGCCCAAGGTCACGCGCGGCGGAGCCGAGACGGCTGAAGCTGCATGGCAATTTGCTAGAAACCTGTACTTTTCCAAGGAAACGGCGGAGTATCTGTTCCGCGAAACGGGCATAATAACCCCGATAAAGGACTACTGGACACTGCCGGTGTTCGACGAAAAGAGCGACTTTTTCTGCGGGCAACGCTTCGGACGAATGTACATCGAGCAGGCCCCGAATGTGCCGATTCGCAGCAGTTCCCCCTACCTTCACCAGTGCTGTGAAGAACTGCTATCGGCCTACACGCGCCTCATTAGCTACGCCCAAGAGCACGACGCGCGCGACATGGAATCTCTACAAAGCGAAGCGGCCCGCCTTCTGGACATCGCGGCAAAGAATGTGCAACTGGCCGTTGACCGAGGCACTTTCGAGGAGGGCGAGAAATGAACCGCCACCGCAAAGCCGTCGCCCCATGGGTTCCCTATCTATTTGTAGCGCCATTCCTCATCACCTTCGCGCTGTTCACGGTGTATCCGCTTTTTCAGTCGATTGTGCTTACAACGCAACAGACAATCGGCCCGGGCTTTGAAAGATACGTCGGCGCGGACAACTTCCGCAACATCCTGTCAGACCCCAAGTTTTGGATAGCGGTCAAGAACACGCTCCTGTTCGCCTCCGCGTCCGTTGCCATTCAGATGCCGCTCGCGCTCGGGCTTGCCCTGCTGATGAACCAGCCTTGGCTAAGGGGACGCTCCTTCTACCGACTGGCGGTTTTTTCGCCCGCGCTCGTAGGCTCTGTGTTTGTGGGCATAATGTCCGCAATCGTGTTTCAGGCGCGCACGGGTATGCTAAACCGCAGCCTGCACGCGCTGTTTAACTTTAACCCGGACTTCCCATGGCTTTCCACCTACCTGATGCCGGCGATGATTATCGCCACGCTCTGGATGTGGACAGGCTTTAACATGATCTACTTTCTGGCCGCGCTCCAGAACGTCGAGAAAGAGCTTGTGGACTCGGCTTCCATCGACGGGGCAGGCACCTGGCAAAGGTTCCTGCACGTAACCCTGCCCGCAATCCGTCCCGTGGCGGGCTACGTGACGCTCATTTCGCTAATCGCTAGCCTGCAAGTGTTCGAACTGCCCTACCTGATGCTTTCGCGGCTGAACTCCGGCCCCGAGAACCGCGGACTGACCGTTGTCATGTATCTGTATCAGACCGGCTTCAACGTTGGCGACCTTGGCTACGCAAGCGCCATAGGCTGGATTCTGGCGCTATTACTCATATTTCTATCCATCCTCTACCGCCGCATGAGCCGCGACGAACGCACATGAGGCCATTCCGCAAAGCAAGCCTTCTATTGGGCATTTCCCAGACCATGACCTACGTCCTTCTGACGCTGGCATCGCTGGTCACGCTCGCGCCCTTCTACTGGCTCGCAGTCGCCGCGTTCAAGAACAAGGAAGACTTCTTCGCATACAACTTCCTGCCCCCGGGGGAGGGTCTCTTCGGCGTGGCTTGGGAACGGTTGAGTCTTGGCAACTTCACGCGCATTTTCACAGAGCTGGACTTTGCCAACAACATCCTGAACTCCGTGTTCCTTGCGAGCACAACGGCGGTATTGTCCACGATCACCGCAGCAATGGGCGGCTACGCGCTGGCAAGATTCGAGTTTCGCGGGCGAAACCTTGTCCTTGCAGTCGTGTTGACGGCGCTCGTCATCCCCGCGCCCCTGCTGCTTGCGCCAAGCTACCAGTTGCTCTACCACCTGAACCTTTTGGACAGCTACGCGGGCCTTCTGCTGCCAGCGGTGGCTCCGGCCTTCGGGGTGTTCCTCTTTCGCCAGACCATGCTGAACAGCGTGCCACCAAGCCTTATCGAAAGCGCGCGCATAGACGGCTGCGGAGAGCTTCGCACATTTTTCACGATAGTGCTTCCGCTTGTGCGCCCGATGCTGGGGGCCTATTTGATGATCAGCTTCCTTGGCACCTGGAACAACTTCATCAACCCGCAAATAATCCTTCAGGACGCGGAAAAGTTCCCCCTCTCCGTGGCTCTGGCGAGCCTTCAGACGGCATACCGCTCCGAATACGGCATGATTACGGCAGGAACGCTCGTCTCCATTGCACCCGTGGCCCTCTTGTTCCTTTTGCTTCAAAAGGAGTTCATACGCGGCCTCACAAGCGGCGCGGTCAAGGAATGACACAACACACCCCCAAGCCCCCTTTCAAATGGCCAGTGTAACACTTGAAAACCTCTTCAAAAATTACGGAGACGCGAAACGCCCGAACGTCGCGCTCAAGGGCATCGACCTCGAAATCCGCGATCGCGAGTTCATGGTACTCGTCGGGCCTTCGGGCTGTGGGAAATCCACGACGCTTCGAGTGATTGCAGGTCTTGAAGACCTCACCTCTGGCCGCGTCATTATCGACGGGCAGGAGATGAACCACGTCCTGCCGCGAGACCGCGACATCGCCATGGTGTTTCAAAACTACGCGCTCTACCCGCACATGAGCGTGTATGAAAACATGGCCTTCGCGCTCAAAATGCGGCGCTTCCCCGCAGACGAAATCCGCAGCCGTGTGGAGTCCGCGGCGAAGGCGCTGGACATTACAAGTTACCTGCACCGCAAGCCCCACACCCTGTCCGGCGGGCAAATGCAGCGCGTCGCCCTCGGGCGGGCCATAGTGCGCAGCCCCCGCGTCTTTCTCTTCGACGAGCCTCTGTCAAATCTCGACGCAAAGGCGCGAGTGTCCATGCGCACGGAGATTGTGAAACTCCACGACCGTCTTCAGGCGACGATGATATACGTCACCCACGATCAGGTCGAAGCCATGACCATGGGCGACCGCATCTGCGTGATGAACGAGGGGAAAATCGTCCAGGTGGACGAGCCGTTGAACATTTACAACAGGCCGGTGAACATGTTCGTCGCCGCCTTCATCGGCAGCCCGCAGATTAACTTCATAAAAGGGCGCATCGTGAGCGAGGAAGGACGCTCCTGCTTTGTCGAACAAAACGACGACGCCGACGCGCTGCGCTTCGACATAGGCGAACAGCTTTCGCTTAGGATGGAAGCCCATCGGGGCAAGACTCTCGTTCTGGGCGTAAGGCCGGAGGACATTTATGACCAGCGCCGATGCACGGCTACGCAGCCGACGAGCCAACAGTTCGCAAGGGTGGAAATATCCGAACCCATGGGGCCGGAGACATACCTGTATCTGAACACAGGAGCGCATCCGCTCATTGCCCGCGTTCGCAGCAATGACCGTTACCAGACAAACGAGCAGTTACAGTTCCGCATGGATTTGGCCAAACTGCACTTTTTCGACGCAGAGAGCGGGCTTGCCCTGTAATAGCGGGCGTTTTGCCAGTCTATTGGGCCGCCGGAGTGGCGGGGATCACCAGTTCCATGCCCACTTTAAGATCGTGCGGGCTTTTTAGCTGGCTTTGGTTCGCCTCGAAAATCTCGCGCCAGCGCGCCGTCGAGCCGTACACCTTCTGGCTGATTTTGCTGAGCGAATCGCCTGATTCCACGATGTAAGTCTTTTGCCCGCTGGCAACCGCGCTGCGCACGGGTGCCGCCTGCGGCACAAAAGACGCGGGGGCCTGCTGAGTGCGCGTGTTGCTGGCGTACGCCGCGCTTGAGCCGTTCTTCCTGGCGCGCTCAAGGTCCGCACGCAAGACGGCTGCCTCGCGGCGAAGCTGCTCGTTCTCCGCACGCAGCTTTTCGAGCTGTTCCATAAGGTCCAGCCTGTCGAGCGGCTCCCCGAGCGGGTCTCCGGGCAGAGTGCGGGCAAAGTCCTTCCTCGCGCTCTCGATAAGCTGGGCCACCTGCCTTGACATGTCCGAGTCCGGCCTTAGCTCCAAGTATTTGCGGAAATGATAAATGGCCGAAACGGGGTCTTTCACATGGTCCATGTATATGCGGCCAAGCTCAAGATGACTCTCTGGAGCGTCCCGACGGGCATCGACCACGTTTTCAAACGCCAGCAGGGCCTCGTCCAGCCTGTTTTCGCGCAGCAGGCTCACGCCGCGCCGAAAGCTCGGCTCGTCCTGTTCGCTGAGCGCGTAGCCGTCACCCCTGCCGCAGCCCTGTGCGAAAAAAAAGGGAGAGACGAACGCAAGCAATACAAGGGTTGATAGAATCTTTCGCAGCATTTTCAATCAGGTGGACAAAAGGCGAACACATCGCGTCCGATGCAGTTATTTCTTTAACAAAGTTAAAGAGTTCCTTACAAGACAGCAAGGGCAAGCCGCGCAAATGCCGCACAGATTGACAAGTTATACCGGTCGCTGGCGCTGGCAGGAGCGCTTTTGCCTCAAGACGCAGTCCCACACTGCCTTTTTGTCAGTTTATCCCCCCACAACGCATAAAGAGAGTTTACACACACCATGTTACCTGACGACGCCACACTGTTGGCCAAGGCCCGCAACTGTCTGGAAATGGAAGCCGACGCGATCCGCGACAGCGCCGAACACCTTGGCGAAGGGTTCACGCACAGCATACACGCGATAGCGAACGCGATTACGGGCGGCAAGAAGCTGGTTTTTTCCGGCATTGGCAAGAATGTGCCCATCTGCCAGAAGCTGGCGGGAACCTTCAACAGCACCGGCGTTCCCTCGATATTTCTGGACCCCGTACAGGCCCTTCACGGCGACCTCGGCCTCTGTCAGGAAGGAGACTTGGCGTTCCTTTTCAGCAACGCGGGAGAGTCCGAAGACGTGCTGCGAATCATGACGCCACTGCGCCGCATGGGCCTGTCCCTTGTCGCCATCACGGGCAAGCCGGAGTCCACACTTGCGAGAGAGGCGGACATCGTCCTGCCCTACCGTGCGGACAAGGAAGCCTGCCCGCTGGGCCTTGCGCCAACGTGCAGCACGACCGCGGCTCTGGCAATCGGCGACGCGCTCGCCATGGTGTATCTGGACGTTCGCGGATTGACGCGCAACGACTTTGCCCGCTATCACCCCGCAGGCAGCCTCGGCAAGGCGCTGCTCCTTCGCGTGAGCGAGATTATGCGTACTGGCGAGAACTTCGCCAGCGCTCCGGACACGGTGAACGTGCGCGAGGCGGTGCTAGCCATTTCAAACGCCCGCTGTGGCACCATTGCACTTACCGATGCGGAAGGCAAACTGAGCGGTGTATTCAGCGACGGGGACTTCCGCCGCGCGTCTATCAAGGACGAATACGTGCTCCAGAGGCCGGTCAGCGGTTTTATGACGCGCAACCCGCGCACGATTAGCGCCGACGCTTTGGCGGTGGATGCGCTGCGCATGTTTGAAAAGGTGAAGGTTAATGCGCTGATTGCCGTGGACAAGAACGGCAGGCCCAAGGGCCTTCTGGACGGGCAGGATCTGCCGCGCCTGCGCATCGTGTAGGTGAATCCGCAATGGGTCATATACGTCCCTTACCGAAAGCCCGTCACGCAAGGAACAATAACCTCAATGCCGCTAAAAATCACGCAGCACGAACGCCGCACCCTTAGCATACTGCTGCTAATCTGTACTCTGGCGCTACTCGGCTACCTTCTTTTCTAGGGAGTGTTTGGAAATTGGCGGACCGAGGAGGCGGGATGTATTTTCGAGGGAAAAACCGGAACATGAGGCGAAGTGAATCGGGAT
>JAFGLA010000102.1 GCA_016928295.1 Opitutales bacterium
ATCCCGATTCACTTCGCCTCATGTTCCGGTTTTTCCCTCGAAAATACATCCCGCCTCCTCGGTCCGCCAATTTCCAAACACTCCCTAACCTTGCAATACAATTGAAATGACCCCTGATAAACTAATTTTATCGAGGAAGGCACAGCTATGCCTTCTTCCTTTGATGCTGCTCGTGTCGGCCTGTTCAAAACAAGCCGAGCCAGTGCAGAATAACGGCGCTCCAGCCGTTGACTACGCATACGAGCACGTCGTTCTGCCAACGGACACAAGCGCGACCATCGTCGAGAAGGCGGCAAAGGTTCTGCCCCGTCCCAAGCAGACGGCCTGGATGCGCTACGAGCGCACCTTCTTCATTCATTTCGGCCCCAACACATTCAACCATGTCGAGTGGGGCAGCGGTCGCGAGTCGCCGTCCATTTTCAACCCCACTTCGCTGGATGCGAAGCAGTGGGTCGGCGCTATGAAGAACCTCGACGGCAAACTGGTGATTCTAGTAAGCAAGCACCACGATGGGTTCTGCATGTGGCCAACCCGTTACACGGAGCATTCGGTGGTCTCCAGCCCCTGGCTGGACGGAAAGGGCGACCTTGTCAGAATGGTGTCCGATGCGGCAAAGGAACAGGACATCAAGCTGGGCATTTATCTTTCCCCGGCGGATCTTTACCAGCTGCGCACCAATCCGACCAATCCAGCCGGTTACTATGGCAACGGAAGCAAAAAGGTCAGCTCGACCATTCCGACAGATCCGGCCAGTTTCCAGAGCGACCCCTCCAAGGGGCGCAAACCTGCTGATGGTTTTGGCAGCTACACCTACGTGGTGGACGACTACAACCGCTATTTCCTGAACCAGTTGTATGAATTGCTGACCGAGTACGGACCTATTTCCGTTGTCTGGTTCGACGGGGCCAATCCCGACCCGAGTGTTGAGGAGAGCTACGATTACACGGCTTGGTATGATTTGATTAACAAGCTCCAGCCGGAGGCCGTCATCTCCGTAAAAGGCCCGGACAGCCGCTGGGTGGGCAACGAGGGCGGCATCGGTCGCGTCATGGAGTGGAGCGTAATGCCCCTTCCCGTGGCACCGGCAGATTGCACATGGCCCGACCTTTACGGCGACGATCTTGGCAGCCGCGAAAAGCTCAAAGCCGGTTCCCACCTCTGGTGGTACCCGGCTGAAGTCAATACGTCCATACTCTACGGCTGGTTCTGGGCGCCCGGAAAGCAGGTCAAGACGGCTTCCGAGCTTATCGACTTCTACTACACGTCCATCGGGCGCAATGGAAACATGCTTCTTAACCTGCCACCTGATACGCGCGGCCTCATACCGGAAGACCAGTTGTCATCTCTCAACCAGATGGCTCAGGTTATTCGCGACACCTTTGCCACGAATCTGGCCAAGGGAGCTACAATTGTTGCTGACAGTTCCAATCCCGCGAACGCCGCTGCCAAGGCTCTCGACGGCGATCCGGACTCTTGGTGGGAGGCTGCGCCGGGGCATACATCGGCGACCTTTTCCCTTAACTTCCCGTCCCCGATAACATTTGACGTAGTGTCCTTGCAGGAGGCCGTATCCCAGCGAAGCCAGAGGATAGAGTCCTACGTCGTTGAGGCGTGGAAAGATGGAGAATGGTCAGTTGTGGAGACTCAGACGACAGTTGGCCACAAGAGGCTCCTGCGCCTTGCGTCTCCCGTAACGACGGACAGGTTGCGCATCCGCATCACAGGCTCCCGACTTGAGCCTACGCTTGCCGAACTGGGGCTTTACAAGCAGGCCATGTCTGTTCCCGCTCCTTCCATATCCGATCGCGATGCATCGGGTTTTGTCCGCATCGAAGGCACTGCGGGGCAGTCCATAGTATTTACAACGGACGGCAGCCTGCCGACCCCCGATTCCAGCGTTTATCGTGCTCCTGTGCCCATGCCCGAAGGCGGCACCGTTCAGGCCGGTCTGCTGACGGATAAAGGCCAGCTTGGCATGATTGCTTCACGCTACTTTGCCGGACTTGTACCGACAGGCTGGAAGGCTCTGAACGCTGATACTGCGGCAGCCTTTGCCATCGACGGCGCACCTTCCACGATCTGGCAGACAGGCGCCGATACCGAAGTGAGTGCCCCCTTGGCCATCACCGTGGATATGGGCAGGGCGCTGGCGATCCGAGGCTTCACGTATCTGCCGCGCGGGGACGGCAGTTTGGAAGGCGTCGTGGATCTCTATCGTTTCGAGACGAGTCTGGACGGGGTGAAGTGGACGCGGAACGTGGATTCCGGCCGCTTTGGCAACATAAGGAACAACCCCATATTGCAGGAGGTTACGTTCACTCCGCTAAAGGCAAGGTTCTTCCGCTTCACGGCTTTGAAGGAGCTCGACGGCAGGACAAAGCTCAGCATAGCAGAGATTTCCGTTTTGCCCGTGCCTGGCGGCCAGACCGAATAAGCCAAGGTTCGACCAAGCCCATTGCTTTGTTCATCGGAGCAAGAGCTATTGCCCCCAAAACGCCCGTGGATTATCCGCGGGCGTTTTGCTGTACAGATTTCACCTTCCAAATCGCAAAATAAAAAAGCAGGCGGACGTGGCGGCTTAGGCACGGGAAATACGTTGACTTAATTATGAGCGGATTCGTTCCCGAAAGGGAGCGCCGTCTGCCCACATGACTTAATCCCCTCCCACTTAAGTTGAGTGAATGGCACTTTTGCCTGAGTTCGATAGCCGCTGCCTGTTTTATGGCGTTTTTCCACCTTCCCCCTCCAAGGTGGAACGGTGCGTTGTCTTCGATACTCAAGGCTCTTCTTCGGACATACCTGTCACAAGCAGTTCCCCGTCATGGGAATGGTCACCGAATTACTGTCGTAGTTCCGTTTTGCGACGCTTTTCCCTCCTGGTCCGCTCAGGACTGCAACCTGTCTATTTTTTGGCTCCGCTCTCACAGATCTCTCAAGTGCTGTGGGGATTGGGTCAATGTACCCCAAACTAGCAAAACTAACCAAAATGAAAAGAAAGCTCAGTCGTTCAGTACTGACACTGTCTTCAGCGCTATCGCTTGGTGCTATGACGTCGTTGGCGCAAGCTCCTGCCAGCGATTCATCAGACATCTCCTCCAGCGAGGACGAAATATTCGTAATGGATCCGTTCAGCGTTACAGCCGAGTCCTTAGGATATAAGGCGGTTGACACTCTTGGCGGTTCCCGCGTTCGCACCGATCTTGCCGATACCGCATCGGCTCTGACCGTAGTCAACGCCAAACTGCTTCAAGACCTTAACGTATCAAGAGCAGAGGATCTGTTGGTCTATACCACTAACACCGAAGTGGCCGGCCTTGGCGGCAACTACTCCGGTGTTGCCAGCCGTGGTTTCGGCGTCGGCTCTGAAGCCGGTCGCCTTGCCAACCCATCGGGCACCAACCGTATGCGCGGTCTGTCCGCCATGGACAGCACGAGAAACTACTTCTCCAGCTCCATTCCATGGGACGGATACAACATCAGCCGTGTGGACATTTCACGCGGTCCGAATTCGTTCCTCTTCGGCGTGGGAAGTCCCTCGGGTATTTCCAACGTTTCGACAAACAATGCCGTGTTTACCGACAATGGCTCTGTTGAAGGGCATTACGGCAGTTACGGCAGCACGAGAAGCTCTCTTGATTACAACAAGGTAATTCTGGAGGACGAGCTTGCCGTCAGAGTCGATCTTGTGGATGACCGCAGGGAGTACCAGCAGAACCCCGCCTTCAATGACTCGAAGCGGGCTTATGCAGCTGTGCGCTACGATCCTAAGTTCCTCAGCACTCCTTCAAGCCACACCAAGATTGAGTTCAGTTACGAATACGGCGAGGTGGATTCCAATAATCCGCGTACGCTGCCTCCCCTGGACTACATCTCCGGTTACTTCGACGAAGCCACGAACAAGGCCGGTTACGACCCGTTTACGTTCCAGACTAATAAAGCGGGCGTAGATCCTAACGCGTCTCCGTGGGTTGTTAACCAGAACATGTACGGATATGCATGGGGTAGTAACGCGACTTACTACTTTGACGCGGCCACGGGCGAAGTTCTCTACCGCGGGCAGACAAGTGCCGGTGGCGATAACTTCGGCGGAGGCGGTTACGTGAAGGGCTTTGGAGGCTTCATTGATGATAATAACTCTGTGAACGCCTACAACCTGTACACTACAGGTTTCAGCCACTACGCCATTGCGAAGAATTACGAAGATTCCTCACTGTATCCGGGCGCGTATGCCAGAACTGTGAACTATCTTGACAGGACTCTCTCTGATACGTCGGTCTTTGACTTCTACAACAAGCTCATCGACGGACCGAACAAGCGCGAGTGGCAGGATTGGAACGCTTACAACCTGAGCGTCGTTCAGAGCTTGTTCGACTACACGTTGAACATTCAGGCCGTTTACACTCACGAAGACTACACGAGCGGTTCGGAGAGCATGTTGCCCGGTTCGCCCTACATCTCCGTGGATATGAACTCCTACAATCTCAACGCCTATCCGAGTTGGATGGACGGGGCCGCGCTCAACGAAAATGTTGGTCGTCCTGTCATGGGCAATTACACTGGTGGTGGCAGCGAATACAATACCGTACGTGACAACTATCAGTTGACCACGTCGTATTCGCTTCGTTTCAACGAGATCATGCAGGATAGCCTGTTAACCCGTATTCTTGGGCACTGGGAGATGACGGGGCTTCTCGGGCACTACGTCACCGAGAAAGAGCAGCGCAACTTCCAGTCTTACAGAACGGACTTGCAGTTTGCCCAAGATGTTCACCACGGCTCATCCGTTGGCGACAGCAACATAATGTGGGTCTCGTATCTGGGGGATTCGCTGGCTGGCAGAACCTCTCTTAGCGGTGCAAACTTGAGTAGCATAGCCAATCGTTTCGTTCCCACTTCCGGCCTATTCAGAATGTGGAACGGCACTTGGATTGCAGACGACACGGTTGACCCTGAAGCAGTATGGACGAATGTGTCCCCCTTGGGTTCAGCCTCGTTGAGCGAATTCCATAATCCTCTAAACTACAAGGGTTATCAGGATTACGCGGCAGATGTCACATACTGGCGCGACACGGATCAGCTCTATACGGACGGCAGCAACAAGAGCCGCGAAAGGCTCTCTTCCGCCGCCTTCCTGTACCAGGGTTACCTCTGGGACGACGCCATCGTGCCGTCCATTGGTATTCGCCGCGACAAGGTTCGTCAGCAGGGCACCAACGCCCCGAAGGATGCCACATCCAACATCGTGTCGTTGAACTACGACATAGATGACGAGGGCGTGGAAATGTACACCACATCAATAAGTTACGGCGTCGCTATTCACACGGCCAAGATCTTCAAAAATCTCTTGCCCAAGGGTGATGACGTAACCTTCTTCTACTTCCACGGA
Organism: Opitutales bacterium; assembly: GCA_016928295.1. GTDB lineage: Bacteria > Verrucomicrobiota > Verrucomicrobiia > Opitutales > Oceanipulchritudinaceae > Verruco-01. Next base: position 5,387 of record JAFGLA010000102.1, read on the forward strand.
AGCAACCAGACGCCCAAGGTGCGTTATTCCGTGAACGGAGACCAGCTCCCCAACGAAGAGGGCGAGACGGATGACTTCAGCATTCAGTACGACGGTTTTGACGGTCGCTTCTCGATGAGGCTGACCTATTTCAAAACTGTTGACAAATATGCGGCCATTTCCGGTTCGCCGCTTGGTGGCTCGGCTTGGTTGATTGACTCTCTGCCGGCATGGACGCTTGGCTTTGCCGCCCAGGGTGTCGCTGCCGCCAACATGACAGACGACCAGCTCCCGCAGGAAATGCAGTGGAATAGCTGGGAGTGGGGATGGGCACGCGAACACCCCGAAAAGGCGAATGCTCTTGGTGAATTGCTGAAGACCAAGTTTGTCGAAGTCTTCCCGCAGAGTTATTGGGACGCATATGGTATGCCCGTCGATGTGGAAGCGATCAAGAGGGGGGACTGGCTTAACATCCTCACCAATGGCGCATGGATAGCGCCCCAGAATATTGCCAACCCGCACAAGATTCATGGAACGGATCCGATTTTCGACCAAGACGTCGAAGCAAAGGGTTTTGAACTTGAAGCTACATTCAGGCCACTCAAGAACTGGGATATCACGTTCAATGCTTCCAGGCTTGAAGCGCAGCAGACAAAGCTCGGAGATGGTGTGTCGGCATACCTGACAGATATTGCCAGTCTTATGCTGGAAACAGAGCTGGGCGATACTCCGCAGTGGGGTAATTACAACGACCCGATGTCGAACTTGTTCATGAGCGGTCTGTGGTCTCCGTATTTGTTGCAGACCTCACTTACAGGTTCAGATCAGCCTGAAGTTAGGAAGTGGAACTTCAAGATTATCTCCAACTACACTTTCGAAGAGGGTATGTTGAAGGGGCTTAACGTGGGCGGCGCCTTCCGTTGGGCTTCCGAGCAGGTTATTGGCTACGGTATCAAGCTCGACGAGATTAACGGAGAAGACGCTTGGGTATATGATGTCAGCAAACCTTACTACGGTGAGTCGGATTCACACTTCGACATGTGGATAGGGTATCAGTCCAAGCTTAGTGACGATGTTGACTGGCGCATTCAGCTCAACCTCAGAAACGTCGGAGAAGACGAGGGCTTGGTCGCTGTATCGGCCGATCCCGATGGTACTGTCGCTCAGTATCGCATAGCAGAGGGTATGAGCTACGATCTGAGCCTCAAATTCATGTTCTAATACTATTAATATACTGTTCGTAGCTATCGCGCCTATGAAGGGTTAGTCGTTCATATGTGCAAAAGTATCGAATAGTTAGAGAGGTAACTCTCCGTGTTGCTGAAACGGCGCCGAATACCCCGGCGCCGTTTCTTGTTATATATGAATCACGCTGGGACGCAAAGAGGTAAAATGTTTGGTTTTTGTGGCAGGGACTGGATGTATATTTCGTTCTTATATTATGGAGGGCTTTGAAGTGATCTTGCGAGTTGTATCGTAAGTTAGGTAGTGAGTAAACAGATAGAAATGTCTCGCCGTCCTGTTAGGTAGTGGATGCTGGTGTTGCTTGTAGTTGGGATTGTTCTTCACAATAGGAACTAAAATGTGTGGAGGACACAGGAAGCATCATTGTTCATCCTGACAGGGCGGTTGATGGCTGCTTATATGCGTGTTTGTTCATGCTCTTGTTGCTGTTGGATGGTAGCTTATAAGAGGATGTGATGCTGTTACATGTGGATACAAAAAGACAGGGCTGTGACCTGTGCCACAACCCTGTCAGAGTTATTTCACGAACGTAAGGGGGATTTGGTGTCCACCCTTGCTATGTGGTAAGTCGTTTAGAGGTCTACCGTTACGCTTTGTCTGATATCCAGGGCGGAGGCTGACGCACGGATTGTCCACTTGCCCTTCGGCGTAACGTAAGCATTCGTTTCTTCACACCAGCGGCGTAGCGCGGATGAGGTGACAATGAAGTTAACCACTCGCGTCTCGCCAGCTTTCAGGAATGTGCGTTCAAATGCGCATAGTGACTGGATTTCGCGCGGAGAAGAACTCTCCGGCGCAAGGGCATAGAGTTGAACGACCTCTTCGCCATCAAGCTTTCCAGTGTTCTTCACTTCGACACTTACGTGCAACAGCCCGTCCGCACCCTTCTTTGCCGTCATATTCGAGTATGCAAAAGAAGTGTATGACAGCCCGTGCCCGAAGGGATAAAGCGGCGTGCCTTGGAAATACTTGTAGGTGCGGTCGGCCATTTCGTAGTTGGTGAAGTCCGGCAAGTCCTCCGTCTGGCGATAGAAAGTAAGCGGTAGTCTGCCGGACGGATTGCTGATGCCGAGCAGCGTTTGCGCGACGGCGTTTCCGCCCTGCTGCCCCGGATACCACGCTTGCAGGATGGCGTTCGCGTGTGCGTCCTCCCATGTCAAGGCCACCGCACTGCCGGACATGTTTACGATTACCAATGGTTTGCCGCTTGCGCATAGCTCCTTTATGAGCCGTTCCTGAAGCGGGGGAAGCTCGATACTAGTGCGATCTCCGCCAGAGAAGCCTATGTAATCAACGGCCATTTCCTCGCCCTCAAGCTGCGCTGTAAGGCCGCCGACGTAGATGACGGCATCGGCATCCTTCGCCATAGCCACTGCATTTGCAATGTGCGCTTCGGGCGCAGGCGGTATCCATTCAAGAGCGAGCGATACCGGTCCGTCTCCCTGCTTGTATTCGAGGCGAATTGGAAGGGAGGCATTTTCGGGCAGTTCACTGCTTGCTTCAATTTCGCGAACGACTTGAAGCTCGTCGTTGGTAGCTTCCCAGGAATCAATGACGGTTTTGCCGTTCACGCTCAGGCGGAAGCCTCCGCGCGCGCGGACTCTGAATTGGTAATTGCCCGAAATCGTCGTTGTCAGCTCACCGTTCCAGCGCGCCGATATGCCTGCCGGAGGCAGGCTCTTGGGCATACCGCCGGATGTGGAGTTATCCGCGCCGCATTCAAAACAAATCGGGCGCTCGGTGCGCTTTTCCATGGGTTCACCGGCAAGATCGGAATTGCTGAAATACTCGCCTCTGAACCAGGGCTGCGGGATGGCGCGCCAGCCTGCGCTTCGCAGCGCATAGTCGCAACCGTATGCGTAATCCACCTTAACGCCTTCTTCTTCGAGGTGCTTCTTCAGCCCCGCCAGCACTGTCACGGGCTTGGAAGGCTCCCCGCAATAGTTGCCTACGAGCGCGGGGACGGAATCCGCGTTCGGGCCGACGATAAGGACGCGGCGCACCTTGTTCGTGTCGAGCGGAAGAATGCCGTCGTTTTTGAGAAGCACCATGCTTTTGCGCGCTGCGACAAGCGACAGCTCACTGTGTTCAGGGGTGTCGTTCTCGGAAGGGCTGATTGCGTTGAACGGCACTTCGTCGGCGGGGTCGAAAAGGCCCAGCCTGAACAAAGTGCGCAGGAGCGGTTTAAGCTGCATGTCCACGGTTGCCTCATCGACAAGACCATTGTTGACCGCCTTTACCAGCGCCTCCGGTTCGGAGCCGCAAACAACGTTCATACCCGCATTCAGGACCAGCGCGCTGGCCTCCGCCGCGTCCGCCGCCAGTTTGTAAGAGTAGATAAGGTCGCCCGCAGAGCCGCAATCGCTTGTCACATGCCCGTTGAAACCCCACTGGTTAAGAAGCCCGTAGAGCTTCGGGTGGATGGAGCAGGGGGTTCCGTCAATTGCGTTGTACGCTGTCATGACGACTTCGACGCGACTCTCTTTTACGAGTGCTTCAAAGGCGGGCAGGTAGGTGTCGTACAGGTCGGCGTTCGCAATTACGGCATCAAAACTGTGACGCAGGCTTTCCGGGCCGCTGTGGACGGCAAAGTGCTTCGCACATGCCGCAGCCGTGAGATACTTAGGGTCGCTGCCCTGCAAGCCTTGGACGAACGCCACGCCAAGGGTTGCTGTCAAATACGGATCCTCTCCGTAGGTTTCCTGCCCGCGTCCCCAGCGTGGGTCTCTGAATATGTTCACGTTGGGCGACCAGAATGTGAGACCGTGGAACAGTGCTCCTTCTTCGGGGGTGCCCTTGTAGCCGTTGAATTTAGCGCGCGCTTCCACGCCGATTACGGCGGCGATTTCTTTTTGTAAAGGCGCGTCCCACATGGCCGCGAGTCCTATGGCCTGTGGAAACACCGTGGCATGGCCCGCGTTGGCCACCCCGTGCAGGGCTTCGCTCCACCAGTCATACTTGGGTATGCCCAGCCTTGGGACGCCCGGGGTGGAGTTTTTCATCATGGACGCCTTTTCTTCCAGCGTCATGCGCGAGACCAAATCGTCGATTCTCGCCTCTTGAGGAATAGATGAGTCAAGATAGGCTGGCGTTTCCGCCATTGCCGTGCCTGCACAGACCGTCGCGATGGCGAATAATGATATGACGGGCGAATAAATCTGCCGGAAAGTCCTGCGAGTGCCTGCTTCAATGAGCTTGCGCAGTCTGCTTGTCTTGGGGTGAGAGTAGGGGTGTTGTTTCATGATTATAGATAAGGCTCTTGCCTATGGTGCTTTGTAAGAACGGTTTGTTGGGGTTGGAAAAGGGGTATGTGAGTTTGGCCGTGTTCACGAATTCGACTCCCGTCGGGAAACATGCGTCCCCATATGGATAAACGTGTTTTTCCACCAAACCCACCTGCGTTTTCTGTTTTTAAGACGCAGCCAAGCATCACTCAACTTTTCTTACTGTATGCAGCAAAAAGCCTGCGTCTGTTTTCAAGAGCGCAGGCTGTGTAAAAGGTATTCTAAACTAGTTTTCGGGCAGACTAAGCTTTGCGGCGGCGCTTCAGAACAATCGCTCCGAGTGCTGCCAAGCCGAGTGCCGCGCCGGCCTGAGCGGGCTCCGGGACGACACTGGCGCTCGCTTCCAAACGCGCCCAATCTTTTGCCGTATTGTCAAAACCGGAGAGCAGTTCCAGATTGACGGCAGATAGTTCAATGAAAGACCCCGTCAACGTGATGCTGCCGGAAACGCTATAGCCAGCGAGCAGGTCGTTTGAGTCAATACTGAAATAAACCGCATCTGCATAGTAACTTGTGCTATTGTTAAGGTTAACATTAGCATCGGTGTTATTGATTTTGAGCGAGTGGACGCATGTGGGGGCGGTTTCAAACCAGTCTGTATTTACGCCGTAGTTGTTTGTCCAGTCGTTCTTGATTGCTATCCAGTTCTTTTGGTCGCCAACGACGTCACTATCCAGAGTTCCGCCGATAGTAAGCGTGATTTCGCTCGTGGTGTAACTGTCTATGTTCAGGGACAGGGCCGCTTGCGATACGCATGGAAACGTCGCTGCAAGCAGAAGGGCGATGGATTTTCTAGTCATGGGACTGAGCCGTATTGGGTGAAAGCCAAGCAGCGTATCGCAGAACGCCTACGTCAAGTTTTACGCGCGTGGTTAACTATGCGTGCCAATTAACGAGACTCAAGCCTCTCGCTCTACTTTTTCCTGGACGTAGCGCCCTTGCCACCCTTTGCAGTCTTTTGCGCTGGTTTTGACGCTTGCGCAGCAGGCTTGACCGGAGCAGAGGGGGCGGCGGCAACAGACTCCGCCTTGTTCGCCGGAGCTTCTTTGGTATCCTTGCTCTTTGCTCCAACGTCCTCTTTTGCGGGCTGCGTGCTGAGCGTTGTTATAGCAGCAGCCATTTCGCTGTTCGTTCGCGTCAGCTCCTCATTCGCCTTGCAAAGGTCTTTCCACTGCATGTCCAGACGCTCGTTCATCGCCTTGAGTTCGGTGGAGGACTTGAGCTTGTTGCGGTAGAAAAGGATAAGAGCGATTGCCACGACGCCGCCGGAGATGGCAGCCGTCAACAGAACCGCCTGCATGGCCTTTTCTCGCTGCGCTTTCTCGCGCTGCAAGTCGTTGTAAACGGCGTCGAGTTGCGCCTGAAGCGAACGCGTTTCTTCGGCGTTGCGCTCCTTTTGGGCGGCAAGCTCGGCAACGAGATCTTTTGTCTGCGGGGCCTCGGATGCGAGATCTTTGGCCTGCTCGGTTTGCGCCTCTGCACGGGCGTTGGGCAGGAGCGCGGCGCAGAGGGAGAGAATTGCGGCAATCTTTCTAAAGCTCACGAGCATGTTTGTAACAGGTCAAATAAGTTTTGGAAAGCAAGTATCGCAAGCAATCGCGCCCATCAGACTGATTTTTTACGCTGCCAGGTCCATCTATGCCCGAAGCTCGAACTTCGGCACCAGCCCCGCCTCGCGGACAAGGGCCATCGTGCGCGCCTCGGCTTTGCGCATTTCAGCCCTGTCGTCATCGTCAATGTCGTCATAGCCCGCCAGGTGCAGCCAGCCGTGGACCAGATAGAGGCAAAGCTCCTCGGCGAAACTCTGCCCAAAGAGCGGAGCCTGTTGCGCGGCAAAGTCCGTGCACACGCAGATCTCACCGGCAAAGTCATCCTCCTCGTCCCCGGGGAAAGTTATTACGTCCGTAATCGTAGGGTCTGCAAGGAACTGCTCGTGCATCTGGATAATGCCCTGCGCGTCAACAAATGCAATGGACAGCTCTCCCGCCGGAATGGCGTCCGGAGCGGCAGCTATGTCCAGAAAGCGGTACAGGGCCTTAACCTCGGACTGCTTGAGCTTCAGTGCGGGATGGGTGTTGTTAACGGAAACGCTACGCGGTTTTGGCATCGTCGGCAGTTTTTGCTTTGCCGTTCCCGCTTGCAAGCACTTCGGACGAGGCAGGCGCATTTGTTTGTGCGTCGGTGCCATCTGTAGCTTCCGGTTTGGCGGATTTGTCCGCTGCACCAGCTTCCTCCTTTGCCACAGCTTCAGGTGTCTGAGGCGCACGCGGAGCTGGCTTTTTCTGCGGCTCTCCCTTGGGATACTCGATGCGGGAGTGCAGCATGTTGAGGAGCGTGAAGATGAAGCTCTCCTTCATCAGGTTGATCTGATTCATCGTGATGGGCGCCTCGTCAAGCTGGCCGTCCTCAATGCGCCCTTTGACGATGTTGTTGACGAAGTCCTCGATGCTCTGCGGGGTGACCTTTTTTAGCGAACGGCTGGCCGCCTCCATTGTGTCTGCCAGCATGACAATCGCGCTCTCGGCGAACTGCGGCCTCGGCCCCTCGTAGCGGTAAGTGCTCTGGGTAACTTCATCCAGCTCCACCTTGCAGGCCCCGGGCGGCGCGTAGAGCGTGGCGTTCACGTCGTTCTGGCGCTTGAGCGCCATGTAGTAGAAATACTGTATAAGGCTCGTCCCGTGGTGTTGCTGGATGATGTCCATAACAACGCGGGGCAGGTGATACTGCTTGGCCAGCGCCACGCCTTCCTTTACGTGCGCCTTGATTATGAGCGCGCTCATGGAAGGGTTGCGCTCCATGTGCGGGTTGCCGTCGCGCTGGTTTTCGATGAAATACTCGGGCTTGATAATTTTGCCAATATCGTGATACAGCGCCGCCGCGCGGCAGATGAGCGGGTTTGCGCCAATGCGCATCGCGGCGTTCTCGGCAAGGTTGGCCACCATCAGGCTGTGGTGGTAGCTGCCCGGGGCGTTCACCTGCATGCGGCGAAGCAGCGGGTGGTTGAAATCTGTCAGCTCCAAGAGCGTGATGTCCGTTGTGTGGCGGAAAAGGTTTTCAAAAATTGGCAAAAGGCCCACCGCTATGACGCCCGTCAAGAAGCCGTTTAGCTGCGAAATGAGCAGAATCCAGAGTATGTCCGTCGGGTTGGCCGCTCCGTCCCGCAGGGAGAACACAAGAGCGAAAAAGCCGAGCATCAGGCCGCTCATAAGACCGGCGCGCACAACGCGGGTCCTAACCTGCACGTTGCGACAGGCGTAAACGCCCGCAAGTCCCGTCAGAAGGGTGGCCAGTGTGATCGCCATGGACCCGCCCTGCATCAGCCCGTTGAACACTGCGACAAGGCCAGCCGTTATCGCACCGGCGCCGCTTCCCATCAGGATTGCTATGAGAATCGGCCCGAGGGCTATCGGGGCGAGCCAGGGCAGGATGAGCGCGAGCGTAGGCATACTCTGGCCGAGGCTGCCCTCGCCAAGAGAAATCATCATCCTTACGAGCACCAGATTCAAAACCACCGTAATGCCGGCCAGCACCAGTTCGCGCAGGTGGGCGCGGCGGTTGCGCCTCTGCATACGAAGGAATATCGCCAGAGCAAACACCGTGGCCAGCGCGAGCAGAGCGCGGTCGAAGAACTGATTGTCCGTGCTTGTGCCGTTCCCGCCCTCGCGCAGCTTCTGCCGGTAAGCCTGAAGCTGTTCGTATTGCAGGTCGCTTACCTTGAGGCCGGGTTCGATGATTGTCTCGCCAAGGCTTACGCTGACAGTCCTCGGCTCCATGTTGCGCACGGCCTCATCGACAATGGCGTCAGTGCGCTGCTGGTCGAATACGAGGTTCGGCTGCAAGCCCGCCCGCATTACGCGGAACAGGGCCAGAAAGGCGTTTCGCGGTATGTCCAGAGAGCTTAGGTTTATCTTCAGGTCGCTAATTGCCTGTTCTTCGGAAAGAACCTCCGCCTGAACGATGTCGCCGTTTTCGTTCTCGATTTTTAGAAAGCTCATGCTGCCGCCCGTCGAGCGGACGGGGTTTTGCGCCTCGTCGTAAATGCCCTGCCTGTAAAGGTCTGCAAGTATGCGCAGCCCCTCTTCGAGCGCCTGCTGCCGCTCCTCGTGCCCGAGGGTGTTGGTCAGCGCGGCAAGGTCTTCGCCGTTGAGGTTGAAGCGGTTGCCGCCGGGCACTGTCTTGAGAAAGGCGTCCATTTCCTCCGGCGTCACCTTGAGCAGGCCCTTCTGCGGGCCGGACGATACCTGTTCGTCCATGACTGGCGAGGACAGGTAGCCCGTTAAAAGCTCGTCGGTGTTGAACAGCCATTCGCGAAACTGGAGCAGCTTATCCTGGGAAAGAGAGTACACGGGCGGAGTGCGGGCGCGGATTTCCTCCCTTGCGCGGGCTGTTTCTATACCGCTTACGTAGCGGAAGCTAAGTTCCGAGGTTATGCGGGAGCGCGCAATCTGGCCGCGAAGCACCTGAGGCCCCGCCGGTGAAAGGCCCGAAAAGCAGATTTCAATGAGTATGAACGCAAAAATTACAAAAATGAGCGCATAGGACAGGTTTGAGCGGGACAGCAACTCCTGCTTGCGCGTTTGCTCGGCGATACGCTTTCTTATCTGCGTACCGGGGCCTTCTTTGCGCGTGTTTGCCTGTGCCATGTCGTGTTTTTTGTATTTACTTAATGGGGTCGCGGCGCTGGTGTGCGCCGGTGGAGTCCATGTAGCGCTGGTAGGCCTCGATGATTCGCGCGACCAAGCTGTGGCGCACTACGTCCTGTCCGTCAAAGTATTGGAAGCATACACCCGGCACTTCGTTCAAAACATCTATCGCCTCTTTGAGACCGGAGTATTTGTGGCGGGGCAGGTCCACCTGCGTAATGTCCCCCGTGATGACCATTTTGCTCCCCTCGCCAAGGCGGGTGAGGAACATCATCATCTGCTCAGGCGTCGTGTTCTGCGCCTCGTCGAGTATCACAAAACTGTGTGCCAGCGTGCGCCCGCGCATGTAGGCGAGGGGGGCAATCTCGATTACGTCCTTTTCGAGCAGGCGGCTTGCAAAGTCGTGCCCCAGCATGTCGAACATCGCGTCGTAGAGCGGTCGCAGGTAGGGCTGGATCTTTTCCTGCAAGTCCCCGGGCAGGTAGCCAAGCGCCTCGCCAGCCTCCACTGCGGGGCGCGTTAAAACGAGCTTCTCCACCTCGTCCTTTAGCAGGGCGTCCAGAGCCGCTGCCACTGCGAGGTATGTCTTGCCCGTGCCCGCCGGGCCGATGCCGAAAACCACGTCGTTTTCGCTCATGGCGTGGGCAAAGCTCTTTTGACCAAGTGTCTTGGGGATGACGCTCTTGCGCTTGAACTGGTAAGATACCGCGTCCTTGCCAAACATCGAGCGCACCTGTTCCAAGTTGCCCTCGGCAACGCTGCGCAGGAGGTTCTCATAGTCGCTCTGGCGGACGTTAAGGCCCTGTTGGCGACCCTCGCGCAGGGTATCGAAGAAAGCCTCGGCTGCGGCCACGGCCTCGTCCTCTCCGCTTATCTGAAGCCAGTCGTCGCGGGCGATAAGCGTTACAGAGAGCGTCTTTTCCGCCAGTGCGAGGTTTTCGTCCTTTCCGCAGTAAATCTGCGAAAGAGTGCGCGGAGTCTGAAAGTGGATTGTTTTTTCTGCCATGATTGCGGGCTATTCGCTGATTGCCTTGCGCAGGTGTTCCCAGGTCTTTTCCAGAGCCTCGGTCAGGCTGCGCGTCTTGCCTATGATGCAGAGAAAGTTGCAGTCGCCCCTCCAGCGCGGGACTATGTGCATGTGCAGATGCGTGGGTATTCCCGCCCCCGAGGCCTGCCCGAGGTTGAAGCCGATGTTGAATCCGTCCGGGTTCATCGCTTTTTGCGCCGCTTGCTTGCCCTTCACTAGAAGGGCGAACATCTCGTTGCGCTCCTCTTCGGAAAGCTCCGTAATGTCCGCCACCTGCCGGTAAGGGACTACGAGCATGTGGCCCGGGTTGTACGGGTAGAGGTTGAGGACAATGTAGCAATGCTTGCCGCGGTGCACGATGTATGCCTCGCGGTCGTCTTTTTCCGGAAGAGTCGCGAAGGGGTTCGGGTGGCCTTTCTCTCCATCGCTGGGAGAGGTCACGTATTCCATTCGCCAGTATGAGTGCAGAATGTCCATGTATCAGGCTTGCACGAAAAGCGCGGATCGTAAGACGCTTCTCGAAAGGGGAGCTGTTTGTTCACGGGGCGGGAGCATGACCCCTTGTTGCCGCTCACATTCTGCAAAGCCGCGCGGTTAAGTAAAGATTCTTGTTTGTATGGACATATTGCGGCGTCTGCCCTGAATCAGGCGCCTTTGGTGCCGTCCATTTAACAGAGCAGCGAGCGGAAGTCGTCGAAGTTGCCCGAAAAGCCCTTGTCCACGCCCTTGTTAATGACAGCGACGGCATCGTGGCTGTGCAGGCTTTCCAAGTGAGCGCAAGCGACTTGAAAGTCGGCAATGCGCTCGTCTGCGTCCAGCGGCTCGTAAACAAGGCGGGCCGCATCTTCAACGAACTTGAGCTGTGCGCCGTTAAGCTCCGCGAACGCCTGCTCGTCCTCGCGCTTGACCATGACCTGGGTTTCGGTGAGCAGGGCACCGAGGCATATCTGCTGCAAGTCCTCGATCGTGATAAAGTAGCCCTTGCGAACCTCCACGCTTACGCGGGCCTTGCTGCGCTGGGAATGCGGCACTGCGTAAATGTTGCGCGCTTCGCGGGCGTGTTCGGACAGCTCTGCCGAGCAGGGGCAGGCGCTACTGTAAACAAAGTCGAAATGCACCCTGCGGGTGAATGTGTCCAGATCGTCTATGATGCCCTCGTAAGCGCAGGCATAGTACTGCCAGCCGGAAAGGTCGCTGCGGAGGCTGGGCTTGCGAATCGGGTAGTTGAAGGAGAGCTTGAGTCGCGCGCGGCTGCATCCTATCTGGGCCTTGTACTCGCGCAGTATTTCCTCCAGAATCTCGGGCGTGAACACACGGTCTTCAAACTCGTAGAACACGCGCATGATGCGCGACATGTTTATGCCCTTGTAATCCGCCGCCAAGGACACCGTGCCCGTGACGGACGCCTCAAGGCTTATTTGCTCCCCGGAGCGGGTCATGAAGCGCAGGGGGAGGCGGAAGTTCGAAATGCCAACCTGAATGATCGGCACATTCGCCCCCTGAATTGTCGAAGAGCCGGAGTTTTGCATATCCGGCAAAGTATTCTTGTATTCCTGTGTCACCTTGAAATTCCGGTCATAGACCCTGTTCGGTCCCTGAGACCTAGCGTCACAGCTCTTTCCCTGCAAGTTCTCTCTGCTCATGAAAGCCTCCTCCACAAATATTCACTCTTTACGCTGCCGCGCTCGCGGGGGATGAACGCCTTGAATCGCGCCCGCCCTGATACTTGGACTCATTACCGGGGTGAATCATTCCACGATAAGCTGCAAAAAGCCAGTTCAACCAGAAAATGATTGAGAGTTGGGACATTTTAGCACACATTCCGTAGGCATAATGCCTGCTTCCATACTGATTGTTGACGACGAAAAGCACACCCGCGAGGGCCTCAAGGAATACCTCGAAGACGATTACGACATATACCTTGCCGCCAGTGCCGACGAGGCGTTCAACGTCATGGAGAGCAGCCAGATGGACGTTGTAATCACCGACCTTCGCATGGCGGGCAAGAGCGGCATCAAGGTTATAGACAAGGCGTTGAGTCTTTCCAACCCGCCCGTTGTCATGATGATGACTGCTTACGGCAACGTAGAAAGCGCGGTGGAGGCCATGAAGCACGGCGCGTATGATTTTCTCACAAAGCCGCTGAACCTCGAAAAGCTCGAAATCATAATCAAGCGCGCCTTGAAGAGCCGCAAGACCGAGCAGGAGGTGGAGGTTCTGCACCAGCGGCTGGACAAGAAGTTCAGCTTTACGGGCATCGTGGGGAACTCTTCGGCCATAAGCGAGGTGATAGACCGTGTGAAGCTAGTCGCGCCGTCCCGCGCCACGGTGCTTGTGGAAGGGGAGACGGGCACTGGCAAGGAGCTTATCGCTCAGGCAATACACCAGAACAGCGACCGCTCTCGCGCCCCCTTTGTCGCAGTGCACTGTGCCGCTCTGGCCGCGAACCTCTTGGAAAGCGAGCTTTTCGGGCACGAGAAGGGCGCTTTCACCGGAGCCATGGAAAAGCGCGTTGGCCGTTTCGAAGGCGCGGACGGAGGGACGCTTTTCCTTGACGAAATTGGCGAAATTGACGCAAGCATACAGGTAAAGCTGCTCCGCTTTCTCGAAACCCGCAGCATTGAGCGCCTCGGCAGCATGAAACCCGTCCAGCTCGACATTCGCCTCGTCGTGGCGACGAACCGCGACCTCGAAGACATGGTCCGCAAGGGCACATTCCGCGAAGACCTGTTTTACCGCTTGAACGTGGTGCGCATCAAGACGCCCCCCTTGCGCGATAGACGCGACGACATACCGCTCCTGCTCGACCACTACGTGAACATATTCAGTCAGGAAAACGGTTTCAACCCCGTGACTTTCGATCCCGACGTGTCGCAGATTCTTCAGGGCTACAACTGGCCGGGCAACATCAGGGAACTACGCAACTTTGCCGAGAACATGGTCGTGATGCGCAGGGGAGGGCGGGTGACTCGCTTTGACCTGGACCAACGCTTCATGCGTACCGATAGCGCAACTGCCGGCGCCGGGGCGCAGACTGCGGGCGCTTCGCAGTCCATGCCTGTTTCCATTCCCTCAAGCCCGCTGTCAGTAGAGGAAAACGAAAAAAGGCTCATTCACAACGCGCTTCAGGAGGCCCGGGGCAACCGCACAAAAGCCGCGACGCTTCTTGGCATGAGTCGCCGCACCTTGCACCGCAAGCTCGCCCAGTGGCCCGAGCTGGATAGCCGCGGCTAGCGGTATGTCTGGACGTTGCGCAGCCTTGCGCCGCTTTTACTGAACGGACCAGAAAAGCTGTGCCTTTTGCTTCGGCGGGGCCTGCTCAGTCACTCTGTCAGGATAGGACAGGATGGGGTCAAGGTTGGCCCCCTGCGGTGTAATCCACAGGATTGCGTCCGAATTGCTGCCGCCTACGCCAACCATTCGCGCAAACGATACCGCGAAAGGCGGGTTGTTGATAAGGTCGAAACCCGTGAGCTTGCGGTAGGCGTTCATGCGGCGCCCGCACCATGCGTCGAGTATGGCGGGGTCGGTGCTTGCGAGCAGAATCGGGTCGCTGCGAACGTAGTTGCTGTTGAACACCGGTCCGCCGATGAATTGGTACCTCTCAAGGCTCAGAATCGTGAGTGCCCAGTTGTCCATCAATTCTGGTATTGCGGCGATTTCCGCCATCGCCACGGGGGCGTTCGCGGGGCTGTTGAAGAAGCGGTTGCGGTTGCTCGTGTTCCAAAGTGTGGCATTGGCCATAGAGCCGCTTATTTCCATCGCGGGGCTGTCCACCACCACGGGCAGGTTGATCCAGAAATCCACATCCTTGACAAGGGGCGCTGGCAGGTAGCTGCGGCGGAGTTCCTCGTCTTTGGCCGCGTCGCGGTCCTGCATCATCTGGCGGCCAAGCTCAGTAGTGTAATCCACGGGTAGTGGATTCTCGTAAAACCAGGCCTTGTCTATCATGCCTTCCTCGTCGAGCGTGCGCACGCGCACCCCCTCAAAGTTCGGCTTGCTGCCACGTTGGCTGAGCGCGGGCAGGTAGCCGGAGTCCCGCAGAAACTGTTGGCCCACGTCCAGAATGAAAATCTCGTCCTTGGTGTAGCCGCGCACCTGAAGTTGCTTTATTACGGCGCGTACGAGGTTGTGCGGCGTCTCCAGTCCTTCGCCGGAGTTGGTGTAAACTTTCAGCCCCACGAGGCGCTTTTCACCCGGGGCCAGTTTTTTGCCCGTTCTCACCTCGAAGGATCCCAATACCCAGCGCACGGCCTCCTCGTAACGTTCGGCGCTGAACTCGGGCATGGCGTGTGCATAGACCATGTTGAGAAACAAGCTGCGTTCTTCGTTGTCCAACCAGAAGGCGGCTTTAAGAGGCGATGCGCAAAGAATTGCCGCCAGTAACACTGCTGCCACTGCGCAAGGCTTTGACAATCCATCAGGTATGTTTACACCCATATATAGTGATGAGGCCAAGGATTCGTAAAACTCTGACGCTTGCCGCCCTGTTTGTGTTCCCTACCTTTTTCGGGTGCGGGGCTGGCGGCGATGACCCTGCCTCTGTCATTGAAGACGCATTGGAGATGCTCGACAAGGGGAACGCGAAGCAGGCTATAGATATTCTGGAAGCGTACGAAGAACGCAAACCCGGAAATGCCATGATTGCCGAGCAGCTCGCCTTCGCATGGACGCAGAACGGCGACCCGAAGATGGCCGCGTATTACTTTAACCGCCTTGCGGACCTTGCGCCGGACAGGCAGCAGGCGCTCCTCTTCGCCGCGCAGAGCCTCAACGAAGGGGGCGACCCGATGGGGGCAATCGCCGTTTACGAAAAGTATCTTCAGGCTAACCCCAAGGACGCCGGAGCGGCCATTTCGTATGCCAATCTGGCAGCAGCGCAGGGGATTGCGGACAAGGCCCTCGGCGCGTACAACAGCGCGTATCAGGTGAAGCCTTCGGGCGAAATCGCTGTCGGAATGGGGCGCATTTATCTAAACCGCGGTAACGACGCGCAGGCCGCGCTGTGGTTCGACACCGCCTTGCGCGACCATCCCGAGGTGCGCGAGGACGCTCTGCTGGGAGAGCTGGAGCTTGCCCTCAAGGCAAAGCAGTACGAGCAGGCGGAAGATTACGTCGCCCAGCTTAAGAAGGATTTCCCGGGCAGTCTGGAGGTTTCCTCGCTAAAGAATGCCCCGCAGGAGCTTGCCAACTGGCGGGCGAGGCAGGAGGAGCTGAAGGCCGCAACCGAGGCTCTTGCCAAGGCCAAGGCTGAGGCCGAGAAGGTCGCAAAGGTGACAAGCCCCGGCACGGACAGTGCCGACGCTGACGCGCCGGAGACTACGAGCGTGCCGATGGATCCCAACGCCGTTGCCGTTGCTGCGGACCGCTTTACAAAGGAGGACGCCGTCGCCGCTGTGGAGCGGGAGGAAGCCGCCGCTTCCAATCCTGTAATCGAGCAGGCTCCCGCAGCGCAGTTGCCGCACATTGTGGAGCCTGTCAAGCCCGTTGGGCCGCTTGAGCTGGCCCGCAAAGCGCGCGAGGAGGGCAATCTTGAGGAGGCTGCACGTCTGTATCCCAAGGCGCTGGCACAGGAGTCTTCAGCCGCTGTGTGGAACGAGTATTCGGAGCTTTCGCTGGAGCTTGGCAACAGCGGGCAGGCGTTTGCCGCGTCTTTGGAGGCAACGCGAATGGACCCTTACAACGCTCCTTACGCGATGCAATATTTGCGCGTTGCGCAGTCAATTTACGAGCCGCGCCGTTTCATGGGCGAGTTGCTTACAATGCGGCGCCGCTTCCCGGAGTCTCCTGTCATTACGCTGGCCCTGGCCCGCGCCTACTGGCAGGTGGAGCACAACGCGCGTAACGCGGGGATACTATACGACGAGTTCCTGCTGAAGTATCCCAATCATCCCTTATACGAAGCGGTGCTGAAGGAGCGCGACCAGCTACCGCAGAGGTAGGATAGGGCGCGTTGTTCAAGGTAAACTAGCCGGTCCCGCGTTATGGAGCGTTTCGAAATACAACTCCCGTTGGAACGAGGACGTCTTTCTGGCTAACCCCAAGCACATTCGGGTTGGAGAATCCTGCTTCACCTCTCCTCGTGTTCTGATTTTTATAATCTGTGTAAATCTGCGTAATCTGTGGTTGAGAAAAATCTTTATCTTTAGGTAAGCCTTTGAGGATTACATTAAAGCGCAGTCAGCCCATACATAAGCTCCTTGGCTTCAGGCTTCCTTGTCCGCTTTGCTCTCTTCCTCCAGAACGCGGCCCAGAAGCTCCTCGTTTAGCAAGTCGGAAGACGGCAACTCCTCAAGCGACTCCATGCCGCAGTATTCAAGGAAACGCTCCGTCGTTGCGTATTGAAGCGGACGCCCGGGAAGCTCCGCCCGCCCCGCCACGCGCAGTAGCTCAAGATCCACCAACTTGGCAAGAGTCCTCTCGCAAGCCACCCCGCGAATGGCCTCCACCTCCGCCCTTGTGACCGGCTGGCGATAGGCGACAACGGCCAAGGTCTCCATCATGGACGCGCCAAGCTTGCGCGGCGAAGGCTCGTCGCGCAAAAGCCTCACCCAACGCGCAAACCCTTGGCGCAAGACCAACCTCCAGCCCGCAGGCCCCTCGACAAGCTGATACACGCTACCGCGCTCGTCCAAAGACGCGGCAAGAGCTGTCAGCGCCTCGCGAATGCGTCCGGCCGCCAGCATCGCGGGAGCCACCTGTTCCATTACCGGAGTAAAGCTCCCCTGCGCCGCTGGCTCTTCCGGCTCCTCCTCCGCCGCGCGAAGGAAAAGCGTCTGCACGGCTTTTACGGATAACGGCTCCGAACTCGAAAAAAGCAGCGCCTCCAATATGTCTGTCAGCCGTTGGTCCATGGGGTATGGGCATATACTTACACAGCCCAGGCTCCAGTGCAAAGCCGATTTCAACGACTTACGTCCCCCTCGGCCCTTTGCCGTGCCCTTCAGCGGCCTTCCCGCGCCTGTTGGTTTGGATGGACATGAGCTTCAATACCTTCTATGTTTGCACGCGTGGTGAATGCATGGGAAACACTGAAGCTCTTGTCCGACCCTACGCGGGTGCGGATTGTGAACCTCTTGCGACAGGAGGAGCTTTCGGTTGCGGAATTGCAGGACATTCTGGAAATGGGCCAGTCGCGCATATCCTCGCACCTTGCGCTCCTGCGCTCCGGCGGGCTGGCGATCGACCGCAAGGACGGCAAGCGCACCTACTATTCCATGCCGGACGACATCCCCGTGAAGGTCCGCCACCTTGTGGACGCCGCCATCAAGTCCGTGGACGACAACGCGGAGCTACTGCGCGACCGCGAGTTGCTACGCCGCGCCATAGAGCAGCGCAGGCAGGTGACGGAAAAGTATTTTGACGAGATAGCGGGCCGACTGGGACGCAACTACTGCCCGGGCCGCACCTGGGACGCCATCGGGCATTTTCTTCTCTATCTTACCCCGCACATAGACATAGCCGACCTCGGGGCGGGGGAGGGCATGATTTCGCTACTCCTTGCGCGACAGGCACACTACGTGTTCTGCATCGACCGCTCGTCGAAAATGGTGGAAGTGGGCACGCGCCTTGCGAAAGAAAACGGCATAGACAACCTCGAATACAAGCTCGGCGACATCGAGAAAGTTCCCCTGCCAGACGAGTGTGTGGACCTTTCGCTAATGTCCCAGTCCCTGCATCATGCGGCGCACCCGCAGCGCGCCATTGCAGAGGCGGCCCGCATTCTGCGCCCGGGCGGGCTGCTTGTCATACTGGATCTGAACGAGCACAGCTTCGAGAAGGCGCGGGAAATGTACGCCGACCAATGGCTCGGCTTTAGCGAGAACAACCTCTTTTCATGGCTTCGCGGCTGCGGGCTTGTGAAGATAGAGACGCGAATCGTGACGCGCGAGAGCGAGGAGCCTCACTTCGAGACCGTGCTGGCCGTAGGGCGCAAGCCACTGTAATAGACTGTCGTACAGCAAAAGCCGTCCGGCTCTTGTAGAGGCGGGACGGCATTTTGAAAAACACTCTGAACTTGTGCCCGTCGCGCAGGGCTGGGTTATCCCTTGCCGAACTGGCTGCGTCTTTCTGGCTTATTGCGCGTCTGCCGTGCTCATTCCATCTTCGAGGCTCTTGGCCGCCCAGCGGTTAAGCCCGCTGATGTGCAGAATCATGGCCAGGGTTACAAGATAGAGCAAAACGTCAACCGTGTCGCTGTACATTGTCACCCTTGTGTAGGCGATAATTTCGTCGATATCTTCCCCGAAATTGGACATGCGGAATGAAGCCTGTCCAAGGACGTTGGACACAAGCCATGCCGTCCACCATAGCGGTATGAAATAGCCGCCGCCCGGGTTGTTGCCGCCAGCAGTGATAAATACCTTTCTAGCGGCTGAAATGGCCTGAACCGGTTTCCACAGGTTGAGAATCGGGATGAAATATGAGCCGACAGCAAGCCCGGGGCCTATGGGCAGAGGGTCAAGACTCATTACCTTGGCGTTGTAAACAGTCCTGTAAGTCCAGATGCTAATGAAAACCGCACATATAAAGTAGGTAACCATTTGGAATAGCCCGCTGATTGTCACGGCGCTGTCGCTCGCGTCGATCGCTTCGTCGCTGTATTCGATGCCGATTGCCATATTGTTTAATATCTCAAGCTGCACTGACATCGTGTGCGAGGCATACAGGTTGATCAGCGCGCCTGCGAGCATCAGAAAAACGAGTATCTTGGCTATGATATGGGAGTTTTTGAATGTGTTCATGTGTTTGTATGATTATGATGTGACCAACCCTTGTTGTATTGGCTAATGGCCCCGAATGGCATGTCAGTTGCCGTCTATGGGGCTTATGGAGGGTGCAAGCTGAGTGTCGGCGAAAATTTAGTGGGAATCAATATCCCATTTTCTGGACTAAGTGCTTATTGGTCAGTGCTACCGCTTGGATTGGGGTTCTTTGTGCGCTCTGGTTCGCTTTGTGTAAAAAGATGTGATTCAAGGCTTGAGCCTTTCGCCGCACTTGCTCAATATGGCCAACTTTTCAGGGGCCCGTAGCTCAACGGTTAGAGCAGAGGACTCATAATCCTTTGGTTCTGGGTTCGAATCCCAGCGGGCCCACCACAAGGGGGCTAACCCCTTGACCTGAGATGCTGGCGCATCTAGTTGTCGCTCCGCGGTAGGAACTGGCATGAGGCCCTTTTTTGCAATCGACAGCCCAAGCCATCCGTATCGACGATTACTGGCGCGTTTTTCTTCGCGATAAAAGGACTGTGAGCGCATTCAGGCGAAAGTTGGCCTACTTGCGTCGCATGTTTGGGAGCGTCTGCAAATAGAACTCCCGTCGTAATGCGGGAGTCTTTTCGGCTAATAATCAACTCATTCGACTCGGAGAATCCTGATTCACCTCGTCTCATGTTCTGATTCTTATCTCAAAAACCATCCCGCCTCCTCGGTCCGTCTGTTTAAAGGCGCTACCTAAGGATTTTTTGAATAACGATATTGACAATCAAGCGAGAGCGTGTAGGTTTATGTCGTGAACTTTGAGTGGGATGCCCGAAAGAACGCCTCGAACATCGCCAAACATGGCGTCTCTTTCGAAGAGGCAAAGGCAGCTTTCGACGATCCGCATGCGGTTGTGGCCTTCGACCCGGAACACAGCACGCAAAGGGAGCTGCGCTGGTGGCTTCTTGGCAAGGTTCGTGAACGGGTCATGCTTGTCCGCTACACGCAAAGGCCGTCGGCTATCATCCGCATTATCGGTGCGGGATACTGGCGGATTGGGAAGGAAATCTATGAAAAAGCAGAGCGAAAACAGTGACGCACCGAAGTTTGATGCCGAGGGCTATCAGGTGGGCATGGAGGATCTGAACGGCGAGGCGTTGCCCGATCTTGCGAAGCTCGAATTTCGCCCGTTCGCACACGGTGGCGCAAGAAAGAATGCCGGTCGCAAGCTTTCGGGTCGCAAGCCCATACTGCTGCGTCTTAGTCCGTCCGTCATCAATAGCCTGCGATCAAAGGCAAGGGCCACGCACAAGACAATCTCCGAAGTCGCCGAAGAAAAACTGGGCGTGGAATAGTGGCCAAATAGAATTTCTGATGAATTTTCAGGAGCGCTAGGATAGTGCTCATAGAAGTCGTAGATTTAATTGAAAATGGCTTGTAATTTAAGTTGGTGTTCTGTCTCATTTGATACAAGAAAACAAATTGCCGCCATCATGGACTTACACTTATACTTACGGCTCTTCTCATCTCTTTGGTCTTCCTTGCAACGGGTTGTGTTGATATGCCAGAAGCTGCAACGCCTTACAGTTGTGATGGAATTGAATACGTGATCGAACTGGATGGTATGACGCGGAATGAAATCTTTGATGGCGTTGAACTATGGATTGCAGAAAACTTTACATCATCTAAAGCGGTAATTGATCTAAAAAACAAGGAGCAAGGAGTTATTATCGGGAATGGTGTATTAACTGGAGCTACTCGAACATCGGGGATGTGTCAGTTGTCAGAGTGAGCATCATTCAAAATGAAGGTTGAGGTAAGAGACGGGAAAATGCGGTTAAGTTTCTCAAATGTCCAAATTGTTGACCGAGTAAACTCCAGTCTATTCACGGAGGAAGCTATTCAAATCAGGGAACAGCTCTCCTCGTTTGGCAGGTTAATCGCATCGTATCTTCGGTCGCAAAGTCATGATGACTTTTAGTCGCGTATTTTAGGAAATATCTACGACAGTGGTAGTCATGTGCTGTTCGGGAAAAGACCATGATTGGCATTGCCGTTCGCTTACTTCTTTCTGTACTAGGCGGTTACGCAACGTGCGTTTCTTTTTCTTGTTGAGCGAGTCCTTGCCTTGCCCTGCCTGCGCCTTGGGGGCATATTCCATTCTTTGGGAGGTGGAAAAGCTTTTCAGGACAAGAAGTCCGCAATGATGGCTTGACACAGGCCCATCCGCTTCGTTTGTTCATTCCTTTTCCATAAACGAGAGATAAAGACTTTCATTTCAAAGACACATGGCCGTTAAAATCCGACTCCAGCGCGGTGGCGCGAAAAATAACCCGATGTACCGCATGGTTGTGGCTGAAAGCAGCTGCCGCCGCGACGGGCGCTTCGTGGAGATCGTGGGCAACTACGATCCTTGCAACAAGATCGAGGGCAAGCAGTTGAACCTGAAGCTCGACCGTATTGCCTATTGGGTCGGCGTTGGTGCACAGCCTTCCGATACCGCCCGCACGCTTATCAACCGTGCAAAGCGCGAAACCGCCGTGACCGTCTCCGCCTAAGCGGGACAGCTCGCAGATTGGGTTTCATTACTTTATGACAGGCGCCCACGCTATTATTGGCGTTGGGCGCTTTGTCGCGTGTGCGGTTCAGCTCTTTTCACAAAGGCCAGCTCTAAAGATTGGTTTCGTAGCGAGAGATCAAAGTTGTTAGAAGCTCCCTAAAAGACGACGCACTGTAATTCTTGCAATCTTCCTGTTCCGACTTAGCCATGCCCGAGTTGAAAATAGACCTGCTGACCCTGTTCCCCGAAATGGTGGACGGGTATTTTGCGCAGAGTATGCTGGGGCGGGCCGTGCAAAACGGCATTCTGGAAATAGGCGTTCACAACATTCGCGACTGGGCCACCGGGAAGCACCTAAACACCGACGATCGCCCCTTCGGCGGCGGTGCCGGAATGCTGATGAAGCCCGAGCCGCTCTTTGGCGCCATCGAGGCGGTGGCCACGCCGGGTTGCCAAGTCGTGTATCTTTGCCCGGACGGGGAGCTTCTAAACCAGAAGATGTGTGGCGAGCTGGCAGCGACAAAGCACATGGTCCTGCTCTCCGGCCACTACGAAGGCATAGATCAGCGGGTGCGCGACGCGCTCGTAACGCGCGAGGTGTCAATTGGCGATTACGTGCTGACAAACGGAACGATAGCCGCCGCGGTGCTTATCGACGCGGTATGTCGCTACGTGCCCGGGGTGCTGGGTGAGGAAAAGTCGCTCGTTCAGGACAGCTTCAACGACAACCTGCTTTCCTTCCCGCAGTGGACGCGCCCGCTCGAATACCGCGGCATGAAAGTGCCCGAGGTTCTGCTGTCGGGAAACCATGCCCAGATCGAACGCTGGCGTAACGAACAGCGTCTTGCCAAAACTCGCGCGCGTCGACCGGACCTTTTGGGTGAAGAATACCACCATAATGACATTTAGCGGGTGGCATGCTGAAAAGTCCTTGACCCCGACAAGGAGCAACGCCAATGTCCTTTCCTTTCCGCGGTCAACGCATTTGCCGCAATTGGTGCAAATGTGAAAGCCGCAGAGCCTTGCAAAGGGCGGTCAGGTGATGAAAAGGGCCATGCGCTAAATAAGCGCAGGCTGCGTTTCGGATTCCATTCCGGCCCGATACAAACAACAGTCCACTTTTCTTGTAATCAATGAAGCCGATAATCGACGAAATCACCAGTGAGCAGCTCCAGCCCGGTCGCGAAGCCTTCAAGGTTGGCGACGGCGTGCGCGTACATACGCGTGTTCGTGAAGGTGACAAGGAACGTATTCAGGTTTTCGCTGGCATCGTTATCGCCCGCAAGGGTCACGGCATCCACGAAAGCTTTACCGTGCGCCGCGTAACATCCGGCGAAGGTGTGGAACGCGTGTTCCCCGTCCACTCCCCGAACATCGAGAAGGTCGAAGTCGATCGTGAGTCCGTCACGATGCGCGCCAGAATGTATTACCTGCGCGACCGTATCGGCAAGGCCGCCAACAAGGTTCGCGAAAAGCGCCTTGCTGATCAGGCCAAGCGCTAAGAGGCTTGCCCGTTCGGTATTTGCCCCGTGCGCCTTGGTTAAGCCAGGGAATGGCAAAGTGGGGCCTTGATTACTGACAAACACTTCGGCACACCCTCGGGTGTGCTGTTTGTCTGTACGCGCATCATGACTCGTGGTGCATGGCGTTGCATTGCGCAAGCCATCGGCCACAGGAGGTTTGCCGCCATTTGCGCTGGAATCACAAGGTTTGACAGCATACGACGGGCCGATTTTTCTTTCCCGAACTCAATTGGGATGATCACCCTATATGGTAAACGAGACGATTTTGTGAACATTACAAAATTGATACGGACGATTCGGCAAAAGTCGTAACATCCAGTCCTTTAGCTACTTGCCGAGTTGAAAACTGTTACAGGTTTTGGCAATCAAGAGTTTTGCACAGGTTATTCACATTTTTTGCAGGCCCTGAACCGGCCTGTGGTGCGGCATCTGGGCTGCCATGTTGGTTAGGCATGTCTGGAGTCATTCCCTTTGCCACTCGTTTACAGCCAGTCGCTGTAAATCAAGACCTGTGTTTACGAAAAAGAGCGCGAAATTGGTTGTAATTCAATCCCAACAGCTTTGCAGCCTCTGCTTGAGTGTCGGCTTTCTGCAAGGCATCCTCCAGCGCGCGCCTCTCCAGTTCCAGCCTTGCCGCCTCTATGCCGGAACTTTTCAGCACCTCGCCAAGATCGAACGCCGACGCCTGCGCACTGCCTTCATTTTCGCCAAGGATCACGTAGTCGTTGCCCTCGTCCCAGGGTGAGCGCAGCGGATGAAAGTCGATGTCGCGAATCGTCTGTCCGTCGCTTTGATAAACGGCCCGCTCCACGATGTTCTTTAACTCGCGCACATTGCCCGGCCACTGGTATTCCTCCAGCTTGCGCAGGACGCTCGAGTGCAGCTCCGGCGTGCTGCTCATTTTTAACTCGCTCGCCATGCGGGCTGCGAAATGGTGGGCGAGAAGCGCCACGTCTCCCCTTCGGCGGCGGAGCGGTGGCAGATGCAGCACCTCGAAGCTCAACCTGTCGAGCAAGTCGGCCTTGAACTTGCCCTCGTCCGCCATTGCGGAAAGGTCGGAGTTGGTCGCACCTATGATGCGCACATCCACCTGAAGCTCGCGATTGCCGCCCACGCGCTCGAAAACGCCGTACTCGGTCACGCGCAGCACCTTCTCCTGCGCGCTCATTGGCATAAGGCCCAACTCGTCCAGAAACAAGCTACCATGATTGGCCAGCTCGAAGCGACCAGCACGGCGCCCCGTGGCCCCCGTAAACGCCCCCTGCTCATGCCCGAACAACTCGCTCTCTATTAAATTGGGAGACAAGGCCGCACAATTTAGCGAAACAAGCGGCTGGCCCCATCGGCGTGACAAAAAGTGCAGGCGGGCCGCGGCCAGCTCCTTGCCAGTGCCGCGTTCGCCAACGATCAGCACCGGTCTCTCCACGGGAGCGACAGCCGCCAAGCGAGCCTGAAAATCCAGAAAAGCCTCGGATTCGCCTATGGCGTCCGGTACCCGACGCGCATCAATGCTGGAAGAGTCGATATATCCGTCACCATTCGCCATTTATGGTTAGAAACAATGGTCAAATTAACCAATTCGGCAATGTTAAAAAATGCCAAAACTATTAAAGCATTGGACAACAATGCTTTATGTAATAGGCCGGAAAGTTGGCACGGATGCTGTTATATAGATTGGCAAGTGTGTTGGGAGCACACTTCGTTGAGATGAGTGACAGGTACAGAACCCCCCGCCATCCAAGGGTAGCAGATGGATGGCGGGGGACATTTTAAATCAAAAACAGGAACAGAAAAGATGAGTATTTTCACACGCTTCAAGGACATCGTGGGCAGCAACCTCAACTCCATGCTGGACAAGGCCGAGAACCCCGAAAAGCTCCTTCGCCTGATGATTCAGGAGATGGAGGACACCCTCGTGGAGCTGAAGGCATCCTGCGCACAGGTAATGGCCGACAAGGCCCGCCTGGGCCGCAGCGCGGAACGCCTAAACTCTGAAGTGGCTCTTTGGGAAAGCCGTGCAGAGCTTGCCATGAGCAAAGGGCGCGAAGATCTGGCCCGCGAGGCTCTGCTTCGCAAGCGCGAGATACAGGCCGAAGTGGCTCGCCTTGGCGAAGAGGTCAACGCGGCCGACGATACGGTGAGCCGCTACCGCGACGAAATCACGCAGGTGGAAGAAAAGCTGACCCAGGCCCGCGACAAGCAGCGTTCACTGGTCCGTCGCCACACGCTTGCCAAGGACCGCATCCAGAGTCAGGGCAACATCCGCCGCTTCGACCATTCGGACGTGGTGCAGCGCTTCGACAGCTTCGAACAGCGCATTGACCGCATGGAAGCGGAGGCGGATCTTGTAAATATCTCTCGCAAGAGTAATCTTGAAGAAGAGTTCGATCGCCTGCATCAGGACGAGCAGCTCGAAAAGGAAATTGCCGAACTCAAGGCCAAACTCGGTAACAACTAGCGCCAAGAAAGAGGAATACAAGCGATGTGGGACGCTCTTGAACCAGCGATAATCATATTTAGCCTCGGCCTGGCCGCCGCCGGTATCATACTGGCGCTCCGGCTGGCCATCGGGCTGCCTCGCAAGGCATTGCGCAGGCAGGAAGAGGAAAGCTCCGGCGAGGAGGCCCGCATGATTCAAGACATGTTCACCAAGCTGAACCGCTTGGAAGTGCGCATCGAATCACTAGAAACCATCATAGTGGAAACCCAGCGCAAACCACGCTAAGGCGCTAAGCCGGTTCCCGCCAGAAAGCTCCTGTCATGATAGACTTACTTGCAAGCCCGAGTGCCAATGTCATGGCAAGCATCGGGATGGATACACAGGTGATTTTCGCCAATCTTGGCGAACTTCCCTTTCCAGTGCTTGTCCTTTCCGTAATATTCCTAGGCACGGCTCTAATCACGGTACTAAAGCGCGGTTTTGACTGTGTGGATAAGCTGATTGCCAAGCGCAACGAGGAAGGCTCCGGCGAGGAAGCCCGCCTCATTCAGGACATGTTCTCCAAGCTCAACCGGCTTGAAACCCGCATCGAATCGCTCGAAACCATAATCGTGGAAACCCAGCGCAAGGCGCGCTGAACAACTACTTTCTGAAAGCTATCAAGATGAATAGAAATTCACACACCCTTTATCGTTCGCGCAATGGAGTCATTTTCGGCGTTCTTCAGGGAATAGCCGATCACTTTGGGCTGAACATCTTCTGGTTGCGCGTAATCGCAATCATATTGTTTCTTGCAAGCGGCTTCTTCCCCATAGTGCTGATGTACATCGTGGCCGCGCTTCTCATGAAGCCGGAACCGGTGCGCACGCTTTCAGGTGAAGACGAAGAGTTCTACAACTCCTTCACCAGCAATCGCAAACTCGCGCTGTCCCGCCTATCTGGCAAGCTCGACACCCTCGACAGGCGCGCGCGCCGAATCGAAGACATAGTCACTGCACGCGGCTACGACTGGGACCGCAGAATGCGCGAGAACGGCTAGACGTTACGCAGGCTGGGAGGATACTTAAAATAAGATGCTCGATACGGGCATTGCAGGCACTGCCATGGCTTAAAACTGTAATACCGCTTCAGCCTTCAGAGCTGCAAGAACCTGAAAATCCTTCAGCCGCTCGCAAGCCTTCATTGCCGTTAACAACGCATTATATCCATTAATGCATATGACCGTGGCTAAACGCCTGTTTAGCATCTAGCTTAAATAAAACAGGGCGCTCGCTGCGGGCGCGCATACCCCCTTCGTCCTCTGAAAAGGAGCTTCGAGACGCTCCAGTTCTCTTTTGTTCACAAACTTTCAATCAATGCATCCCCTACGTTCGATATTACCCCTGATGCTGCTAGCGCCCTGCCTGGCAGGCGCACAAGCGTCCCAAGACCTGTCTTTGGAGGACGCGGTGGCACTGGCCCTGGAAAAGAACATGAACCTGCACATCCAGCGTTACGACCCGCTGATTGCACAGGATTCACTAACAGTTGAAGAGGCAGCCTTCGACATACAACTCGAAGCCAGCGGCGGGCTGGGCGAAAAGAAGAGCGCCTACGACGGCGACACCACATCGACCGGCTACGCCAGCGCGGGAGCGAGCAAGAAAATCTCCACAGGCGCAGTGCTCGGCCTTAGTACAACGCTCGACCACTCCAGCGCCATTACCACAAAGGACAGCGGCACGGGCCTTAAAGCCAGCATCACGCAACCCCTTCTTAAAGGAGCATGGAGCGACGTCACACTGGCCGACATGCGCAAGGCTTCTAGCGAGCTGTCCCAGTCTCAGCTAAAACTCCGCGCAACGGCTCTGGATCTGGTCCTCGACACAACGACACTTTACTGGAACCTATCCTACGCGAAGGAAAACGTGGCGCTTCTGGAAAGCTCCGTCCGCTCCGCGGAACTTCTCGTCGAAGAAAGCCGTGCAAAGCTGGACGCAGGGCTGGTATCGGAAATTGACCTCCTTCAGGCCCAGGCATCGCTCGCTGAAAAGCGCGAAGCCCTCACTCAGGCAGAACTCTCCGTAGCGGAGGCGGCGGACGCCCTTGCGCAAGGCATGGGAACGCTTCTTGAGCTAAGCGGTACGAGCTTTGAGCCCGGCGTATCCAAACTGCCGGAAGACCTATCAAAAGCGACACCCTTTGCAGAGACCTGGCCCGTCATATTGGAACAGGATCTCGACAGCGCGATGCAGGAAGAAGTCGTCCGCAGGGCGGATCTGGACCGCGTCAAGGCCATGAACGGACGCCTGCCGCAAGTGGATCTGGTCCTTGAAACAGGCGTGAGCGGAGCGGCGGAAAACGAACGCCGAAGCTACTCCAGCCTTGCCGACCCCGACGGGCACGAATGGAGCACGGAGCTAAAGTTCTCCATGCCCCTTGGCCGCCGAGCTGACATTGCCAAGGCACGTCAGGCAAGCGCCCGCCTGGAGCAGGCCAAAATCAAGCTCATTTCCATCAAGGAAACCCTTTACAAGAACGCCCGCCAGACCTGGCGCGACCTCCAGCTCGGCATCGACCGCTGCAATTCCGGCAAGGCCCGCGTGGACTACCAGAAAATGGCCCTCGAAAAGGCCCGCAGTAGCTACTCGGCCAACCTTATCAGCTTTCGCGAATTGCTCGAAGCCCAGCAGGACTACGACGATGCGCAGCTTGGCTACCTTGATGCGCTACGGGATCTGGCCGTTGCCAGAGCCACGATGGCCCGCCTCGACGGCACTTTGTTCGATGGGACGATAAGTGCCCATACCTCCACCCCAGACGAAAACATTTCCAAGTAACTTCAGCTCCAAATGATGGCCAAACGCAAAAGTAAGAAGCTGCGCTATATTGTTGGCGCGGTAATCCTAGCAATCATCGCCCTCGCGGTATTCATGCCCCGAAAGCCCCACCTTACGCAGGTGACAAGCGACAAGGTTAAAATACGCGACATTACAAGCCAGGTGACCGCCTCCGGCACCATAGAGCCAAAGGTCGAAGTGGCCATAAGCTCCGAAGTCTCCGGCGAAGTGGTGGAACTGCCCGTCAACGACGGCGACCGCGTCAAGAAAGGGCAGCTCCTTGCCCGAATCGACACAGAGCTTTTGGAGCTTCGAGTAAAGCAGCAAGAAGCATCCATACTGTCCGCACAGGCGAGCGCCGAGCAGATGAAAGTGCAGATGGAGCGCGCAGAGCAAGTCCTTGAAGACCAAGAGCGACTCTTTGCCAACAAGTTCGTTTCCGAAGACAGCGTGCGCGAAGCCCGCGCGGAAGCCCTTGCAAAGAAGGCCGCCTACATGGCAGCAATGGCCAACATCAGCCAGCAGGAGATGGAGTTTGACCAGGCCAAGAAAAACCTGAGTAAAGCCATCATTTATTCCCCCATGGACGGCATTGTAAGCTCCCGCTCTGTGGAACTTGGCGAGCGCGTCGCCGGAACGGGCGACTATCAGGGCACGGAAATCATGACCGTGGCCGACTTTGCCATCATGGAACTGGTCATCGACGTGAACGAGAGCGACGTAGTCAACGTAAGCGTGGGCGACAAGGCCGCCATTCTCATAGACGCCATATCCGACACTCCCTTCAGCGGCGAAGTGGTGGAAATAGCATCCTCTGCGATGAATAGCGACAGCAACGACGACGCCGTGACTTTTGAAGTCAAGGTGCGCATTTCCGAAGCCGACGAACGCATCCGTCCGGGCATGACCGCCACGGCGGACATCGACACCGGCTATGCCGAAGGCGTCCTCACCGTGCCGCTTCAGAGCGTCACCGTGCGCGACAAGCAGACAGTGGCCAAGGCCTTGAAAAAGGCCGAGATTCCCGAAGCTCCGCCGCAGGTTGGCAACGAGCAGAGCACGCGCGTGGACAAGAAGCGCAGCCGTGCGGAGCTGGATAACCTTCAGCGCGTGATCTTCATCGTCAAAGACGGCAAAGTGGAGCTTCGCGAAGTCAAGACGGGCATATCCGACAGCCGCTACATGGAA
Organism: Opitutales bacterium; assembly: GCA_016928295.1. Lineage (GTDB taxonomy): Bacteria > Verrucomicrobiota > Verrucomicrobiia > Opitutales > Oceanipulchritudinaceae > Verruco-01. The sequence goes on from JAFGLA010000102.1 coordinate 34,794, forward strand.
ATCAAGGAAGGCGTCAAGGAAGGCGAGGAAGTTGTCAGCGGCAGCTACAACGCCATCGCAAGAGAGCTTAACCACGACATGCAGGTTCAGGTCCAGCCCAAGGACGAGGGCAACAACGGCAATTCCGGTCAGAAGTAGCACAACATGACACCAGTTATCGACATACGCGATGTGTGGAAGACCTACGATCTGGGCGAAACCCAGGTGCACGCCCTCCGGGGTGTGAGCCTCCAGATTCTGCCCAACGAGTACGTCGCCATCATGGGGCCAAGCGGCAGCGGCAAGAGCACGCTAATGAACATGCTCGGCTGTCTGGACACGCCGACTAGCGGGCACTACGAGTTCCGCGGGCAGAACGTGGCCGAAATGAGTGACAACGAGCTGGCAAGAGTGCGCAACAAGGAGCTGGGCTTTGTCTTCCAGAGCTTCAACCTGCTTGCCCGCTCGACCACGCTGCGCAACGTGGAACTTCCCCTCATATACGCGGGCCTTTCGCCTGAGGACAGGCACGAGAAGGCGCTCAAAGCCTGCGAACAAGTGGGCCTTGGCAACCGCTGGAAACACCGCCCCAACGAGCTTTCCGGCGGCCAGCGCCAGCGCGTGGCAATCGCCCGCGCATTGGTCAACAACCCTTCGCTGATTCTGGCCGACGAGCCCACGGGCAACCTAGACTCCAGAACGGGGGAGGAAATCATGGCCCTGTTTGAAGATCTTCACAGGCTTGGCAACACGATTGTCATCGTAACGCACGAGGACGACATTGCCGCGCACGCGCACCGCAAACTGCGTCTGTTTGACGGTCAGATTGTGGAGGATACGCTCACCGACAAAGGGCAGGCACACAAGAGCAAGAGCCGATGAAATACGCGCTAAGAGAGCTTATCCGTTTCCGTTTCGAGCTGTACGAGAGCTTTCGCATAGCCATCGAACAGGTCATGCAGCACAAGACCCGTGCGGCGCTAACCGCACTTGGCGTCATGATTGGCGTTCTGGCCGTTACGCTCATGGGGACGGCAGTCGGGGGCATCGACAAGGGCTTTAACGACAGCCTCGCCCTGTTCGGCAAGGACGTCTTTTACGTTGGCCGCTGGCCCTGGGCGGACGTTGGCAGCGACTGGCGCTACTACCGCCGCAGGCCCCGCTTCGACTTCGACGACGCCCAGCGCATCAACCAGATTATCGCGCAGACGCCCGATAGCGTGCTCGAAATGGCAGTGTCCAGAGACGACCGTTATCGCACCGTACGTTTTGAAAAGAACTCCATAGAGGGAACGCGCATCGTTGGCACTTCGTCAACGTATCCTCTCGTAAGCCCGATGGAGCTGGACGAAGGACGCTTTTTCTCCGAGCACGAGGACGCGAGCGGTACCCGTGTGGTCGTGCTTGGTTATGATGTGGCCGAAGTTCTCTTCCCGAGCGTGTCCCCCATTGGCAAGAATGTTGTCATTCACAACCAGCCTTTCGAGGTGGTGGGGATACTCGCGCGTCAGGGCAGCTTCATGGGCATGTTCAGCATGGACGAAGTCGTCGTAGTCCCGCAAAAAGCCTCGCCATCGGCCCGCTGGGACCATCGGGACGTGGACATAATGATAAAAATGCGCGAGGGGGCCGACAAAAACGCGGCATACAGCGAAATCGAAGGCGCCGTGCGCCGCGTAAGGGGCCTTATGCCCGAGGCGGATAACGACTTTGAAATCAACAGGACTGAACTTATCGAAGCCCAGCTCGGGCCGGTAAAGCAGGGAGTGACGGTGGCCGGTCTATTCATCACGGGGCTGTCCCTGTTCGTGGGTGCCATTGGAATCATGAACATCACCTTCGTCGCCGTGCGGGAAAGAACAAAAGAAATTGGAACACGCCGCGCAATCGGTGCCCCGCGCAGGGCCATCCTTACGCAGTTCCTTGTCGAGGCGGTGTTCATCTGCCTTATCGGTGGGGCAGTGGGGCTTGGCTTCTCCTATATATTGCAGGAGCTTGGCAAGAACATCATGCCGATGTTCCCGCTGGTTTTCTCCTGGAAGCTCATGCTTATCGCCGTCTGCGCCTCCGTCGCAACGGGTATTTTGAGCGGGTTCGCTCCGGCGCTTGCGGCTTCGCGGCTGGACCCTGCCGAGGCGCTTCGCCACGACTAGCACTCCACATACATACTGACTTTCACATTTTTCTGCGGAAAAAGGCAGATGGAAAAGAAACACACAGGCATACGAAAGAGCGACCTACTGGCCCTTGCCACAGGCTCGCTCGTCGCGAACAAAATGCGCAGCGCACTCACAATCGCTGGCATCGTCGTTGGCGTTTTCTCGGTTGTAGCCGTGATGACGGCCCTCTCGGCCATACGAGAGAGCATAAACACGGGACTATCGCAGCTCGGGGCGAACACTTTTCAGATAAGCAAAATGCCCGCCATGTCCGGCGACTGGTGGAACTACATGCGCAGGCCCACCATCAATTATCGCCAGGGCCAACAGCTCGAAAGGATGATGCGAGAGCTTTGCCCGGGGGCGTTGGTGTCGCTCACTGTCGGCGACGATGGCCACCGCGTAAGCTACGCTGGCACCGCGATGGACAAGACCATCAACATGATTGGCATCAACGAGAACTCTCTTGTCACCAACAACCGCATCATAGCGCAAGGGCGAAACCTCAGCGCGGACGACGTGGAGTTTCGCCGCCCGTTTACCGTGATAGGCAGCAAGGTGAAGGATGAACTATTCCCCAGTGAAGATCCGCTCGGAAAGCGCATAATAATCTCCGGCAAGGCGTATACGATTGTCGGCGTATTGGAGCGAAAGGGCGAGGTGTTCGGCAACGATCAGGACAACTTCGCCGCCATTCCCATAACACTGTACATCGCCAACTACTGGAACGACCGCTGGCGCAGCTTGGACATTGCCGTGCAGGCCCCGCCGGAAGTAAGCATGGAGAGCGTGCAGGAAATGGCCATCGGTGCGATGCGTGTAGTGCGCGATCTTCCGCCCGAGGAATACAACAACTTTGAAGTCTATTCAAACGACTCGCTCAAGGCCACGTTTGACAAAATGGCCATGATTATTGGTATGGCTGGTCTAATCATCAGCGCGATTGCCCTTGTGACGGCGGGCGTCGGCGTAATGAACATCATGCTCGTATCGGTAACGGAGAGAACGCGCGAAATCGGCGTTCGCAAGAGCATCGGGGCAAAGTCGCGGGACATTCTTGTCCAGTTCCTTCTGGAGGCCATATTCATCGCGCAAGTCGGAGCTGTTATAGGAATCGTCCTTGGCGTGGCTGCGGGGGACACTGTTGGACTCATGCTGGAGGTAAAACCCATAATTCCCTGGTTCTGGATGGTCGTGGCCGTTGTCACCTGCGGGGGCATCGGGCTTGTATTTGGCGCCTATCCCGCGTGGAGAGCCGCCCAAATGGACCCGGTAGATGCTTTGCGCTTTGAGTAGCTTTTTATATTCTCCGGCATATGTCCGATTGGTCAGCGACTTGCAGAACTGAGAATGTATGGTCGTTTGAAAAGCACTCGTTGCGGTGTTAGGCTACACCTGTGAACCGCTGCGAAGAGGGCTATACAGTGCTTTGTCATCCCTTTCTGGCCGAATGGTCGAGGGGCGACGCAGAGCGTTTGTTACAAACGTCGGAGGTATTACATCCGGCGTCAGGGGACATTATTTTCAACGCCTCAGACCCTTGCATGGGCTGCTATCTGCTCATTGATGGGGCGGTATCTATCATGTCTTACATCGGCGGGCAGTGGCACGAGATAGACAGGCGCAACGCTGGCGAGATATTCGGCGAAGTATCCCTTCTAATGTCCCGCCCGCACAGGACTCGGGCCGTGGCCGCGATAGATTGCCATGTACTGCTTTTGAACCACGAGGTGATGAAGCAGTTGCTAGGCGAGATTACAGCCCCGCAGAAGGCGTTGCTACACAGCGTTGTGGAGCACGTTGCCATAGCGTCCGCGGCGCACGTGCAGGAGGTCATGCGCGAGGAAAAGCTGGCCGAAGTTGGCCGCATGGCAAACAGCATCATCCACGACTTCAAGAACCCGTTCCAGATGATAGGGCTGGGCGCGGAAATGATAGACCGCATGAGCCCGAGCGAACAGATCCACAAAATCTGCAACAGCATAACCGGTCAGGTCCAGCGAATGCTGGAAATGGCCAACGAACTGGGCGAATACTCGCGCGGCTTTTCACATCTTGAAATATCCTGCGTCAATTTGCGCAGGTTCTTCGACTCCTTTGCCCAGTCACAGGCTGCGCTCCTTGGCAAGGCCGGGGTGGAACTGGGGATGGATGTTGAAGAGTTGGAAGTGGAGATGGATCGCAGCCGAATGCTTCGCGTATTTCAGAACCTGTTTTCCAACGCCGTGGAGGCAATGGGCAAGAATGGCGGGCGCATAGAGCTTTCCGCAAGGAGGCTGGACGGCGAGACGGTCGAGATATGCGTGGCGGACAACGGTTCGGGAATTCCCGAGCAAATCCGCGGCTGCATATGGGATTCGTTCGTCACCGCTGGCAAGCGCAACGGCATCGGCCTTGGAATGACCATAGTGAAGGGCATTTTAGACGCTCACGGTGCATCCGTATCTTTCACAACCGAGACGGGCAAGGGCACGACCTTTACGATACTTCTGCCAGTAAGTCATCGGCAATAAGTTGCGTGGGGAGTGAACCGCGAGAGTCAGTTTTTTAACGCCGTATTTGCATGGACGGGCAGATTTTATGATAATCGCGGCATGGAAACCCTGCTCGCCATTGGCTTTGCCGTTCTGTTCGCTCTTTCCGCCGCCAGCTCGTATGTCTTTTGGCGCAAGGCAGGAGCGGGAGAGAAGACTCTGGCAGAGCTTGAAAGCGTGTGCTCCGGCATGGAGGCGCAGCTTGCAGAGCTGAAAGTAAAAGCCGCCATCGCGGAAGAGCGTGCCAGCGGGGCGGAAGCGAACAGAGTGCGCTTGGAGGCTGAAGTCCAGAGTCTGCGGAGCAGCTTGGAGGACAGCAGCCGCGAGAGGGCCAAAGTGGCCGAAGAGCTGTCCGCCGCCCGGGCCAGCTTGAATGAGAACGAGAAGGGCGCAGAGGAGGCCCGCCAAAGATACGCGGACCTGAAGGCGGAACTTGATCAGCAGCGGAGAGACGCCGCCGTTTTGGCCGATGCAAAGGCGCAGGCCGAGAAGCGTCTTGAGGGCATCGAGAAGGCGCGCGAGGAGGAGAAGCGCGGCTTCGAGGCGCGAATGAACGAGCTGAAGGAACTGAAAACGGAGATGGAGGGCGTGTTCTCCCGTATTTCAGGCGCCGCGCTGGAGCGCAATTCGGAGAGTTTCCTAAAGCTCGCCAAGGAGAATCTCGGGAAGCTGACCGAGCAGAACGCGGCGGAGCTGGCCAAGAGGCAGCAGGCTGTCGCGGAGCTGCTCAAGCCCGTGCAGGAGGCCGTGGTGCGGGTGGGGCAGAGCGTGGAAGTCTTTGACAAGGGCAGGGTGGAGAGCTTTGCGCAGATGGCGGAAAAGATGGAGGCCCTGCGTGTTCAGGAAGAGAGCCTTCGCAAGCAGACTCAGACCCTCGGCGAGGCGCTTCGCAAGCCAGGGGTGCGCGGCGCATGGGGCGAAATGCAGTTAAAACGCGTTGTCGAGTTCGCGGGGCTTGTCGAGCGTTGCCACTTTGCAGAACAAGTTTCCACAACCCAGAGCGACAGGCCGGACATGATTGTGGATCTGCCAAACGGGATGCGGATCGTCGTCGATGCCAAGGCTCCGATGGATGCCTATCTCAGGGCCGTTGACGAGACGGATTCCGCAAAGCTGAAGGAGCATCTTGAAAACCATGCCAAACAGATTCGCGAGCGGGCAAAACTGCTGGGGCAGAAGAAATACACAGATAATATTGACGGTACACCGGATTTCACGGTGCTGTTCCTGCCGAGCGAAGGCTTGTTTTCCACGGCTCTTTCCGTGGATCCGGAGCTATTGGATTTCGCCATTAAGGGCCGCATCATCATTGCCACGCCCACGACTCTGATAGCCCTGCTTATGACAGTTTCTATTGGCTGGAAGGAGCGGACTCTGGCCGACAACGCCGTGGAGCTTAAGAAAGAGTGCGCGGAGCTTTACAAGCGTTTGTGCACATTCCTCGATCACTATTCCAAGGTGGGCAAGGAGCTTGAAAGAGCCATAAACGCTTACAACGACTCGGTCGGCTCCATGCAGTCAAAGCTGCTTGTGCAGGGCCGAAGAATCAACGAGTTGGGCGCGTTTGACGATAATTGTGTGCAGCTTGACAAGGCTACTCCCAATTATGTCGAGACCTGCGAGGCACGCCAGTTACGCGCTCCCGAACTGGAGAGTTAGGCCGCCTCCTGCAAGGTTCGCGGGCGTATCCATTCGACGCGCCGCTTACTCCTTGGGTAGAAGGCTCTTGTACAGGTCCACTGTCTGCCGCGCTATGCTGGCCCAGGAGAAATGCTCCACTGCACGCAGGCGTCCCTCTTTGCCGAAGCGTTCGCGCTTTACCGGGTTCACCATCAGGCGGTTTACCTGATAGGCAAGATCTTTGGCGAAGGTCTCCGGGTCCACGGGCAGGAAGGGGCTTTCGCTGTGGCGAGCCACGGGGACGAGGAAGCCCGTCTGGTTGTGCACGACAACCTCGGGTATGCCGCCCACGTTCGACGCCACAATTGGCACCTCGCAAGCCATGGCTTCGAGGTTAATAATGCCGAAGGGTTCGTAAATGGAAGGGCAGCAGAATACTGCGGCGTGCGAGTAGAACTCGATAAGCTCCTGCTTGTTCACCACGGCGTCCACCCAGAAAACGCCCTCGCGTTCCTTGCGGGCGGAATCGACAACGTCCTTCATCTCGGCGGCGATTTCCGGCGTGTCCGGCGCGCCAGCCACCAGCACCACCTGAAAGTCAGGGTTCATGTACTTGATGGCCCGAGCCAGATATATAATGCCCTTCTGGCGGGTAATGCGCCCGACGAAAAGCACGTAGGGCTTGTGCGGGTCTATGCCGTATTTAACGAGTGCGTCAGTGCTTTCGACCTTGCGGAACTCGTTGGGATTTATGCCGTTGTAGATGATGTGAACCTTTGCGGGGTCCACGTTGAAGTAGCGCAGGATGTCGTTGCGCGTGCCGGAGGACACGGCGACAATCGCGTCAGCCATCTCCATGGCTGTCTTTTCGACCCAAGAGGAAAATTCGTAGCCGCCGCCGATTTGTTCGCGCTTCCAAGGGCGGAGCGGTTCAAGGGAGTGCACCGTGATTACGAGCGGAATGTTGTAGGCGAGCTTTGCCATTATGCCGCCCAGATGCGTGTACCAAGTGTGGCAGTGCACCACGTCGGCATCGACGCCCATCGCGTTGAAGTCCACGCAGCGGCGGGCAGCGCCGAACACACTTTGCAGGTTCTTGGGGCACTTGAGAATGTCCTCGTCCAGCCCCACGCCTTTGGCAATCAGGTTGTTCTCCCTGCTGTCCTGATCGCCGAAACAGCGCACTTCAACCGGAATATGCTGCGCAAGTTCACGGCTGAGATTTTCAACATGAACACCCGCTCCTCCATACATGTAGGGCGGATACTCGTTGGTCAGGAGTAAGACTTTCATTTGGCCATCAAGCCGCGCAGTAAGTTGCGCGTTTTGTGTGCACAAGTAAGCAGAATATGTCCTCAGGAATCAAGCAGGCACTGTTTTGCGGGCATAAAAAGAGGCAGCGCTGGGGGTAAGCGCTTTATGGGAAAGGTGTATATTTCTCAAGTGGTCGTGTGCATTTGCAAATGCGTTACGCTCATTGGGCTTGGAAAAAAGACTATGCCTCGTTACCGTGCATGTTTGAAAAACCTGTAAAATATGCCACATGTTGGAAGAATGCCGCATTTGTCGTTCTCAAGTCTTGCGAACAGTCAATTTGTGGTATTGTAAGGCGTGCTTGTTTTGTGTTTTAACAATTAATGTCCTGATGTGGAACAGACTCAACAGGGTCTTGTCCATACAGGCAGGGGTAAGCATAGAGCATTCGGAGGGTTTGGGACCTGCCGAATGCACGTTGGAGTAGGTGAGTCAACACGTAGAAAATGGCGGCCTCGGACTTGGGATAGTCCGAGGCCTTATTTTTTACAAATGCGTTCAGGCTTGCCGCGCCGTTTTCTGCCCATGCAGTGAATCCTAGGTCAGCGCCTGAAGCTCGTGGAGTTGACGGTAAAGGTCGGAGCTTTTCATCAGCTCCTCCGGTTTCCCGCTGGCGGCGATGCGCCCCCTGTCGAACACGAGCACGCGGTCGCAGAGCTTTAGCGTGGAGAAGCGGTGGGCTACGATGAACACCGTGCGCCCCTTTACGAGCTTTTCCAAGGCGTTGTAAATGTGGGCCTCGCTCTCGCTGTCCAGAGCCGATGTGGCTTCGTCTAGAATCAGAATCGGCGCGTCTCTTAGAAACGCCCTTGCAAGGGCAAGCCTCTGCCTCTGCCCGCCGGAAAGACGCCCCGCGTTTTCGCCCACCATCGTGTCGTAACCCTTCTCAAGACGAGTGCGTATGAACTCGTCCGCGTTTGCCGCTATTGCCGCCTCGATGGCCTCCTCCCGTGTCGCGCCCGGGCGCCCGAGAAGGATGTTGTTCATCACCGTGTCGTTGAAAAGCACGGGACTCTGCGGCACGTAGGCAATCTGCCTGCGCAACGACTCAAGGTTCAGTTCCCGCACATCGTGCCCGTCAACACGCACGACGCCTGCGTTAACATCGTAGAAGCGCGGCAACAGCTTGACGAAAGTCGATTTGCCGGCGCCGCTAGGCCCCACAAGACCGCATACCGTGCCCGGGGCGATCTCCACATTGATGTCGTCAAGCGTAGGCTCCTCGCCATATGCGAAATGCACCCCCTGCATGGACACCTCGCCACGGGCTCGCTCCAGCTTGAAGCCGTCCTCGTTGCCCTCAAGATCGTCCGGTGCGGACATTATCTGCTCCACGCGCTCAAAGGCCCCCTGTGAACGCTGGACTATGTTCCACGCGCGCACCATTCGCTTGAAGCTGTCCACGCTGAAATACAGGGCCGCGCCCATGCCCGAGAACACGTCAAAGCCGATTCCCGCCCGATAGGCGTAAACAAAGGAAACAGACAGGAGCGAGACTGCGATAATCTCCATCAGCGGCTGGGGCAGCTTGTCGTATTTGGTCAGCTTGACGGACGCGTGCAGGAACTCGTTCAGGCGCTTGAGGAAGAGGCCGCGCTCGCGCTCCTGAAGGTTGAAGGCGCGGATTTCCACGCTCCCGTGCAGGTTCTCGGTCAGCGCTTCGGACATGCTGCCAAGTGAGTTCTGCACCTCTCTGCCGCGCCTTTTAAGGTGCTTGCCGATGAGGCGCACGGGCCAGGTCATGAGTGGAGTCATCGCGATGAGCATCAGGATGAACATCGAGTCGCTGTTTTGCACGGACAGGAAAACCAGATAGCAGATGCCGCCGATACTCTGGAACACATACTGCACGCCGTCGTTGCCCAGAGTCATCAGAGCCTGATTCATCTGCGTAGTGTCGCCCACGATGCGGGCCAGAAGGTCGCCCGTGTGGCGCTGCTCGTACCACTTCAGCGGCAGCCTCTGCATCTTGTCAAAGACCTTCGCCCGCACGTCCTGCAACATGCGCAATCCCACTACGCTGATTATGAACTGGTTGCAGTAGCCCGCCACACCGCGCACAAGGAACACCGCAGGCAGACAGGCTGCGATTCCAATCAGATACATGAGCGAGTAGCTTGTGTCCTGACTGTCGAAAATGGTCTTGAAAACCCGCTGTATGAAATAAGGCACGCCAAGCCCGCTGGCCGCGCCAGCGATGGAGCCGAGCAGTATTCCAAGCAGAATGCGGCTCGTGTAAGGCTTGAGAAAGGGGGTGTAGTTTTTCAGCGGGCCAGTCATGTCTAAAAAAGTGTTCAGGCAGAGGTTTTCTTTCCGCCTTACTGCGCCTGTATCGAGGCTGCGGCCTTTTGCGCGGCGGCCGCTCCGATGTGGACGAGGAACTTGTCCGCATAGTATTCATGCCCAAGCTGTTCGCGCAAATCCCACACATTGAGAGGCGTGATTTTCAAACTCTCAAGCTCCTCTTTGTAAAGAGTGCCCTTGAAGTAAAGTATGCCGTTTTGAAGCCCTTCGTGCTCGCCAACGCGCAGGTTCTTGCCGATCCAGCCGATGAACTGGGGCAGGGGAGCCACGGCGCGGCCTGTCACGTAGTCGAACTTTGACTCAAGGACTTCGGCGCGCTTGTGCACGATCTGGACGTTCTTCAGCCCCAGCCGTTCCACGATGTCGCGCAGGGCCTTAATCTTCTTTTCCATGCTGTCGAGCAGGAAGAACTGCACCCTTGGGAACGCTATTGCGAGCGGTATGCCCGGCAGGCCGCCCCCGCTGCCAACGTCGAGAACGCGCACGCGGTCCGCGAATTTCAGCACCTTCAGCGGCGCCAGCGCGTGCAGCAGGTGGTGCGCTTCAAAGTTTTCCACATCCTTGCGGGATATGAGGTTGAGCTTGACGTTCCACTCGCGCAGCAGTGCCGCGTAGTTGCGCAGTGCCTCGATTTGCTTCTCGCTCAGGGCCTCGCCAAAATGCTCTGTCAGAATATCGTCCATCGCGTGCATAATCGCTGGCTTCGTCCTTTCGCGCAACCTGCAAATTATGGCTCTCAAACGCTTAGGTTCTAAGCGCGTCCGAAGGTTCGCAATCCGCCTGCCTTAGCGCGGGCAGAATAACCGCGACAAGGCACATCAGCATGAGCGCAAGCATCGTGAGCACATAAACAAGCAAACTCTCCGGCATAGCTATGACGCACTGTGTCAGCAGAATGCGCATTCCCAGCGTCCCTGCCAGACCGAACGCCATTCCTATGCAGATGTAGATGAAACTCTGCTTTGCAAGGCCCGTCACTATGTGCGTCGGGCTTGCCCCCAGAGAGAGCCGTATACCCATCTCCTGTTTGCGCACGTTCAGGCTGAAGCTGATCACTCCGTAAAGGCCTGCGATGGTCATTATCAGCGTGCCAATCGAAAACATGGAAAACAGGACAAATACGAATCCTAGTATATCTCCGTGACCGTTTTTATCTCTTTGTTTGTTCAAGGGCATTATCGAGGTCAGGCAGGTGTCCTTGTCCACCATGCCGATAGAGTTCGTAATGTGGTCTTTGATGCTCTCGATGTCGGCGTCGCTTTTTATTATCATCGTCAGGTCGTACCAGGGCGTAGTGGCGTAAGGCAGGTAGAACACCGGCAGCTTACCCTCTATGTAAACATCGTCCATAGTGTCCGGCACGACAGCGACTATGCTGTGCTGCTCGTCTTGCCCGTGAACGCCGATGCTCTTGCCGATAACATCCAACGTGCCAAAGTGCTCCATCGCAAAGCTGTCGTTTACGATTGCAACGAGCGGATGATCGTAGTCGTCGCTTTCGTTGAACTCGCGCCCGCTTATGAGCGGCGTGTTCGTAGCGTCAAAGTAGCCCGGGCTAATCACTCTTTGTATGGCGGTGGGGGCCTCTATCTCGTTTTTGTATGTTTTCCCCTCTGGCCATACCTTTGTTCCCACCCCCCATTGGTAGTAGTTGAAATACTCTGTGGAAATGGCTGCCTTCTCTATCTGCGGATGCTCGCGGACAAGCTTCATTATCTCCGCCATCAGAGCGGCGCGCTTGTGGTCGTCGTGGTGCTTGTTGCTGTTGAACGACACTGTCGCTCCGATGTAGTCGGCCGGGTCGAAATACTTGCACTCGTGGTTGAACGAATACAGGGAGTAGCCGATTAGCGCGCAGCCGTTAAGAACGATGCAAGAGGTCGCCACCTGCCACGAGATGAGCAGGTTGGACAGTTTTGTAAGGCGCAGCGAACTGCCCGTTCGCGTGGATTCGCGCAGTATGTTGCGTATGTCGGTCTTGGTGGCTCTGAGCGCGGGTACAATCGTGGAACTTGCCGTCACTATTATCAGTATCGCAATCGTGAAGGGAAGTAGCATGATGCTGTGGGAGCGCGCGATAAAGACCGGCATGTCGAACACACCAAGATAATGCGACAGGATGCTGGCGCCTATGTAACGACTTGTAAGATGCCCCAGTATTATTGCCGATGTGGACAGTAGGGTGAACTCCAGCATTATCTGCGTTACAATCTGCGCCCTTGAGGCCCCGAGAGCGGAGCGTATGGCAAGCTCCTGAGAGCGTTCCGCGTAGCGTGCCGTCAGCAGGCCGGACGCGATGCCGCAGCCTGTAAAGAGGACGAGTATCGAGCACGCGAATAGGGTGCCAAAGAGGACAATGTCGCTGGGGCTTCGCAGCGTGTCGTTCATCCTGAGAAGCTCCGCTTTCTCCGTGTTGAAATGCTCCTTGGGGTAGGCCTTGCTTATTTCCTGCGCTATGGGCTGGAACATTTCCTCCGCCTGTTCAACAGAAAGCCCCTCATTGATTATCCCTATTACGAACACCATCTCGGCCCAGCCCGTGTCCTGCTTGAGGGTTTCGAGATTTAGCGGAATCCACAGCCTTTCGCGAATCGGGTATTCCATAATCGCTGGCATCACTCCGACAATCGTTCGCGCCCTCCCGTCAACCACTATGCTTTTGCCTATGACGTTTCTGTCTCTTTCGTAGAAGCCATCCCATATCTTTTCACCGATGATAACCACCGGTTCTGCCCCCGTCGCAGCGTCTTCTTGCGTGAACGTGCGCCCCAGTATCGGCTCTACTTGAAGGCTTTTGTCAAAGTCCCAAGCTACGTAAGAGGCCCCCAGATTCTGGCCGATGCTTCCGTTCTGAACAAACACCGTGTCTTTGAAGGTAGGGATTAGGTGTTCAAACACATCCGCGCTGGCGTCCTCCATCATACGGTAACTGTCCACCGACCATTGCCAGTGGCAGTTCTTCTGTTTGTCACACTTTTCGACAATGACGATTCTGTCCGCCATTTCATACGGATAGCTGCTCAAAAAGAGCATGGCACATATGGAGAACATCGTGGTGACCAGGGCGATGCTTCCTGCCAGAACGAGAATGCACAGCAGGGTGTTGACCGGACTGCGCATTGATTGACGGATGGACAAAAGCAGTATGTAGAGAATACGCTTCATCGTTTTCCGAATATTTCGCCAGCTCCCAGCCCAAGGTCTTTTGGCAGAAAGTTGTGGGGCAGAATGTTGACTTCTTCGGTCTTATTGCCGCTGTCGTATTCGAGATTGAGCGAGTTCATGCGGTCCAACATGCAGATTAGCAGGGTGGAGAAGGCAAGCGCACACAAAATGCAGGCGAACAGGGCCGCCCAGCCCGTCCGTCTGTCCATCCCTCGCATGTTGACAAGATCTTTCATCGTATGCGCTTTTCGCTGACGATTCTGCCGTCAAACAGGTGTATCACCCTTGTGGCCACGGCGTTGTAGTCCTCGTTGTGGGTTACCATGCAGATAGTTGTCCCCGCTTCGTTCAGCTCGTGCATGAGCTTCATGACCGCGTCGCCGTTCTTGGAGTCCAGATTGCCCGTTGGTTCGTCCGCCAGAAGCAGATGCGGCTTCCCCGCCAGTGCGCGAGCCACGGCCACTCTCTGCTGCTGCCCGCCCGAAAGCTGGCTTGGCAAATGCATTTCGCGGTGTGTCATTTCCACCTGTTCGAGCGCGTTGCGGACCATTTCGCGTCTCAGCGGGGCCGCTATGCCACGGTAGAGAAGGGGAAGCTCCACATTCTCGTACACGGACATGTCGCCAATGAGGTTGAAGTTCTGAAAGACAAAGCCTATCAGCTTGTTGCGAAGCTCTGAGCGTTGCTTTTTGCCCAGTTTGTCAACGTTGCGCCCCTCAAGCTCGTAGCTGCCGTCGCTCGCCCTGTCCAGAAGCCCTATTATCGACAATAGAGTGCTTTTCCCGCAGCCCGATGGGCCGGAAATCGAAAGAAACTCTCCCCTTCGTATGTCCAGATAGATGCCGTTTAGCGCGCGCGTCTCCATGCGTTCGCTAAGGAACACCTTGGATACGTTCTCCATGCGGATGACTAGATCCGTTTGAACAGCTTGGGCTATGTCCGTTGCAGGCGGCATGTTGGCATACATGTAATCACGCTGCGTGCCACAGTTCTTATCTTATTGGTTATAAATATAATGACGATTAATGTGCCGGTTCGGGGCCAACTCGCAATGCCCGAATGTGTTTCAGAATGATACAGTCGGATTCTCACTCTGATACACAGAGGGGCAGTTGTATCGTCGCTCGGCAGCCGCCTTCGGCACGGTTTGCAAGACTGATCGCGCCTCCGTTCGCTTCGGCAATCTGACGGCTTAGTACAAGGCCGATTCCCGTTCCAGCGGGCTTGGTCGAGAAGAATGGAACGAAGAGGTTTTCGCTGTCCGCAAGACCCGGCCCTTCGTCGTCCACCCATATCGTGGCCTCGGTGCTGCGTCTTTCCCAGCTGATGATGATTGCGCCCTTGTTGTCCGCCACCGCGTCGCAGGCGTTTTTGATTATGTTGATGAGCAGGTTTTCAATCTGCATCGGGTCCACCATCAGGTCGCAGTCCGTCCCTTGGATGATGTTTATGTTCGGGCAGTTTTCCAGCCGCGCAACTCTTTCGATCAACTCTGGCAGGGAGCAGCGCGTGCGGTTCGGCTCCGGCAGTTTGGCAAGGCGCGAGTAGTCCTGCATGAAGCTGTTCAGGTGCTGCGCGCGACTTCCGATTACGTCGAGCGCCTCGATGAAGGGTCGCTCCTTTGCCCCGAGATCCAACTGGGAAACTCTTCCCTTGAGGCTTTGGGCAAGGGATATGATGGGGGTTAGCGAGTTGTTCAGCTCGTGCCCCATGACGCGAATAAGGCGCTTCCATGCGTTGCGCTCCTCCTCTCGTAGAGGGTTCTTCAGGTCGCTAAGCATTATTATCTGCTGCACGCGGCCCTGTTGGCGGAACTCTGTGCGGTGGACTAGGAAACGGCTGCTCCTTGATGGAAAGTCCAGCCAGATGATGCGTTCGTTGCCCGTATGGAGCAGGTGCCCTGGCAGGATGTGCTCCGCCGTGCGCCCGTCCATGTCCTTGAAATGCGTGTTCATCAGGGCGCAGAAGGCCCTGTTCGCCATCGTGACGTAGCTGTCCTGATCGAGAATGACGGTGGCAATCTCCAGCTTGTCTATCAGGCTTTGCAGGCGGTAGTCCTCCTCCTTCACCGAGAGGCGGTTCTGCTGAAGCTCGTCGGCCAGAAGGTTGATTTCCTCCGTCAGTATGCAAATGGAGTCATTGCCCGAGTAGGGGACCAGCCTGCGGCTGTAATCGCCCTGCCGCATCGCCTTGAGCACGTTGGCCATGCTGTTGAAAGGGTCCTGTGTTGTCCGCCACAGGAGCACCAGTAAGAACAGCGAATGCAGGGCAAAGAGAAACATCAAAAGCCAGGCCAGCTCCGCGCCAAGCTGTCCGAAACAACGTTCGTAAAGAGCAAGCGCTGCCCACGGGGCGCCAATCATGCAGCCCAGAATGAACACCCTTGTGGGAAAGGCTCTTTCTTTCTTGTTCTTCACAGTTCGAGTATCTTCAGGCGGCGGTAGAATGTTGCGCGGCTCATGCCAAGTTGCTCCGCCGCCTTGCTCACGTTGCCATCGTTGCGTTGGAGAGCTTTCTTGATAAGCAGTTTTTCCACGTCTTCAATGCTCATCGAGTCGATGTTGTGCGCGTCCTGTTCGGCGCGGCTTTGCAGGGCAAGGTCTTTGAGGCGGACGCGAGAGTCCGTACACATCAGAACGCCTCTCTCTATGGCGTGCGAAAGTTCCCTGATATTGCCCGGCCAGTTGTGTTCGCAAATCGCTTTTTCCGCGTCTGCGTCCAGCCCGCTGATGCGCTTGTGGTATTTCTTGGCAAAGCTCGCGGTAAAGTTGCGTGCAAGGGGCGGGATGTCTTCACAGCGTTCTCGCAGTGGTGGAATTTCGATTGTCACCGTGTTCAGCCGAAAGAACAGGTCTTCGCGGAAGTTGCCCGCGTTGACCGCAGCCTGAAGGTTGGCATTTGTCGCCGCTATGATTCGCACGTCCGCCTTGAGCGTGCGCGAAGAGCCGACCCTCTCGTATTCGCCCGTTTCGAGAAGGCGCAAGAGGCGGCTCTGCTGCCCCATGGTCATATTCGCAATCTCGTCCAGAAACAGCGTCCCACCGCTGGCAAGCTCGAAGCGGCCCGCGCGGTCGCTCTTTGCGTCCGTGAAGGCACCCTTGACGTGGCCGAACATCTCGCTCTCAAACAAGCCCTCGGGCAGTCCGCCCATGTTTACGCTGATGAAGGGGCCTTCGCGCAACGAGGACTGCTCGTGAATAATCCGTGCCAGGACGCCCTTGCCCGTGCCGTTTTCGCCAAGTAGCAGGATGCCTGCTCGCGAAGGGGCCACTTGCGTCACCACTTGCATGATGTGCCGCATTTTCTCGCTCTGACATACAAAGCCGTGCGGGACTTCCTGCTTGCGCAGTATTTCGTTTTCCTGCTCCAGAAGTCGGTTGCGCCTCTGGGTGCGGCTTGCGGAGCCGTGGGAGCGGATTTGCTGCACAACGCGGGCGTTTTCCCAGGGTTTTTGCACAAAGTCGGCCGCACCTCCCTTGATGGCCTTTATCGCAAGATCTATGGTGCCCCACGCGGTCATTACAACGATGGGCAGGTCAGGGTCCGCGTCGCGAAGGCTTGCCACAAGATCCAGCCCCTCCTGTCCGCTCGTCGTGTTGCGGTTGTAGTTCATGTCGATTAGCGCCACATCGACCTGTTCCTTTCGCACAATGGCCAGCGCTTCGGCGGGGGAACGTGCTTCCAGAACCCTGCATCCTTCGTCTTCGAGCAGGAAGCGGCCTGAAACGATGATGTTCTGGTCGTCGTCGGCAATAAGGACGCACAGTTCCTGCGGGATTGTGCCGGATGATTCGTTTTCTTGGGGCAGGGCTGGGGCCATGAGAAATGAATTTGTGCCAAGAGCGCGACAGGTCAAGAAATGCCTCTTCTTATCATCCGTTACGCAGCTCGCCTACAGATAAACGCAATCTGCACCAAGTGCGGCCACCCATGCGCTAACAGGGGTGGCCGCGAGTGTGCCATCACTCAATAAAGTCGTTTGCAGGAGAGCCGTGAATCAAAACATATCCCCAAGATGTGTTCCCAGACCTGTTAGCTTGACCGGGTTCAAGCTCCAGTATTAGCAGGCATGCAGCTCATAATATCGGGCGTCGTTTGATGCTGCAATTGTACGGAATATCTGTTTATGGTATATTTGTGACAGATGAGTTCTCCAGTCTGCTGCCCAGTCTGAAACGTTCCTCCATGTCCTGGAAAGGGGACAGCGGCAGCTATCGCCCTTTCGGGCGCGTGTTTCTTGGCTGCGAAACACAGACAGATCCCTCGACTTACCGCTGGGACGGCATGAGGCGCGGCGCGGACCCGACGCATCCGACGATAGTGTTTCAGGCCACGCTCAAAGGCTGGGGCGTGTTTGAACAGGAAGGCAGGCGCTGGACCATTGCGCCCGGACAGGCGTTCTTTTGTGTCCTGCCCTCGGAGCATGTATATTATTTACCGGCGGACTGCGCCGACTGGTCATTTTTCTGGCTGACCTTTGCGCACGGTTACGTTGTGGAGCGTTTGCGCGAACTCACGCTGAAGCATCCGCCCGTGTTTTCGCTGCCAAGGCACAGCGCCTTCATGACCAAGTGTCTGGACTTTTTCGAGCGAAGCTGTCACGGACGCTTCGAGGACCACATGGAGGAAGAGGCCGCACTTTTCGACTGGATGATAGCGATGGAAAGGCACATGCACGACCTTGCGCATCCGCGCGGCTTGCGGGAGTCGATGATGAATCAGGCCCGCAGCTTCACGATGGAAAACCTGTCTCGCTCGTTCAGCGTGGACGAGCTTGCGGCGCTAAACGGGCTGTCGCGCAGTCATTACAGCCATCGCTTCAGCCGCGCAACGGGCATTTCTCCCGCAGCTTTCATCGCTGGAGTGCGGCTTGACGAGGCGCGCAGGCTGCTTATGCAGTGCAACAGGCCTTTGAAAGACATTGCAGAAGAGACGGGCTTTTCCGACGCCAACCACCTCTGCAAAGCCTTTCGGCGCAGCTTTCACATCAGCCCGGGCATTTACCGCAGGCAGCTCGGCAGCCTCTGAGCCGTAGGGCGGCGCAAGTGTAGCCTACGGTTTCGCCTTCAATATCCAGTAGCCGCCAGCCTCGGCTACCTTTTCCATTTCGGGCAGGCTCCCGTTCACTGTCATGTTCCAGCGGTTTTGCGAGAAATCGCTTCGCGAGACATCGTAATTTGGATCGTAGATGACGTATTCGCACTTGGGCGAGATGCCCTCTGCGGAGCCGTCAAGATTGCGTATGCCGTGCTTTAGAAGCAGGGCGCTGTCCCATTCCATGCCGCCCTTGGAAGCAGGGTCCATCTTCTGCTGAACCACGATCCACTCGACAAGGTTTATGTCGTAGCCGATGTAAGCCTCGCTCCTGTTTTCCGCATCCATAATGGCGGAAAGTGCGTCAACAGCCTGCTGCTCACGGCTTGTTTCGGCCCCGGGCCAGCCTTTGAAAACACCATTCCTGAGCTGTCTTCCAATGGGGTTTAGTGACAGGGTATAGGCGGCCAATATGCCGATTGGAAGGCCGATGCGTAGGCGGTTTGTCCGCAATACGCCAAGAACGCAGCCAATGAGCGCGGCCTGCGTAATCCATAGCCACATGAAACGCCGGTGGCCGGACGCAAGGGCGTTACCGTCCATAATCAGCCAAAGAAAGACAAGGGGTACTAAGTTGCCCACGATGAGGATTGTCCAGAAAACCGCAGCGGGGTTCTCTTTTCGCAGTTCGGAGCGGTCGCTGTTGCCGGCGGTCCAGCCGCGGCGGCAGGCCCAGTCCCACCAGCCCATGCCGGCCAGTATCAGGCGGCGGAACAGCCCGCTCTGCCATAGGGCAAGGCATAGGGCGATGGAGAACAACACCGTGTGCCATAGCCACTTGCCGAAGCTCTGTGTGCCGCCAAAGTTGTAAAACGGGGCGTAATTTGTAATCCGGCGGCTTATTTCACGCGGGCTTGGCGGAGGCTCTTCAACGGGTTGTGGAACGTTCGGGAAGTCCACCTTGTAGCTTCCTTCCTCCCATTCCTCCTTGCCCTGAAGGAGCAGACGCCCCGATTTGAAGCCCTGAAAGGCCCATGTATTTAGCGGTGTGCAGTAGAATACAAAGCCTTCTTCGTCCATGTAAACGCGAACGTCCCTTTGCGCCCATACCGCGCCCCATGCCTCGGTTTCGAGCCAGAAGCCTTCCGGTTCCTCATTCGCGGGGGGCAGATTGCCGCCTTGGGCCACGGCTTCCGCCTTTAGTGAGGGCATGTCCCAAGATAGGACCAGTTTGTTGGCTTTGTCGTAAACAACCGATTCCACGCCGTAGGGTTCGCATCCGTAGCTGGCCGTCAGTTGCGTGCGCAGGTCGATAAAGTCGCGCCCTGCCTCAAAGCGCAGAAATGGGAGCCAGACAAGGGTTCCGATTGCCACGGCGGCGGCCATGCTTTTCCAGCAAAACGGCGGGCGGTAGAGAAAGTAAAGGGCGGGTATTACAAGTACCGCGGGAGCGATTTCCATGAACCAATACATGCCCAGCGCATAGACGAGCGCCGCGGCTGAAAGCCATATTCCGT
Source organism: Opitutales bacterium (assembly GCA_016928295.1). Classification (GTDB taxonomy): domain Bacteria; phylum Verrucomicrobiota; class Verrucomicrobiia; order Opitutales; family Oceanipulchritudinaceae; genus Verruco-01. The sequence continues at coordinate 54,420 of JAFGLA010000102.1, forward strand.
TCCGCCTTTCCACCCAGAGCGTAAGCAGCAGCAGGAACCATACGTAAAAGGTGGGGTGGGCGCGTGGCCAGAGCGAGCTTTGGTAAAAGGCTCCCGCCCAGCCAGCCCAGTAGATCAGCATGGCGAGAGCTGCGGGCCATTTGCCAAGTCGCGGGCGTATCCAGTAATAGAGGCCAAGAAGGCAGAGCAGGCTCATGCCAAGCGCGGCGAATTTCTCGGCAAGGTCAGGGCATTTGTCAAAAACCAGCATCCCGGGCACGTATGCCCATGATATGCCCGGGGGGTTGAAGTTGTAGAGTCCGCTAAGGCAGCCGTGTTCGGGTATGCGTCCTTCTTCGACGAGCGCGTTCGCGTTCATGGTGTCGCGCACAAGGTCGTAGTGGGGTAACCAGTCGTAGCGCCCCGTCATGACAAGGACTGCCGATATGCCTGTCAGCAGCCATATTAGCCAGAAGGACAAGTCTTTTCCGCGCTTATGCTCCACTCTTGCCATATGAGAACATCATATACGCTGAGCTGCATAACGAAGCAAGCCAGCCGCGTGCGCGAAGGTTTGATTATTGTGAATCGAATTCCGTGATTATCTGGCTTTCCAATCCGCGCTTTGCAGGGTCAGTCAGCGCCGGACTGCGTTACAAGTCCGTTTGCTGCGCCTGCGCAGCGCGTATGCCAGTACCAGAAGTCCTGCCCCGAAAGCGTAAGTGGAAGGCTCGGGCACAGCGGCGAGTTCCATCCCGAGTGCCGCGCGCAGGGAAAAGGAATAATCGCCGACATCGTAAGATCCGTCCCATGCCATCGTGTGCACATCTTCGTCCCAAGTGTTATAGAACTCGATGATCTCTCCCTCTTCCTGATAGCCGAAGGCCATGACCGCGTGCCCGCCCGCCTCAGGGTCCAGTATGCTAAGATACATCGGGCGTCCGGCGTCGATTTCTGCCATATAGTCTTCAAACGTGAATCCTGTATTCAGGCCGAAGTTATCTATCATGAATACGTCTGCATACTGCGAGAATGTGTAATTCACGTTGTAGCCGCAGTAGCGCACGTAATCTTCCATACCAAGGTTTGCAACCCCGCCAATTCCCGACGCGATCATTGAATAGCCATAGGTTCTGGCACCGCTTTCGTCGTAATGATTGCTGGTGCCTCCGTTGCTTGTTCCCCACTGGTCCTGGCTTGTGCCCATGAAGTCGGCAAGACAGTCGAAGCTGTGCAGGCCCTCGGTAAGGTCGTCGCCGGATTGGCCAAGTGCATCTGTGTCACCATTGTTATTGTAGCCGTACGTGCCTGCGCTGAAAAAGTCCCTCTGGTGCCCTTCGCTTGCGATTGCTCTGCGTAGCAGGCTCCCGTTTGGCCATGCTCCAAAGGCGTTTGTCGCCGTGCCCCCGGGGATTAGGTTGTCGTAACGGTAGCCGTTGTAGCCGTTTGTGTCGTAGTAGGCCATTATCATGCCAGCCGTAGTCGGGGCGCAGCCGTACCACCAGTCAGAGGCTGTGGTGCCCGTCAGGGTCAAGCCGTCTATGCATGTGCTGTAAGAGTCAATGGAAGCATAGCTGGCGTGTGCCGCCGTGGCGGCAAAGGACAGAGGAAAACTCAGCAGTGCCGCGATGAGGGGAGAGGATACGCGCATGGGAGAATAATTATGTGCAAAAGTAAAGTGAGGGTGTGCAGCAAAGGCAATACGGATGCGTGTGTATCGCTGCAATATCGGCAGTCCGCGATGCGCGTATATTGGCAGCGAGTTGATTGTACAGCAGAATGCCGGCCCCCTTTTCGGAGACCGGCATCTTGCTCGTCCGACTTTGTCGCTCCCGCATGGGGTGCTTAACAGTCAGACATTGTTTGTGCGGAGTTTTTTTGTAATGAAACGCTACTGGCCGAGGGTGATTTCGACCTTCATGGTCTTGCCTGCGGCGATGGGCAGAATGTTGCCTTCTACTTTGACGCCATCGACGAGCATGCTCTTTACACCAGTGCAGAGCTTGTTCGGGTTCTTGACCGTGATGTCGTAGGTCGTGTCGCGATAGACGCGGCGCACCTTGAATTCGGGCCATGCGGACGGGATGCAGGGGTCGATGGACAGGCCCGTGAAATCCGGCTTGATGCCGAGGATGCCGTGCGCGACTACGAGGAAGGTCCAGGCCGCCGTGCCGGTAAGCCAGCTGTTCTTGGCCTCGCCCTCGACATGGCCCTGAGAGCCGGACACCATCTGCGAGTACACGTAGGGTTCGCCCTTGTAGATGTCGATGGATTCTTCCTTCTTGCTCGGGCAAATGGCGTGGAAATACTCGAACGCGCGGTCGCCAAGGCCGAGCTTGGCCAGCGAGAGGATGATCCACGGGTTGTTGTGGCAGAATATGCCGCCGTTTTCCTTGTAGCCGGGCGGGTAGGAGGAAACTTCGCCAAGCTCGACATGGTAGTCGGAGTAGGCGGGCCACTGGAGCACGCAGCCGCTCTTCTTCTTCAAATACTTGTGGACGGACTCCATCGCCTTGAGCGCGCGGCCGTCTTCGATGCCGTTGCCGCCAAGAACGCACCAGCCCTGACTTTCGATGTAAATCTTGCCCTCTTCGCACTTGTTGGAGCCGACGGGGTTGCTCTTTGCGTCGTAGGCGCGAACGAACCATTCGCCATCCCAGCCGGCGGTGCTGACGGCGTCGTCCATTTCCTTGCGCATGGCGAGTATGCGGTCCGCGTCGGCGGGCCTGCCAAGGAACTTGTAGAGCTTGGCGAGCAGGTCGCTCGTGTAGAGGAACAGGCCCGCGATCATCACGCTCTCTGCGGGGCTTCCGTCCACGTCGCCGGCGCACTGGAAGCTTTCGTTCGGCTCGGTGGAGAAGCAGTTCAGGTTCAGGCAGTCGTTCCAGTCCGCATGGCCGATGAGGGGCAGCTTGTGCGGGCCGCGGTGGCTCATCGTGTAGGCGGCAGACAGTTCGAGGTGGTCCAGCATCGTGGCCGGATCGTCCTTCTTGTCATAGTAGCCGATGCGCTCGTCGAGGATGGACGTGTCGCCCGTTTCCTGAATGTAGAAGCAGACCGACTGTATGAGCCAGAGGTGGTCGTCGTAAAAGTCTCCGCCGATCTCCTTGTTGCCCTGTTTTGTGAGGGGCTGGTACTGGTGGTAGCAGGTGCCGTCGGAAAGCTGGGTGCGGGCGATGTCGCAGAGGCGTTCCTTGACGCGGCTGGGGATCATGTGGCCGAAGCCGAGCGTGTCCTGATTGCTGTCGCGGTAGCCCATGCCGCGCCCGATGCCCGTTTCAAAGAGGCTGGCCGAGCGGGACAGGTTGAACGTGGCCATGCACTGGTACTGGTTCCAGACGTTGCCCATGCGGTTCAAGTGCTCGTCGGGCGTTTCGCACTGGAAGGCGGAAAGGTTCTTTGCCCAGTAGGCGGCGAGGCGCTCGAAGGCTGCGTCCACGGCTTCAATCGTGGCGTACTTCTCCATGATTGCCTTGCCGCAAGATTTGTTGATGACAAAGGGGGCCACGAACTTCGGCTCCGTCTGCTCGACGTAGGCCAGAATGAACGCGAAGGATGTCTCTTCGCCGGGAGCAAGCTCGATGTCTATCTGGTGGCTGCCGCAGGGGCTCCAGCCGTGGGCGATTGTATTGGTTGCCTTGCCGGAGAAGGGCACTCTGGCTTCGTGCAGGCCGTTGTGCATCCCGAGGAAGGTGTCGCGATCGGTGTCAAAGCCCGTCACGTTGCCCGTGCAGCCGAAGAGCGCGTAGTGGTTGCGGCGCTCGCGATACTCGGTCTTGTGGTAGATTTCCGCACCGCCCTTGTCCACTTCGACTTCGCCGATGGAGAAAGTGCGCTGGAGGTTGTTCATGTCGTTGGCCGCTTCGTAGAAGCAGAACTCGACAAAGGAGAACAGGCGCAGGCTCTTCTTGACGGAGCTTTCGTTGCGGACCGTTGTGCGCCAGATTTCGAGATTCTCGCCCGGGGGCACGAAAAGTTTCATCTCCACGCTCACACCGTCCTTGGCGCCGCTAAACGTGGTGTAGCCGAGGCCGTGGCGGCATTCGTAGCTGTCCAGCTTGGCCTTTGTGGGCTTCCAGCCCGGGTTCCACACGCTGTCGCCGTCCTTCACGTAGAGGTAGCGGCCGTTGCTGTCGTAGGGGATGTCGTTGTAGCGGTAGCGCGTCAGGCGGCGAAGCTTGGCGTCGCGCCAGAAGCTGTATCCGCCGCTCGTGTTTGTCACCAGGCCGAAGTATTCCTCCTGCCCGATGTAGTTTAGCCAGGGCAGCGGCGTGTCTGGGCGCGTAATGACGTATTCGCGGGCTTTGTCGTCGAAATGACCGTACGGATTTTGCATCGTTCTAAAACTACGTTCGAGATTTGTGGGTGGGGTGGGGAAGGCTCAAAATGCGCTAGGGACGCGCATACCTGTTATAGAGCAGGTTTCACGCATCCTTTGTCAACGCGTCAACACCTTAAGGGCCTACATTACTTCGGTTTTTTATGCATTAAAAGTTCCACTCTTACAAATGAATGAAAACGATTGCTACTTTGCATGTTTAACGCCATATGAAAAGACGTTTTTCGCGTTGCGTGCCCAGTGATAATCATAAACATTTGTCTTAGGGAGTGTTTGCAAATAGAACTCCCGTCGGAATGTGAGTGTCTTTCCGGCTAAAAATCAACCTATTCATCTCAGGGGAATCTCGATTCTCCTCGTCTCATGCTCTGATTTTTATCTCGGAAATACATCCCGCCTCTTCGGTTCGTCTATTTGCAAACACTCCTAGGCCCCATCCGTGAAAAGTCATCCTTCAATCGCATCGCCTTTGTCTGGCTCTGCTCTGTGTGTGCGCAAGTTGCGTAAAACGCACGCGTTTTCCCTTGTGGAGCTGCTGACTGTTCTAGCAATAGTCGCCGTGTTGACCGCGGCGCTTGTTCCCGCCGTGGGGCGCGTGTTGCACAATGCCCGACGCTCTCAGGCGGGGGAGAACCTGCGCCAGATTGCGCTCGCGTATTCAACCTATACAAGCCAGAGCGGAGTGCCTCGCACCCTTTCTGCCACGACGATATACGACTGGGCGCTCGCCCTTGCAAAAGACGGCGGAATTAACGAGGCGAGCCTCTACTACAACGGGGACGATCCGCTCGTTTCCTCCAGTTCCAAGACGCACCCTGCGGTAGTGGCGTTTAACGACGGTTCGGGCAACTGGACGATCAATCCCGACTTTGACGGCTTTCCGCTTTCGATATGCGTTGTCAGCGGACTTGCTCCGGCTGCCAACCCTTCGACGACGCCCGTTGCGTGGTCGCGCGGCTTGCAAACGGACGGCACATGGGCAGGGCCGTCGGACGCGTCTCAGAGCGCGTGGGACGGCGAAGGCGGCCACGTCGCCTACCTTGACGGGCACGTAGTATGGTACAGCGACCTGAAGGGCGAGGACGGCAACGGCGTACTGGTCGATTACATAACCAAGCGCCCAACGGCCAACATAAACGATGCCATAAACAGCACGGCAACAGTTTTATCGTACGCTGCCACAGAGTAGCTGTCCTGGACTCTGCACGTTTATCGGCTCCGTTTTTGTTATTTGCCCGCGAAGCACGCTGTCCTTGCGGACCTTGCGCAATAGGTATAGGATACTCCCATGCAGCAAGCTGAAGCAGTGGTCAGACTCATGATGGCAAAGGATTACGTGCCTTTGCCCCTGGCCCGCGTGGCTGAACTGATGGAGATAACGCCTGAAGGGCAGGAAGCCTTTCGAGATCTTATCGACCAGTTGCGAATGGCGGGCCTTGTCGTGGTGATGAAAAAGGAACGCCTCTGCCTTGCCAAGGGAGTGGGAGAGCTGGCCTTCGGCAGGATTCACTTCCACTTTGGCCACGCTCCCGCGCTGTTCTTCCCCGACGGCATGGACAAGGTCGCCGCAACGGACGCGCTCAAAATTGCGGACTCCGAGACCGGTACCGCCCTGCACGGGGATCGCGTTCTGGCGCGCGTTCTGCCAATGCGCGGTTTTCGCGCCCGAAGACTCCCGACCGCGCCTGCCCGTTACGCGAGTGTGATGTATGTGATAGAGCGCAAGCACACGCGCTTTTCCGGTACCTTGCGCCGCAGCGGCCGCTTCTGGAGCGTCGCGGCGGACGACCCGCGCGTGCATGTCGAGTTTCTCGTCCCGGACCCTTCGGATACAAAGCTCGACCCCAAGCCCGCAGCAGGCGACTGCGTGCAGGTGGAGATGCAAAGCTGGGACGATCCGCACATGAACCCCGAGGCCGCCCTGCTGACCACTTACGGCAAGGCCCGCACTCCCAATGCCGAATACAAGGCCCTGCTCGACCAGTACGAGCTGGACCCGGAGTTTCCCCCCGCGGTCGAGGCGGAGCTTGGCTCCATCCCCGACGAAGTCCTTCCCGAAGACCGCGCAGGCCGCATGGACATGCGCGATGTGCGCGTTTTTACGATAGACCCGGACACGGCCAAGGACTTTGACGACGCCCTGAGCGTGGAGCCTTTGCCCGAGGGCGGCTGGCGCGTCGGCGTGCACATTGCCGACGTATCCCATTACGTCAAACCCGGGACGATGCTCGATTCCGAAGCTCGCCGCCGCGGCAATTCGACGTACTTGGTAGGCACGGTAATCCCGATGCTCCCGCACAAGCTCTCAAGCGGACTTTGCAGCCTTGTTGAAGGCAAGGACAGGCTCACAAAGAGCGTATTCCTTCACTATGGGGCGGACGGAATCTTCAAGCCCGAAGAAACCACCTTTGCCAACACTGTCATTTGCAGCGCCAAGAGGCTCAGCTACCATCAGGCAATCGCATTCCTGCGCGAAAAAGAAGTGGCGAAAATCCGTGCCATGCCTGTGCCCGCCTCTCACGAAACCGGTCACGCAGGACGCGCCCTGACAGAACTATCCGATGCCGAGCTAGAGGCCCTGCACAAGGACATTCGCACGCTCTGGAAGCTCGCCGAACGCCTTCGCGCAGAGCGCATGTTCAAAGGCTCTCTGGATCTGGACATGCCTGACACCGTCGTTCACATCGACAAGGACGGATATGCGTGCTCCATTGAAAAGCTCGAATACGACGAGAGCCACCAGCTTATCGAGGAGTTCATGCTTTCGGCAAACGAGGCCGTCGCTCGCAATCTGCGCCGCGCACAGCTCCCCTTGATCCACCGCGTGCACGACAAGCCCGACGATGAAAAGCTGGCCGAGCTTGCCGAGTATCTGCGCGTAATGGGGCTGGATGTGAAAGATCTTTCCGGTCGCAAGGAGCTATGCCGCGCATTGGACCTCATTCGCGCACACCCGCAAAGCCACATCCTGCGCACGGAGTTTCTGCGCAGCCTCAAGCAGGCCTGTTACCGCGCGGACGCCGACGGGCACTTTGGCCTGAACAAGAGCGATTACACGCATTTCACTTCGCCAATCCGCCGTTACAGCGACCTTTCCGTGCACCGCGTGTTCGACTTTCGCCTCAACAAGCTGGGTGCGCCCACAGCTCCGGCCAATGTAACGCATTACACGAAGGCGGCATTGGACGAGCTGGCCGCGCACCTGTCGATAACCGAGCAGAATTCCACGCAGGCCGAGCGCGAAAGCGTGAAAATGAAGAAGCTCCAGTACTTTGAGCGGGAGTGCCTTGGTAAGCCGGAGCTTAGCTTTGAAGCGGTTATTACCGACGTTCGCAAGCGGGGCCTTTTCGTGGAACTCTCCGAGAGCATGACCTTTGGCATGATTCCGGCGAGCGAACTGAAGGACGACCTCTATCACTTTGATCAGGACAATCTCTGCTACATAGGCCGCCGCAGCGGCAGACGCTTCCGCATCGGCGACACTCTTCGCGTAAGCATTGCCAAGGTTGACAGGGCGCGCCGCCTGATAGATTTCAGCCCCGCCGGTGCTGCTGTCCGCCCGCAGAAAAAGCGCAAGGGCAAGAAGTAGGGCAGGGCGCAATTACATTGCATTGGAAGGATATAGGGTGGTATTCGGTATTTCCCCGTATTACTCCCCAGAGATGCTTTAATTTATGGTAAATCGCGGCTGCACTGTCACAAGAGGCTTTGCATGATGGGATTGTGTTGCTAGGCTCCGCATCGAACTCCTCGAAATGCCGTTAATAAACCAGAATGTAGCCATTCAGGCCAGCCGAGTCCGGGTTCAGCCCAAGGGCATGACCCAGAAAGTCAGCTTCATGGAGGGGCAGCGCCTCGCCAAGCAGCGCGCCTACGAGAAGCAGGCCAAGAAGGCCAAGATCAAGCTGGCTGTCCTTTGCACATTCACCCAGCAGCTCGCGTCCATGCTGGAGGCAGGTCTTGCGCTGGTGTCCGCGCTTGACGCCTTGCAGGAGCAGACCGAGCATCCCGTGTTTCGTATCATAATCAGGGAGGTCAAGAACGATGTCGCAAGCGGCACCTCGTTTTCCGAAGCCGTGGCCAAATATCCGCGCGCGTTCCCGAACCTGTTTATCTCGATGGTCGAGGCGGGTGAAGCGTCTGGCGGACTGGCAAGCCTGATGGGCAAGGTTGCCGTTTACTTTGAAAACTCCGTCCGCCTGGCCAAAAAGGTCAAGGGCGCGATGGTGTACCCGGTGTCGGTCATTGTTCTTGCGACCGTGCTCGTGTGCGTATTGATGATTTTTGTCATACCAAAGTTCGCCGAGATGTATTCCGACTTTGGCAAGGAACTGCCCGAGTTCACGCAGTTTGTCATAGGGATCAGCGAGTTTATTCAGGGCAATTTCTTCTACATTGCGGGTGCCGTGTTCGGAATCGGATGGGCTATCAAGCACTTTACCGCAACGCCCAAGGGGCGAATCATCAAAGATCAGATACTTAGGCACGTGATGGTAGTTGGCTCGCTGATTCAGAAGGTGTCCATCTCCCGCTTCTGCCGCACTTACGCCATTCTTCTTCGAAGCGGCGTGCCGATACTGCGCGCGCTTGAAATCGTGGCCAAGGCGAGCGGCAACAGTTACATCGAGTCGGCTTGCCGCGACATTACGCGCGACATCAGTCAGGGCGGCCAGTTGTCCGACACCGTAGCCGAGCTTTCATACTTCCCGCCTACGGTCAAACACATGGCAAGAGCCGGTGAGCAGACGGGCAACGTCGACGGAATGATGGACAAGGTCGCGGACTTTTACGACAACGAGGTGAACAACACTGTCGATGCTCTCACAAGCCTGATGCAGCCCCTGATTATCGTGTTTCTGGGAGTTGTCGTAGGCGGCATAGTTATTGCCATGTTCCTGCCCATCTTCAACATGGCAAGCGCCGTCGGTTAGGCGTGCGCGTATGCCCATGCGCAAGTGTTATTGGTTGGGCCTTGTTGTCGGAATGGTCATTCCTGTAGCTCGTCGAAGGGAACATGGGTGAGACTTTTGCAGTCATTGTTTGCTTCCGGCTCTTGCTGGATGTACATCCTTGCCTGCCCCGTATTAACGCGACATTCTAGACCACCGTGGCACTGATCGACAGACTTGCGGAGAAACTCCAACGGCACCCTAAGCGCGTGGTGTTTCCCGAAGGCAGTGACCCGCGCATTCTTCAAGCTGCGCGGAGTTTCGCCACGCGCAGGCTAGGTGTGCCCATTCTGCTTGGCGACCGTGCCGAAATTAAGGACCGCGCCGAGAGGCTCGACCTGCGCCTTGACGGAATCCGCATACTTGAGCCGGAGCGCAGCGAAGATCTGGACATGTTCCTGCCCATGATTCAGGAACTGCCCCGCTTCAGCCAGTTTGACGTGGACAGCAATCGCGCACGCTTGCTTCAGAAGAACTACTTTGCCGCGATGATGCTCATGACGGGCCGCGCCGACGCTCTCGTTTCCGGCGCCACGACGCAGGCATCCAGCGCGCTGAGGCCAATTTTTCAGATAGTCCCGCTTCAGGAGCACGTCAAAACGGCTTCCTCGATGCTTGTGCTGGACATGGACAACGAGAAGCTGGGCGTTGACGGGGCGCTCTTCCTGGCGGACTGCGGCGTAATTCCGGAACCGACCGAAGACCAGCTGGCGGATATAGCCGTTACTACTGCCGACATTGCAGGGCACCTCACAGGAGCCATGCCCCGCGTTGCCATGCTTAGCTGGGCAACCCGCGCAAGACGCGATCCTTTGCCCGCAGGCGTGGCAAGGGTGCGCAACGCAGTGGTGAAGGCCCGTGCAAAGGCAGAGCTGAAAGGCATTTCTGCCAGTATCGACGGTGAGATTCAGGTGGACGCAGCTCTTGTGCCCGAAGTTGCGGCAATCAAGGGCGTGGCGGAATCCCCTGTTGGCGGGCAGGCGAACGTGCTCGTGTTCCCTGATCTGAACTGCGGCAACATCGTGTCCAAAATGGTGCAAATTGTTGCCGGAGCGCGCGGATACGGGCAGATACTTACCGGCCTAAGCCGCCCCTGTGCCGAGATCAGCCGCGGGGCGCACGCCTACGACATCATTGGCACCTCAATCATTGTGGCCGCACAGGCCATAGACAGGCATTTCCTTTATGGCACAGAATCCTGCCAATAGCAGCAAGGCCCGGCGCAAGCCCGCGAACCTCGTCCTGGACGAAGAGCGCCCGCTTCTGGAGTCGCCGGAAAACCACACCACGCCACGCATTTTCGTCGCCGCGACAAGGCAGAACGAAGGCAAGACCACGTCCTGCCTTGGGCTGCACTTTGTCCTTTCCACGATGTTCAATCACGTGGGCTACATAAAGCCCATAGGGCAGCGTTTTGTCGAAGTTGGCGGCCTCATGATTGACGAGGACAGCGTGCTCTTCGACTCGGTGTTCGAGACCGACGTGCCCATCGAGGCCATGAGTCCCATCGCCATAGACCCGACCTTTACCCGCCGTTTTCTCACAGATCCCAAGCAGCGCCGGTACCTTGTGGACCGCATGTGCCGCGCTTTCGATCGAGCCGCTTACGCCAAGGACGCCATCATTATCGAAGGCTCCGGCCACGCAGGCGTCGGTGCGGTGTGCGACTTGTCCAAC
>JAFGLA010000103.1 GCA_016928295.1 Opitutales bacterium
AGGGCAAGCTGCGGGGCGTCTTCGATTTCGAGCGCGGGCAGCAGACCGTTTTCGTTGCCTGTAAAGATCTGGGCAAGTGTGGCAAAGGCGCGTTGGACGCCAGCCCCCGTAGCGGCGCGGATTTCGCCGCTTTTTTCCGATAGCGACAGAGCGTAGGCTTCGCCTTCGAGTTTGTCATCGTACAAAACGCGGATGCTGAAGGGTGCGTCTTCTGCGATGCCCACTGCGCATGTTGCTCCGAACAGGGCGGCGGCGACTTGCGCATCCCCGGCGATGGCACCCGCCTTCTCAACAGAGCAGGCCAGCCGCATGGGCCGAACGAAAGGCGTTCCTTCCACGCGGCATCGGGTTGGGCGGGGCAAGAGCATGACTTTGCAAGATGGCGCACTGTAAGGCGGCATAGCTATGCAATTTGGCGCAAAATGGAACCGCTTTCCAGCTCGTACGCCGGGATTGTTTGGAAGAAATAATTCAGAGAACGGCACTCGTTTTGAGGCGCTTGCGCGATTGTTCGCCTACTTCTTTGCATTTCGATCCTGTATTATCTGAAGCATTCTGGGCAGGTTTGTCACCTGCACCAGTTCATCGCGCACTGCCTTGTCGCTCATAAGGCGCGCAATTTCGCCAAGCAGGGACAGGTGTGCCTCCGGTTCGTCTTCGGGGCTTAGCACGAGGAACACGATGCGCACAGGCTCCCCGCCTTCCCACGCGAGCGGATGGACAAGGTTTGCTATTGCGCAAACCATGCTTTTCAGGCCCGGGAGTCGCGCATGAGGCATGGCCACGCCGTGCCCGAGGTTCGAGGGCATCTGCTCTTCCCTCTCGCCGATTGCGCGGAACAGTTCCTTGGAATCAAGTCCGGGTTCGACATCGCAGACGGCCTTGGCCAGTTTGCGGAACAGTTCGTCGCGGCTTAATACGTCCACCCTTAGCAGCAGCTCGGGCCGGATTGCGTTCATAAGCGGGTCGTAAACCCTTTCAAGGCAAAGTACTTGCATTTCACTGCCCTTCAGCTTTTTTAAAGATGTGTTCGGGTCCAGCATGAGCTTGCTGCCGATGAGCGCCGCCACGGGCACAAGGTGGCCGCTAGTGTGCGCGGGAACGCTGTTGTAGAGGCGCATGTGAGCGTCTCCAAGGAGCAGCTCGCTCGACACGATTCCGGGCTTTGGCATCCATGTCCACACGCTGCGTCCGCCTTCGCGTTTGCCGCGGTGCAAGAGGCCGCTCTTGCCGGAGGACCAGCGGTAAACGTTGTCCTTGCCCATGCTTTCCGCCCATCGGGAGCATAGAAGTTCGTTCAAGTCCTCGTTGTCGGTAAACGCGATTACCTGCCCCACTCCGCTCATTTCTGGCCTTCGCTCGATGGCGTCCACTTCGCGAGCGTCCGCTTGAAACGCCGCGAAGCCTTCTTTTTGCGCGTCGGCAATGGCTGTCCGGTTTACGTCCACAATCGCTACGTGCAGCTTGGCCACTTTTCGCAAAAAGTCCGCCACGGCGCGCCCAAGGGGATGCGCTCCGATAATGAGCCAGCCGGTGGGGTGCTTTTCCTGAAGGCGGAGGATTCTTGCAAGCGGCGCCGCGCTGAAGCCTTGAAGAACTACCGTGCTGACGATGACCGAGTATGTGAAGGTTTCGAGGAAGCGCGCATTTTCCATGCGGCTTTCAAGCGCGATGGAGAACAGCGAGGCCATCGACGCGGCCACGACTCCGCGCGGAGCCACCCAGCTTAGGAATATTCTGTCCCGAACAGAAAAGCCGGCCTTGTGTGTACAAGCTGCGATGACGAGGGGGCGGACAACGAGCAGAAAGGCTGCAATGAGCCATGCGCCGTGTTTGCCGAACTCGATAAACTGGGCGATTTCGAGCCGCGCCGCCAGCAGGATGAAAAGCATCCCTATTAGCAAATCTGTCAATATGCCCTTGAACTCCCGTATCACCTTCAGCGATTTGGGCTGATGCGCGCCAACGACAAGGCCCGCGAGCGTGGAGGACAAAAGGCCGGATTCGGCAATCGTGTGCTCGGCAAGGGCATAGATCAGAACCGCGCAGGCGATTGTGAAGACGTTCAGCATCTCTTCTGGCACCCAGCGCAGGAGCCGGTAAACGAGTTCGCCGCCGAGGACTCCTATTCCGGCGCCGACCAGGAAGCGCAGGCCGAAGTTTGCCACAGCTTCCTGCCCTGTGCCTCCGATGGCCCACTCGAAGGTCATTACGGCCAGAAAGACGCCAATCGGGTCTATCATGACCCCTTCCCAGTGCAGGATGTTGTGCAGGCTCCACTTGAGGCGGATGCGTTTCAATATCGGTTGGATGACAGTCGGCCCCGTCACGATGACAAGACTGCCCGCGAGCATGCAAAGCGGGAAGGGAAAGCGGTAAAAAAGCCAGATTAGCGCCGCGGTGCTGAACCATGTTATTAGTGCGCCGATTGTGAGCAGCCTGCCTATTGTGCTGCCGACTGCGCGGTAGCCTTTGAGGTCGAGCGTGAGGCCGCCTTCAAAGAGAATCAGCGCCACGGCCAGCCCCACAATTGACTGAAAGATTTCGCCTAGCGAGCCTGGCTGGACAAAGCCCCAGTATTCAGGCCCAAGGAGCACGCCTCCGCAAAGTAGCAGTACGATTGCCGGAATGCGGCTCACGCGGGCAATTACCATCAACAGCCCACCGCCGGCGATTGCAGCGGCAAGGGTCAGGAGCTGGATTTCGACTTCGGGTTCGCCCATGTGTCAGCTTGAGTTTCGAGTGGGGAGAGACTGGGGCGCGAATGTTGCATGTGCGAATCTGGTCCGCAAATTGTCAGCCGTTCCCCGGGCCGCAAATGCTTCAGGACGATCCCTACGCATCACGACCTAACCCGAATAATAGAGTCGCAGCCCCAAACATGGAAGCGCGAACTTTCTTAAGAAGCATACGGCGCCTTGCGTCAACGCGACAGGGGCACGCTTTGCTTATTGTCGGCTTTGTATTGCCGTTTTGATGGGCCTTTGCCCTTTATCCGCCGATAAGTTGCAGCGCGATCTGGCTTTTTTGGGAGGACAGGGCCAGAGCTTCGACTCCGAGTGAGACGGTCGTCTTGAGGCTTGTCACTTTTGCGGCTTCTTCATTCAGATCCGCGCCGACAAGGGCCGTGGCACCATCTTTCAGGATGGTTTTCATTTTCGTGGTAAAGTCCTGACGGGCAGTTATTACCGAAAGGTCTGTCGCGTATATCGAGGACATGGCCTTGAGCGAGGATTGCAGCTTTTCGACCTGTTTTGTGAGGACTGTCAACTGGTCCTGATAATCGTCGCTTCCCCAGTCTATTTCCCAGTCGTCGCCGCTTTCGCCTGCGCTCTTGATGCCGGCTACGCTGTCGCCCCAGTTGTCGAAGGTTAGCGCGTAGCTGCTTACCACATAGCTTGTAACGCCGAACTCGTCGCTCACAACTTCGCCGTAAGTCACGGCAGATGCATCCAATTCGCCGTTGCTGCCCAGTTCCTTGCTGCCGGACTGGATGTTCACGCCGCCAACGCGCAGGGTGGAGTTGCCGATTCGCTCGGAAAAGTGCACGTCCATGTAGTCGTTGCCGGCAAGTAGGTTGATGCCGCTGTAACTGCTGTCCTTGGCAATGCTGCTCACTTGTACGAGCATTTCGTTGAACTGTTCGCCAAGGGCGCGTCTGTTGTCCGCGTCGGTTGTGGAAAGTGCGTCGCTTATTACGCCTTTAATCTGTTCTATGTAATTGCTGATGCTCGTTATGCCGTCGTCGGCGATTTTGATGGACTGAACCGCTTCGCTCATGCCATCAAGGCGTACGGTAAGCATGTCCGCCCTGTCGTTGTAAGAGGCGGATGCAAAGTAGCTGCCCGGGTTGTCCAGCGAGCTGCGGACTCTCAACCCTGACGTGAGCCTTTCTGTGGATATATCAAGGAGCTTCTGAGCGGTTTGCAATTCCCTCAGCGTGTTCCTTGTGACTGCTCCAAGACTCAGGGTTGACATGACAAGGTTGTGTTACGTTTCCAGTTTCAGCTCTTTTTCGACACTGCGACACGGATATATCGGCACAATGGGTATAACTTAAGCAAAAGCGCCGGTGCAGGCGCTGTCGCTTGTCTTTGGGCTGGGTTCAGTTTCTTTTCAGGCCGGATACGCCTGCTCCGTCGTGCTCGTCTTTCCACGGGAGGGCTTGCACGCGGGCGTATTCAGAAAAGTCGGCGTTGGTTTTTAGAAATGCGTCCACAAGGAGCGCGTTTTCTTCCGGGTCTATGCTGCATGTGCTGTACACAATGCGCCCGCCTTCTTTCACAAATGTTGCTGCCTTGGTCAGGAGCTTTGCCTGAAGAGCGGCGCAGGAGCTTATGTCCGTTTCTTTGAGGCGCCAGCGCGCGTCGGGGCGGCGGCGCAGCACGCCTGTGTTCGAGCATGGCGCGTCGAGGAGCACCGCGTCGTAGCTTTCGGGCAGGTTGAGCGAGCGGAACTTTTCTGCGCTTAGCTCGAATACGTCGCTTTCCACGATGCTGACTTTCATGCGCTCGTTGTCCAGTCCGGCAAGGTTTTCGCGCAGGCGTTTGCAGCGTGCCCCGGGTAGGTCCACACAGACCAGTTGTCCTTCGTCCATGCGCGAGAGCAGTTGCCGCGCCTTGCCCCCGGGGGCGGCGCAGAGATCCAGAATGCGCATTCCTGCCTGTGGGGCCAGAGTGTCCACGCAAAGGCGTGTGGATGGGTCTTGTGCATAGGCGCGCCTCGCCGAGAGCAGGTCTGCAATTTCACCCCAGCCTCCCCCTCCCTGATAGGTGTAGTAGCCGGTCCACCGGCTCGCCTTCAGGCTGGCTGGCGCAGCGACGCCTTCTTCCAGTCTGATGTAGGCTTCGGCTGGTGTCTGATCCCATTCCAGGAGGAACTTTGTGTTTTCAATTCCGAAATCGCGCTCCCATCTTTTTGCGAGCCAGAGCGGATGACTGTATTTTAGAGCAAGTTTTTCCAGTGGGTCGGATTTTTTTTCTGGCTCGTTTTCGAGTGCCTCCGGCAGGCGGCGCATGACGGCGTTTACAAAGCCTTTCATCCTTGCCGGAAGCAGCTCCGAAGCACGGGTGACGGCGTGGTGCGTAACCAGTGCTTTTGCGCCCGTGTCGGTGCCCGCTTCGAGCAGTTCCGCCGCTGCCACGTAAAGTAGCGCGATCGCGCTCTGCGTGGGGCTTCGCGGGCACAGAGAGTCCATCGCGGAACGCAAAAGTGACAGGTTCCTTACAACAGCGTAAAATAGGTTCTGGCAGCGTGCGAAATCCCTGTCGTCCATGCCGCGTCTGGCGGTGCCCAGAAGCTCGTCCGCGCGCCCGGGTCTTTCTAGATAAATGCCCGTCAGGCGTACGGCTTCGTTCCACCCTCGGGCGGAAGATGCTTCTTGAAGCGTTTTTGTTTTATTGACCTTCATGGGTGCTTTGTTTGAGACTCTTTGTTTCTCAGCATGAACAAAGAAGCCATCGAATTGCTCGTCAGCAAGCATCCTGATCTAAAAGGTGCACAAGAGAAGCTCGAAGCGATGCAGCCGGGAGCCTACTGCATCCATCGTAGCTGGGGTATGGGCGTAATCAAGGATTACGACGAAAAGACCCAGCGCCTTGTCATAGACTTTGAGGACGGAGACCGCAAGGGCCACCAGATGGACCCGGCTTTCTGCGTTGACAAGCTGGACGTTCTTCCGGCCAACAGCGTTCTTGTGCGCCAGCGCGAGGAGCCGGAAATCATCGAGGAGATGATCAAGAAGAACCCGACCGACCTTGTCGTCGAGGTTCTCTCCCATTGTCCCGACAACTGCGCCAGCCAGAGCGAGCTTGAGCGTCAGCTTCAGCGCATTCTGGGAGACCGTCGCTTCAAGAAGTGGTGGCTGGCAACGCGAAAGCTCCTTATCAAGGACCCCCGCATTGCCGTGCCCTCCCGCAAGAGCGATCCTTTTGTCCTGCGCGACGAGCCTGTGCGCGCCGAGGACGAGGTGATGGACGAGTTTTTCGAGACCAAGAACCCGCACAAGAAGATCGCCCACGCGGCGCGTCTTTTGGGTCTGTCCGTAAAGCACGAGGACATCAAGGAAGCACTGCCCGAGATTTTGCGCGAGCTTACCCTTTCGCTAAAGGAGACGAAGGTGCTGACCGAGGGCGAGCGTCTATACGGCCTTTGGGTGCGTAACGACCTTGCCCGCTTCATTCACGAAGACCCCGAGCAGATCGAGCCGCGTTCGGCGGACCTGTTGCGCGAGTCGCCAAGCCTTTCCAATCTTGCCGAAAGCATTCCGGGCACGCACTACAAGCGTTACCTGAACCTTATCGAGCGCACTTTCGTTGACGAGTGGGTGAAGATTCACTTCGAGCTTCTTAAGAACAGTTCCGGCAAGTTCACCACAGAGTGTGTGAACTATCTCTTGGAGCAGGACTTGGAGAAGGAAGTCGCGGAGACTTTGGAGCGTTGGCTCAACGAGCAGAATCTGCGCGGGCCTTTGCTGTTGTGGATTATTCGTAACCGCAAGAGCCGCAAGTACGGAGAGTTGATGGCCAATATCCTCAATCCGCGCCTGCTTTCCGCTGTGTTTTATGCCATTGATTACGAGGCACTTCAGAACGCAAGCACCCGTCGTATCGCTCTTGCTGACGCAGTGAGCGACGATGCGCAGCTCATTTCCGAGCTTCTGGAGAATGCTTCGCAGGAGACGGCCACGGACCTCGCCACGATGCTGATGTTGAATCAGGGTTTCGAGGAGTTGTCCAAGAAGAGCATTCTGGCGCGTTTCATCAAGCTTTACCCGACTATCCAGAGTCTTGTGGACCAGGGCGGCGCGACTGCAAAGCAGCGTGCGCTCATCGTTTCCGAGGAGAGCTATACGGCTCGCAAGGCGGAATACGACTTGCTCGTGTCCAAGAAGATTCCCGAAAACAAGGAGGCTATTGCCACGGCTCGCGAGCATGGCGACCTTCGTGAAAACGCGGAATACAAGATGGCTCGTCAGGAGCAGGAAACCTTGCTTGCACGCAAGGACCAGTTGGAGGCAGAACTTTCCCGAGCGCAGATGACGAGCTTCGAAGACTCCCCCACCGACAACGTGGGCGTGGGCAGCGTGGTTACGCTCAAGGCCGTCGCGGACAAGAAGCGCAAGGCTTGCTTCGCCATTCTGGGCGCATGGGACAGCGATCCGGAGCGCAGCATCCTCTCCTACCAGACGGCGCTCGGTCAGAGCATCTTGTCAAAGAAGGTCGGCGAGACTGCCACACTCAACATCGCAACAGACAGCGAGGAGTGGGAAATTGTCAGCATCGAGCGTTGGCTCGACGTAAAGGACCGCTTCGTCAAGTAGCACGAAGAACACATTGTTTTCAAAGAGCCGTGGCTTCGCAAGGAGTCGCGGCCTTTTTGTATGTATGTGCTTCCCAGCAAGGATATGGCCGAGGGAATAGACGCGCTATGGCCGTGCCATCCTCTGGCAATGTATGTTGATTGAGAGGTGGAGGGGCGGCTGGCAATTCAAGTCCTCATCCTTCTGCAATCTGTGAATATCTGTGTAATCTGTGGTTAAGAGATCTCTCTGTTTAGGCCAGCTCTAACAACTGGTTTCGTAGCGAGAACGAGGATTTTGAGGATGGATGACAAGGCTTCGGAAGTAAGTAGTATTGGAAAAATCCGGTGAACTTCCTGTACCACACATGCTCTGCGCATCGACATTGACTGTCTTGGGATAGGCGAATGAAATCGCCGTAAGGGCAAAGCCCTTCAAAAAAGGGGGGGGGACACCCTCCCAAAGACCGTTGGCAGCAGAAATCAAAGTTATTAGAGGTGGCCTTTAGAGATATGCAATAACTCACAACGATGCTGGGGCTGACTGCGTTCAACGGATGGATTCGCAATTCCTTGTACTGGCTGGCTAAAGTCGTGTTTGATAAGGTGCATTGTAGTGCTTTTTGTTCTGCTTGGAGGATAAATGTGAGTTGCTCCCAAGTTATTCACAAATTGTTCCACGTGGAAACCCGTTGAGGAGCAGGATTATTTGTCAGATTGTTTGCACGCAGATTTATCGATGTGAATAAGAGAATAAATAAACTGTGATATTATATATCACGGAATATCTGTTATTGATATTTACATCATATCCATGGAGATGGCGTTTGCGGCTTAACTGGCTTTTGAAAAAGTTCATCGGCTTGGCGGTCGCATGTATAATGTGCATTGCGCAGAGTTGTTGTCTGAGTGAAAATACGCGCATGTACAGCGATGGAGACACTATTGTAGCGGCGGCAACCCCTGCCGGTGAGAGCGCGCTCGCAATTGTCAGACTCTCTGGACCGCTCTGTACGGGCATTTCTGAGGAGTTCGCAGGGGACAGGCCCGTTTTGCCTCGAAAAGCGTTTTACGGGGCGTACAAGGCGGCTGATGGCGTTTTGCTCGATCGCTGCGTTTTTATCCCCTACCCTGCCGCCTCTTCATATACTGGCGAGGACATGCTGGAAATTTCCTGTCATGGCAACCCGCTGATTGTCAGGCAAATCGTTGACGACCTTCTGCGGCGCGGCTGCCGTCCTGCTGAACCCGGGGAGTTTACCCGTCGCGCCTTCCTGAACGGCAAGATGGACCTCACTCAGGCCGAGGCCGTGCAGGATATTATAAGTGCAAGGTGCGAGGCCGCGCTTGAGGCCGCTCGCAGGCAGCTCGACGGTTCAGTCGGCACTGCGGTAAATGCACTGCTCGACAAGCTTCTGCACGTTGTAGCTTACACCGAGGCATATATCGACTTTCCTGAAGACGACTTGCCGCCTGAGAGCAGCGAAGGCCCGATTGCAGAACTTGTTGCATTGCAGAAAGCTGCGAAATTACTCATCGCCACGGCCCCCTACTCTGCCATGCTCCGCGACGGCGCAAAAACTGTAATTGCGGGCCTGCCTAACGCGGGCAAGAGTAGCTTGCTGAACGCGTTGGTTGGCGAAGACCGGGCAATAGTCAGCGCCGAGCCAGGCACGACGCGTGACTACATTGAAGAGCGCCTGTTGGTCGGGCGGCATCTTTTGCGCGTTGTGGATACCGCGGGCCTGCGCATCGGTGCAGGTGAGGTTGAGAACAAGGGCATCGAGAAGAGCCTTAATCAGATTGAACACGCAGATATTGTTATACTGGTATTGGATAGCACGACTCCCCTACCCTATCGAGAAGTTCCCGAGCAGGTGCAAAAGCTGTCAAACAGGGCTGGCTTGATTGTGGTTGAGAACAAATGCGATCTTCCCGACAGCGTGAAGCTTTCAGACATAATGCCAGACGCGAAGCACGTTCGCATAAGCGCGCTTAACGGTGATGGCGTGGAAGAATTGCGTGGGGTCATCGCTCAAACCATTGAATCTAGCTGTCGCGTGCCCGGGCAGGACGACGTTCTTGTGAGTGCGCGACACGCCGAGGCGCTGCGTTCCATGAGCGACAACATCGCGCTTGCGCTCGAAAAGATGCGCTCGCATGAACCTGCCGAGCTTGCCGCGAGCGACCTTCGTGCCGCCCTCTCCGCCTTGGAACAAATTGTTGGCCGAGTGGACCACGAGCGCGTACTGGACCTTGTATTTTCCTCTTTCTGCATTGGTAAATGATTGGAACTGAATTAGAACCCTACGACGTGATAGTATGTGGCGCCGGGCACGCAGGCTGCGAAGCCGCACTGGCCGCCGCGCGCATGGGTATGCGCACTATGCTCATCACGGGCAACATCGACACGATAGCCAAAATGAGCTGCAACCCGTCGATCGGCGGGCAAGCCAAGGGGCATATCGTAAGAGAAATCGACGCTCTAGGCGGAGAAATGGCCATAAATACGGACACTACGGCCATTCAATTCCGCATGCTGAACGAGTCGAAAGGCCCCGCCGTGCAGGCGCCACGTGCCCAATGCGACAAGAAAGCCTACCAGTTTCGCATGAAGCATGTGCTGGAATTGCAGCCAAATATGCATCTGTTTCAGGCCATTGTAAGCAAACTCCACTACTCTGCCGGCAAAGTCAAAGGCGTCGGAACCACCATTGGTGCAGATATTTACGCCAAAACGGTCATCGTAACAACGGGCACCTTCCTGCGCGGCCTCATGCATATTGGCAGGAACAAGACCGAAGGCGGACGCTCCGGGGACTTCAGCGCGTTGACCCTTTCGGGCAGCCTGAAAGAAGCCGGAATCGAGCTGGAACGGCTGAAAACGGGCACGCCTGCGCGTGTAATCGGCAGCAGCGTCAACTTCTCCGTAATGGAAGAGCAGCCCGGCGATGAACGCCCTCTTCTCTTCGCTTTTTACGACACGCGCGGTCTGCCTGACGATTTGTTCCACGTGGAACAGTCGCCTTCGCTGGACTTGGCCGAGCGCCTTCTGTTCCACGTGGAACAAGGGCGGGGAATGCGCAAGGCGGGTTGGCTTCCGGGGAGCGAGCAGCTTTCCTGTTGGATGACTTATACCGGCGACGAAACTCGCCGCGTCATAATGGAGAACCTGCAAAGCTCGGCGCTTTACGGCGGCGAAATAAGCGGCGTAGGTCCGCGCTATTGCCCGAGTATTGAAGACAAGATGGTTCGCTTCGCAAATCACGAGCGCCACCGCTTGTTCCTCGAGCCAGAGGGGCGAAATACGGACGAGTGGTATATCAACGGTCTTTCGACAAGTATGCCGTTCGACGTGCAGCAAAAGATTTTGCACAGCGTCCCAGGGCTTGAGAATGCCGTTATGATGCGTCCTGCATATGCTGTCGAATACGATTTTGCCCAGCCGACGCAGATTCACGCATGGCTGGAGACGCGCGCCGTCGAAGGGTTGTTCTTCGCGGGCCAGATTAACGGAACGTCCGGTTACGAGGAGGCCGCCGGACAGGGACTGGTTGCGGGCGTGAACGCCGCGCTGAAGGTCCGAGGCGAACCGCCTTTTATTCTTGGGCGTCACGAAAGCTACATCGGTGTGCTGATTGACGACCTTGTGACAAAGGGAACCTTCGAGCCGTATCGCATGTTCACAAGTCGCGCCGAACATCGACTCTTGTTGAACCACAACTCGGCGGAACTGCGCCTTGGCGAGCACGCCATTCGCTTCGGTCTCATGGACGAGGGTAGGGCGAAGCTCGTGAAAGAGAAGATTGCCAAGGTTCGCAATTGGACCGAACGCTTCGAACAGATTCCCGCGCCCGGGGGCAGGCTGGGGGACTATATCCGCCGCGGTGGCGATGCCTCGCCTGCGTCGGCCGACTTTCACGCGCTCTCCGCCTCCACTCGCGACGAAATCATCTACCGCGTGCGCTACAAGGGCTACCTCGACCGCGAACTCAAGCAGGTGGAGAAACTCTCGCACATAGAGAAGATAGCCATCCCGCAGGGTTTTGATTACGGAAAGGTGAGGGGCCTTCGCAACGAGAGCCGCCAGAAGCTCGAAAAGCACCGTCCCGAGACTCTTGCGCAGGCTTCGCGCATCAGCGGAGTCAGCCCCGCAGACATTTCCCTGCTAATGGTGTCATTTGTGTCACGAAATGCATGATGCCCGTTACAAACATGTTACATAAAACCTATTGCTCTGCCCTCGCAGTGGCAATACTTGTCACATAACCAACAACACAGTTGCCCATGTCGATGAGTCAGCCCAAACGTATACTAGTAGTCGATGACGAGCCGGACGTAACAGAGCTTATCGCATACCGTCTCCGCAAGGAAGGCTACGAAGTGGAAGTCATTAACAATCCGCTGCTCATCATGGGCAAGGCAAGCGACTTTCGCCCGGATCTGTTCATACTGGACATAATGATGCCCGAGCTAGATGGCATCAAAATATGTCGTATGATACGGGCAGACAAGAACTTGAGTAACTCGCCAGTCATATTCCTGACCGCGCGCGGTAGCACTGAAGACCGCATTCGGGGCCTCGAAAGCGGCGCGGACGACTACATTGCCAAGCCCTTCGACGTGAAGGAACTTGTGCTGCGCGTTGGCCTGCTTTTGAAGCGGGTGTCCACAGGCAAGGCACCGGAGGGTCAACTGCTCAGGGCAGGGGAGGTGGTGCTGGATCAGGAACGGCACTCGGTGAGCGTTAACGGAGACCCCGTGGACCTTACCGCCACAGAGTTCAAGCTGCTCAACCTTCTAATGGAACGCAAAGGGCGCGTGCAGTCGCGAGACATGCTTCTCATAAACGTCTGGAATTACGATACGGACACCGAGACGCGCACAATAGACACTCACGTTCGCCGCCTCAGGGAAAAGCTGGGCAACCAGTCCGCCATCATCGAGACAGTCCGTGGCGTCGGCTACCGCGTGAACGAGCAGTAGTATAGAGTCCCATAAGGATAATACTGCGCAATGAGGCTCTTTTAGCTGACAATGCGTTGTAATTGGGCACTATTCATTTTTGTAAACTAGGGAGTGTTTGGAAATTGGCGGACCGAGGAGGCAGGATGTATTTTCGAGGGAAAAACCGTAACGTGAGGCGAGGTGAATCGGGAT